>NZ_JBVVQQ010000023.1:0-127255 GCF_055811135.1 Mesorhizobium sp. WSM4817 | reverse complement strand
CAGTAGGGCAGTAGGGCAGTAGGGCAGTAGGGCAGTAGGGCAGTAGGGCAGTAGGGCAGTAGGGCAGTAGGGCAGTAGGGCAGGGGTTCGAGCGCCCTTAAACATATTGCCCTACTGCCCTACTGCCTTATTCCCCTTAGCCACTCATTCCCCAGCGCCAGGGCGTCGGTAATCTCGAAGCGTTCGGCAACGCCGACACGGATGATGTTCAGGCTGCCCTCACGGGTGTAGCGGAATTCACCTGATGCATTCGAGCCGGCGGGCCGACCGGCCTGGAATCTGATGACGCGGGTGCCGCCATCGGGCCAGGTCACGGTGACCTCGGCTTTGTCGCCCGTGTGGACAACGCCTGCCTTGCAACTGGTCATCGGCTGGCCGACATGGCGCGCGCAAGGAATCTCGTTGCGGGCACCCAGGGCCGGCGCGGGCCTGCCTGGCGGCTGCAGCCGCGCAACGGTTTGCGCGTTGGCCGGAGGCGCCGCATTGGCGGCGCGATTGCGGATGGGCTTGTCCGCTGCCGCGGGCGCCTGCGTCTCGCCGGCCGAAGGATTTTCGCTGGCAAAAAGCGCCAGGCGGTAAGCATCCTCGATGGCCGCCCTGCCGATTGCCTCAACGGCAGTCATCGTGGGTTCGCGACCGGTCGCATCCAGGCGCGCCGTCAGGTCCGGCGGCGGCTGATCTGCAGTTGCCGGGTTCGAGTCGCCGGCTGCCGCGGCCGTGCTTTCGCCGGTCGCTTCGATGTCCGCATCCGTAACGGCCGCCGGATTCTCGGGGTTCAGGTAGCGCGCGGGAGCCCATCCCGCCAGTTGCGGGTTGTCGATTTCTGCAACCTTGCACCAGCGGTGGCCATTGACGTCGTTGCAGCCGAGATTGTTGACGCTCGTGCCATTCGGCAGCCGAGCCTTGATCTTGCCCATCGCCGATGCCGTGGCGCGGACGTTCAGGAGATCGCCCGGAGCGAGGTCGGTCACGATGGAGACGAACGGCGCTTCCTCGGCCCTGGCCGGCAGCAGCGCCGTCAGCAGGAGAGGGGCGGCAATCAGCAGCGTCGTCCGGAGCGTAACTGTGCGCCTCATCATTTTGGCCGTGGGCGATAGAAGCATTTCCGTAGGCGCGGCCAGGCACGGAATCACCACCGCATTCCAGGACGATTCTATAAGCGACGACATGGCGCTATGTAAGCCGGAAAATGCGGCTGGGGAATGGTGTTCGGTCCGCGGCATGAGCAAGCTCAGCGTGCGGCATGAACGCGTTGCGTTCAGCCTAGCGGCATGAACGCGTCCCGCGTTCAGCCGGACATGAACGCGTTGCGCGTTCAGCCGGACATAAATCCGGTGCGCAGCGCGTAGGCCCATTCCGGCCGTCCCGCCTGTTCGGCCTGCCGCGCTGCCGCCTCATGGTCATAGTCGACGGCGATGGCTTCGAAGCGGTCGGAGCGGCCCGGCCCACCCAATTCGACGATGCCGTAGCGTGCATGCGGAGAGCCTTGCTCGGAGACATGCGCCGGTGGCGTGTCGTCGCCATAAGCGGGGCAGCCGATGCTGCCCGGATTGAAGACCACCGGGCCGTCGGGGATACGGATCAGTTCGCTGCGGTGGCTGTGGCCACACAGCACGATGCGGCAAGCCGGATCGAGCGCGGCCAGCCGCCGCTTGATGGCGACTAGCGGCGCGCGGACCAGCCGGCCGTCGGCCATCGTATCGGTCAGGTATTTTTCGTCATGGTCGGGTCTGGCATGAAAGGCGGTCACTGTTGGGGCGACCTCCAGCGTGAGCGGCAAGGCCAACAGTGCCTCGCGCTGGACCGATGTCAGCCGTTCCTGCGCATAGCGGTCGGACGGCCACATGGCTTCATCCGCGGTATCGCGGGCGACGCGGCGGTCGTGGTTGCCGCGCACTGTCGGCAGGGCGAGCGCTTCAAGCCGCTCCATGGTTTCGCGCGGCCAGAGCGGGCCGGAGACGCAATCGCCGAGATTGACTGTAAGATCGGCACCACCGCGCTGCCGCAGATCGTCGAGCACGGCGTCCAGGGCGAGGATGTTGCCGTGGATATCGGCGAGAACGGCAATGCGCATGGGAAGCTCCGTTGGCAGGGCAGCGTTTCCTCGCCCTCGCGAAGCGGGGGAGAACTGACCGCCCCCGGGTCTTGCCTTTGGCAAGCCCGAGGACAGGCTCCGCGGCCGGAGAGGGGCTCTTCGCAGAGCCGCGTCGATAGAATGAAGCTTCTTTGAACGATTGGAGAGCGTCAAGGCCCCTCTCCGTCTCGGCTTCGCCGAGACACCTCTCCCCACTTTGTGAGGCGAGGAACCCAGGTTCCGAGAAATCCGCTCCTTAACTGGCGGTCCCGGAGTGGTGTTAGGCGCGGACTTCGATCTCGGAGGCGCCGACCGCGGGCAGAGCTGGGTCGTCGACGGCTGCGGCAATGACGCTATCGAGCAGGCCGGGAAAGCGGGCATTGAGATCGTCGCGGCGCAGCGTGATCAGCCGGCTGGTGCCGACGACCTCGGTGCGGGTGACGCCGGCCTCGCGCAATTTGGCCAGGTGGTAACTGAGATTGGTCTTTGAGCCGAGATCGAGGAACTGGCTGCAATTCAGCGGCACGCCCTCCTTGCTGGCGAGATAGCGCACGATGGCCAGCCGGGTGGGATCGCCGAGCACGGCAAGCACGTTCGGCAGGCTGATCTGGTCGGCGGTGGGGTGGGGCAGCGTCATGCCGGAGAACTAAGCGCAATCAGGGCCGATTTCAACGCCTCTCCTCCTGGTGGATGCCCCCAGTTTCCACGTCCCGCTACCTTAGTCCTGACATGGAGCTGTCAGCAGGGTTCGGCTATTCTCGGGCGGCTCATTGACAACATGTGCCATTATGTACAATTGTTCAATAACTTTTGAACTAAGGAAGAGTTCATGGACAAGCGCCTCTTCTGGCTTGCGCTCGGATCATTCACGATCGCGACCGAAGGCTTCGTCATTTCAAGCCTGTTGCCCGACATCGCGGCCGATGCCGCCATCTCGGTCCCGCTCGCCGGGACGCTGATCACCGCCTTCGCGCTCGCCTATGCGCTCGGCGCGCCGATCCTGGCGACGCTGACCGGCGAATGGGACAGGCGACGCGTCATCTTGTGGACGCTGGTGTTTTTCGTTCTGGGCAATCTGGCGGCGGCGCTGAGCTCCTCCTTCGAACTGCTGCTGATCGCGCGCATCGTCATGGCGCTGTCGTCCGGCCTGTTTGCGGCGACGGCGCAGGGTACGGCCGTGGCGCTTGTCGATGATCATCACCGCGCCCGCGCCATTGCCGTCGTTGTCGGCGGCACTACGGTGGCGGTGGCGGTCGGCGCGCCGCTCGGCGCGCTTGTCGCGACGTTTGCCGGCTGGCGCGGCACGTTCTTTGCCATCGCCGGGCTCGGCGCACTGGCCGGCGCAATCCTGTGGTACCGGCTGCCGCGCGGCATCGTCGGCACCAAGCTGCCGCTCAGGCAGCGGCTGGCCGCAACGCTTCGCCCCGGCGTGCCGTCGATCCTGCTGACCACGCTGCTGGCGCTCACCGGCGCTTTCACGGTCTTTGCCTTTGTCGCGCCGCTAGCCATCGAAGGCGGCGGCTTGAGCCCGATCGCGCTGCCCGGCATGCTGCTTGCGTTCGGTGTCGGCGCCGTCATCGGCAACATCGCCGGCGGGCAGGCCGCCGACCGCTTCGGCGCGACGCGCACCGTCAGCTGGTCGCTGGCGCTGAGTGCGGTCATGCTGGTGATGCTTTCGGTCATTCCGGCCTTCCTGCCGCACAGCATCGCCGGGCCGGCGCTGATGGCCATGATGGTGCCGTGGGGCATCGTCGGCTGGGCCTTCCCGCCGGCGCAGGCCAGCCGCATCATCAGGTTGGCGCCCGACGCAGCGCCCATCGTGCTGTCGCTCAACGCTTCGGCGCTCTATCTCGGCGTGGCGCTGGGCGCCGTCGTCGGCGGCGCGGTGCTGCGCTATGGCGCGCCGGCTGATCTCGGCCTGGTCGCAGCGGTGTTCCCGATCCTGGGTCTTGGCGTCATGCTGGCCGGCCACCGGGCCGCCCGGGCGGTGGCCATGCCGGCGGAGTAAAGGAAGATCGCGGAAGCGTGGCGCTGTCCTCATCGCGCTGCCGGGCAGAATTTGGATTCCTCTCCCCCACTCACATCTAGCGCAGCAAGGAACCCAGGGTCCTGTAACCCCACACTACTTCCAGGTCCGGCGCCTCTCGATCTCGGCATTGGATGGCTGTTGCTGGGCGAAGGATCCAGTCTTGATCTCACCGGCGCGTTCATAGCTCGCTATGATGACGCCGGTGGTCGATGCCTGTGAGCGGTTCAGCTTGAAAGCCGCCGGGATTGCGCCGCTGCCAAACAGCCGCTTGCCCTTGCCCAGTACCAGCGGGAAGGTCAGCAGGCTGATCTCGTCGATCAGGTCGTTGGCGAGCAAGGTCTGGACGAGTTCGCTCGATCCCTGGATGAGCAGGTCCGGCCCGTCCTCCTGCTTGAACTGGCGCAGGGTAGCCACGACGTCGTCGCCAAGCGACTGGCTGTTTTGCCACGACAGCGTGTCGGGCCGGTGGGTGGCCACATATTTGGTGACGGCGTTGAAACGGTCGGCGATCGGATCGTCTTTCTGGTATGGCCAATGCGCGGCGAAGATGTCGTAGGTCTTGCGGCCGAGGAGCAGCGCGAAGGGTTTTGCGAAGGTCTCACCAATAAAGGCGCCCCCGACGTCGTCCCAGTAATGGAACGTCCAGCCACCGAATTCGAAGCCGCCGACCGGGTCTTCTTGCGGCCCACCGGGCGCCTGCATGACGCCGTCGAGGCTGACGAATGTCGCAGTGGTGATCTTCCTCATTGGATTCTCCCTTTAATCATCCGAGCCGTTGCCGCCGGATTTCGGCCAAAGGACGTGCGAGCGGACGCCTGCCCGACAGGGCCGGAAAATTTCTGGGCTCCGGCGCATGTCGAGCGGCAAGCACGGGACGCCTCGACGCGGCGACGTCATTGCGACCGGCTGCCGCCAACACTTTGCGACGAGAACCAGACGTCGCCGATGACGGCGGTGGCGGTGCGGTCCGGTGCCTTGTCGGCCGTCAGCCAGATCTTTCGGCTGCGTGCCGCCTTGTCGCGGTCGATTTTTGTCGAGGCCGCCGAGGCGCCGATGCAAGGGATAAACCATGATCGCATGAACGGATCGCAGGCAAACCCCTTATCCGTGCGTGTCACCATCACCGCGAGGCCAATGCGCTCGGCCGGACGCCACGGAAAGACCATGCGGCCGCCGGGCTTCAGCGCCTTCAGCCATTCGGCTGGGGGTGCCGCAACGCCGGCATTGACATAGATGATGTCGGACGGTGGCAGGCCGCCGACGACCGCATCGCCATGGATGGCGGTCACATTGCCGTAGGCTTCGAGATTCTTGATCGCACGTTCGGCGAGACTGGAATCCAGTTCGAAAGCGGTGACTGCGCCGCCCGGCGAAACCAGTTTTGCCAGCAGAGCTGTGTAATAGCCGGTGCCGGCGCCGACATGAGTGACGGCCTCGCCGGGTTTTGGCGCCACCTTGCCAATCCACATGGCATGCAGGAACGGCTCGCCATTGTTGATGCCCTTTTCGGCGTCGAGCGACACCAGCACGTTCTGATAGATGTGAACAGGATCGGCGCTCGGCGTTTCTACCTTGCCGTTGCCGGCGACGACCGTCCACGGCCCGGGCCCGAGAAAAGCTTCGCGCGGCACCGCGGCGAACATGTCCTCGAGACGCGGATCGGCCGAACCTGCATTGGCAGCCATCAGTCGCGCGTAGAATTTTCTGGCTTCGGCAATTCTGGTCATGTCGCGTGAGAAGATAGCGCGATTGACCGAATTGTCGCGCAGCCCCACGAGATCACTCAATGCATGGTCGAGAAAACCCTCAGCCGACGCGGCGAAGCACGGCGCCGTGCGCTGCTCAAAGATTATATGCAGCTTGTCGCCGACCTGATCGAGAACGGCAACGAGGCCCGGTCGACATCGCGGCGCGGCTCGGCGTCGCCCAGCCGACGGTGGCCAAGATGCGGACGCGGCCGACGGTCCTGCCGGAACCGCCGCGCTGCCGCGGCGTTTGAGATCGTGCCAGCAATTGGCGCGAGACCGAGGAGGATACGATGGGCGTTGAACAGGCACCGACAGCGAAGGGCAAGCAAGCGGCCAAGGGATTGAAGCAGGCTGCGGCGAAGGACGAACGCAAGACCGAAGCGGATACTGGACGCCCGCTCAAGAAGGGCGGGGCCCGCTTCGAGGAGCGCTCGAAAAGCTCGGACGGCAAGAGCGCGGGCACCAAGCAGAAGATCTGAGCGTGACTGACCAAGTCCAAGACCAAAAAAAGCGCCGGCAGGGCTCTCAGCCGCGGGTGTCGTGCACGGACTGACCCCAGAGCCGGCGGGCCCGTCATGCGAAAAATACTGTGACTTGGCGCAACCATTGGGATAATTGTTTGTTGGGTCGGATCGGGCCATGAGATCGGCAAGGTACCGATACGTGCATCGCGGGGAGTTGCCATGCTCTGGAAAGGTCGTCGTCAAAGTGACAATGTCGAGGACCAACGCGGCCAGGGCGGCGGGCTCAACCTGCCGCGCGGCGGCCCCGGCCGTCTCCGCATCCCGATCGGCGGCCGCTCCGGCGGCGGAATGTCGCTGTCGACCATCATCATTCTCGTGGTCCTCTATTTCGGGCTGAAGGCCATCGGCATCGACCCGCTTCAGATCCTGGCCGGTGGCGGCTTGGTGCCGGGTGGCGGCGGTCAGATCACCGACAACAGCGGAGAACAGGGCGGTGGCACCGGGGCACCCGCCTCCGACGAGATGAAGCAGTTCGTTTCGACTGTCCTGGCCGAGACCGAGGACACCTGGACCGGCATTTTCCGGGCCGAGGGCCTGACCTACGAGGACCCCAAGCTGGTCCTGTTCAGCGCGCAGATCCGTTCGGCTTGCGGCTTCGCCTCGTCCGCGGCCGGCCCGTTCTACTGCCCCGGCGACCGCAAGGTCTATCTCGACACCACCTTCTTCCAGCAGCTCGACCAGCAATTCGGCGCTTCGGGCGATTTTGCCCAAGCCTATGTGATCGCGCATGAGGTCGGCCACCATGTCCAGAACCTCACCGGCATCCTGCCCAAGTTCAACCAGATGCGGCAGCAGATGGGCGAGGCCGAGGCCAACCACATGTCGGTGCAGGTCGAGCTCCAGGCGGATTGCTTCGCCGGCGTCTGGGCGCATTTCACCGGGCAGAAAGGCATTCTGGAACAGGGCGACATGGACGAGGCGCTGAACGCCGCCCAGCAGATCGGCGACGACACGATGCAGAAGAAGATGCAGGGCTATGTCGTGCCGGAAAGCTTCAACCATGGCACCTCGCAGCAGCGTCAAACCTGGCTGGCACGCGGCTACAAGAGCGGCAAGCTGTCGGACTGCGATACGTTCAACACCCCGATCTGAGGTGTTTGGGCTCTCGTTGAAATGGCGTTGAAAGGGGCGGCGGTGCAGCCGCGCTCATGTCGACAGTTGATGTCAGGATGAAAATTCCTGGCCTGTTCCCTTATTGTTCTGTGGGGCTTGCTCGCCTATAACGAGCTTTCCACCTTCGCTGCGAGGCGGCTCCAGGAGTCGATACCGTCATGATCGAAGCCAAAACCGCCAGGCGGGGCCTTGCGCTTGTTTTCACCACGCTGCTGCTCGACATCACCGGCATCGGCATCATCATGCCGGTGCTGCCGGCCTATCTGCAGGAACTGACCGGCGTCGGGGTCAGCGAAGCGGCGATCGAAGGCGGCTGGCTGTTCTTCGTCTATGCGGCCATGCAGTTCCTGTTCGCGCCGCTGGTCGGCAATCTCAGCGACCGCTTCGGCCGTCGTCCGATCCTGCTGGCCTCGGTGCTGACCTTCGCCGTCGACAATCTGATCTGCGCGGTGGCCTGGTCCTATTGGGTCCTGTTCATCGGCCGGGTGCTGGCCGGCATCAGCGGCGCCAGCTATTCGACCGCCTCCGCCTTCATCGCCGATGTCAGCACCGACGAGAACAGGGCGAAGAATTTCGGCCTGCTTGGCATCGCCTTCGGCGTCGGTTTCGTCATCGGCCCGGTGCTGGGCGGGTTGCTCGGCGAATTCGGGCCGCGCGTGCCGTTCTGGGGCGCGGCGGTGCTTGCTCTGATCAACTTCATCGTCGGCTGGTTCTTCCTGCCGGAAACGCTGGAGCAGCATCACCGGCGCCGCTTCGAATGGCGCCGCGCCAATCCTCTCGGCGCCCTGAAGCAGATGCGCAATTACAAGGGGATCGGCTGGATCGGCCTGGTGTTCTTCCTGATGACGCTCGGTCACATGATGTACCCTGCCGTGTGGTCGTTCGTCGGCAGTTACCGCTACGGCTGGAGCGAACAGCAGATCGGCTTCTCACTCGGCGTCTTCGGCCTTGGCGGGGCGTTGGTGATGGGTTTTGTCCTGCCGCGCGTCATCCCACGGCTCGGCGAATGGCGGACCGCCGCCATCGGCCTTGCTTTTACCGCGCTCGCCGCCTTCGGCTATGCCGCGGCGTGGAAGGGCTGGATGATCTATGCGGTGATCGTGGCGACCTGCCTCGAGGCGCTGGCCGATCCGCCGCTGCGGAGCCTGGCGGCGGCCAAGGTGCCGCCCTCCGCGCAAGGCGAACTGCAAGGTGCGATGACGAGCGTGTTTTCGATCACCAGCATCATAACGCCGCTGCTTTATACGGGAATCTTCGCCTGGTTCACCGGGCCGAGCGCGCCGGTGACGTTCGGCGGCGCGCCCTTTGTGCTCGGCGGTATCTTTCTTGCTTTGTCGCTGATCGCGTTTGTGCTCAGGGTCGAGAAGCCGAGCGCGGTGAGGGACGTCACGACGGCGACGGTGCGAACCTGAATCAGGCGCGCTCCGCCAGCGCCGGCTCGCCGCGCTTTTCGCGGATGAGATTGACGAAGCGGCGGAACAGATAATGCGAGTCCTGCGGGCCCGGCGAGGCTTCGGGATGATGCTGGACCGAAAACACCGGCCTGCCAGTCAGGGTGATGCCGCAGTTCGAGCCGTCGAACAGCGAGACATGGGTTTCTTCGACGCCCGTGGGCAACGAGCCGGCATCGACGGCAAAGCCGTGGTTCATCGAGACGATCTCAACCTTGCCGGTGGTGTGATCCTTGACCGGATGATTGGCGCCGTGATGGCCTTGATGCATTTTGGCGGTCCTGCCGCCAAGCGCCAGCGCCAGCATCTGGTGGCCGAGGCAGATGCCGAAGACCGGGATGTCGGTCTTCAGCAAGTCCTGGATGACCGGAACGGCATAGTCGCCAGTGGCTTCCGGGTCGCCGGGACCGTTGGAGAGAAAGATGCCGTCGGGCCGCATGGCGAGGATATCCTCGGCGCCGGTGTTGGCCGGCACCACGGTGACCTTGGCGCCCAGGCCGGCAAGCAGGCGCAATATGTTGCGTTTTACGCCGTAGTCGATGGCGACGACATGCATGGACGGATCGGTCTGTTCGCCAAAGCCCTCGTCCCAGACCCACGGCGTCTCGCGCCAGACCGAGGACTGGCCGGAAGTGACGTCCTTGGCCAGGTCAAGCCCGATCAGGCCGGACCAGGCAGCGGCGCGGCGCTTCAGCTCCTCGATGTCGAAGATGCCGTCGGGCGCGTGCGCGATGACGGCGTTGGGCATGCCCTTTTCGCGGATCAGCGCGGTCAGCGCGCGGGTGTCGATGCCCGAAAGCGCCACTATGCCGCGTTTCTTCAGCCATTGGTCAAGACCAGAAGCGGCGCGATAGCTGGACGGATTGGTGACGTCGGCCTTGAACACGGCGCCGACTGCGCCGGCGCGGGCAACCGGGTTGAGATCCTCGATGTCCTCGTCATTGGTGCCGATATTGCCGATATGCGGAAAGGTGAAGGTGACGATCTGGCCGGCATAGGACGGGTCGGTGAGGATTTCCTGATAGCCTGTCAGCGCGGTGTTGAAGCAGACTTCGGCGACGGCGGAGCCGGTGGCGCCAAGGCCGCGGCCCTCGATGACGGTGCCGTCGGCCAGCACCAGCAGGGCGGTCGGCTTCTCGGTGGCCCAAGTGGGGGTCGACGCGGCGGTCATCGTTGCCATGGCGGCACTCCTAAAGGCTGCGCCCTTCAATCGGTCCGGCGAACCATTCTGCGCAGCAAACCGCGCGCAGCGGCGATTTCGCAGCCAGCGCGCGCAACAAAAACTCAGTTCATGCAAGGCCCAGTACATAGGGGAAGGCGCCAGAGCGGTCAATGATGCTACGCCCGCAGGCGCGATTTATTTCGTCGAACAATATCAGCGGTTTGCCGGGCGGCGTCGAATTTGCCTTGGGCTTTCGGCACGGCTATTGTCCGTCGCATTCGAAGGAGAAAGCATCATGCGCGGCAAAATCGCTGAATCTCTGAAGAGCGCGATGAAGGCGCAGGACAAGCGCCGGCTGCCGACATTGCGGCTGATCCAGGCGGCCATTCACGACCGCGACATCGCCAATCGCGGCGCCGGCAAGGAGCCGGCCAGCGACGACGAGATCCTGCAGATACTGGCCAAGATGGTGAAGCAGCGCGAAGAGTCGGCCAAGGCTTTCGACGACGGCAAGCGGCCGGAGCTTGCCGCGCAGGAGCGCGACGAGATGGCCATCATCCGCGATTTCCTGCCGACGCAACTGGGCCAGGCAGAGACCGAAACGGCGATCCGCGCCGCCATCGCCGAGACCGGCGCCAGCAGCGTCAAGGACATGGGCAAGGTTATGGCCGTGCTCAAGGAGAAATACGCCGGCCAAATGGATTTCTCCAAGGCGAGCGGGATCGTCAAGGGACTGCTGCAGTAGGATTTTGCCGCTGCAGCGAGCTCGTAAGGCATTGGAGGAGGCGACAGCGAGGCGCCAGCCCTGGCCGCATATGATTGATTCTCAGGCGCTCTTCGGTTTCTGAGAGCGGGCGGGGCGGGCGGCAGCTCGCACCGACAGGTTCAGTGCCACGGCGGCGCGAATGAGCGCCTTCAACGCCTCTTCATCGATCTTGTCGCCCTCATGGATGTCGATGGCGCGCCTGGTGTTGCCTTCGAGGCTGGAGTTGAAGAGGCCAGATGGGTCCTCCAGCGTGGCGCCCCTGGCGAAAGTCATTTTCACGACATTCTTGTAGGTCTCACCGGTGCAGATAATTCCGGCGTGTTCCCACACCGGAACCCCTCTCCACTTCCACTCCTCGACCACTTCGGGATCGACCTGCTTGATGAGGGTTCGGATCCGAGCGAGCATCTCGCCCCGCCAATCGCTCAGCTCTTTGATTCTCGCATCTATCAATTGAGAGGGGGTGTCTCCTCCTGCTCCCTCCGTCGAGCCGCCCTTCTTCATGGCTGTTGTCGCTTTGGTCATGATTGGTCCCAGTGGCTTTGTGAACGTTCGACGTCCGGCGTCTGGCGTACGCATCGATGCGGCGAGCCGTTTGCCGTTCCGGCGCGAGCAACAAACTCTCGACGTCGAAGAGGAACCTTCGTCGCTCCAGACCCGTTTTGCAACCAGGATCATACGAAAAATGGAGCTTCGATTTGGCGGCGCGTTTGTTGAACATTTTCGGCGCCGCCACCAGCGCCGGCGCCTATTCGCCAGGGCAGGAACAAGCCCCCGCGGTGTTTCGGCGCCATGGGCTCGCAGAGGCGCTCGCGAGCCGAGGCAGAACCATCAGGGATCATAGCGATGTTGCATCGTTCCGGTGGCGACCGGACTCTTCGCGGCCGCAGGCCATGAACCTGGAGGCCGTGCGCGGGGCCTGTGACTTGGTCGCAAGCCACGTGGCGACGGCGATTTCGGCGCAGGAAGACGTGCTTGTTTTGGGCGGCGATTGTACCGTGGAGTTGGGCACGGTCGCCGGGGCGAACGCGGCCGGCGCGCGGATCGGACTCGTCTACATGGACTTTGACGCCGATCTCAACACACCTGACACGAGCGACGGCGCCTTGGACTGGACTGGTGTCGCCCATCTGCTCAACATCCCGGGATGCGAGTCTTCGCTCGCGGGGCTCGGCCCAACTCGTCCGATGCTCGTGCCTCAGCAACTTCTCTATTTCGGCGTCGAGAATATCACTCCGCCTGAAGCCGCCGCGATCAGAGATCACGCGATCAAGGTCATTTCGCGTGAGGAAGCTTTGATTGATATCGAGGCGGCGGCGGCGCGCGCGGCCGAATGGGCGGCGCGCTTTGACTGTGTGCTTATTCACTTCGATGCCGATGTGCTCTCCTTTATCGATTTCCCGATTGCTGAGAATGTGCGCCGTTGCCACGGTCTCAAACTGGAGCAAGCCGCCTTCGTGCTAAAGCAGTTGACCGCTCTGCAGCAATGGCGCGGCCTGACCGTCACAGAAGTTAATCCGGCCCATGCGCCAGACGAGCCCACCGCGTTTGCACGCCTGAATGAGGTGCTTGCAGACGCCCTTGGCTAATTCGTGATGCATCTCACAGTCGCCCGCCTGGCAATTGGCTGGCTTGCTTCACCCAGGCGGCGAACTGGGCTTCGTCGAGCTGGTCCTCATAAATGTCGAGGTAGCGCACGTCCTTGTGCCTGGACTCGCCGGGAGGAACAGGACGCAGTGACGTGCCCCGGAAGAAGGTCACTTTGACGTAGCGGGTGAAGACATGAAACGACAGGAACCAGCCCTGGCCTTCGATGCCGTAAAACGGCGAGTTCCATTTGACGGCCTTGTGCACGCCGGGGACGGTGCGCACGATGATTGCGTCGAGGCGGCGCCCGACATCGCTTTTCCAGCCCGGCATGGCCGCGATGTAGGCCTGCACCGGGGCGTCACCTTCGGCCTTCGCGATCTGGGGGTTGCCGCCTGCGAGGAGTGCCGGCTTCGCTTCCTTCCCGGACTGCGGCTTCGGCGTCGCCTTGCGCGGTTTGGTTGCCGCGCCCCGCTCGGCGGCGGCCTTCGCCGACTTCTCGGACCTGTGGTCGGCCATTGTGTTCACTCCAAAGTAGGTGGACCCAATCGATGACATTTGATTTTAGAAAGCCGCCCCTGAAGATCAACTTCAGAATCCGAGGGCGGCAGCGGAGCGATCGTACGTCATGGTTGAACTCGTCAAACCGGCGCTTGAACATCTGCCGTCGTACAAGGCCGCCCTTGAGCGCGGCTGGTCGCCGGACAATGTGCGGCTAATGGAGGCGACGCGCGAGCAGCTTGCGGCCATCGAAAAGAATCCAACGGCCTTCCTCGCCGATCTCGACGACCCCGATGCCAAGGGTGGTCCGATCACCTTGCTTGATGGGACGAACGTGCCGCGCCTGCCGGGATTCCGGCGCTGGATCTGGGACGGCGAAGTCGCCGGCTCGATCGGCCTTCGCTGGCAGCGCGGCACCGCCGAGCTGCCGCCACATGTGCTCGGCCACATCGGCTATGCCGTAGTGCCATGGAAGCGGCGGCGCGGCCATGCGACAGAGGCAGTGAGGCTGATGCTCGGCGAGGCGAGGGCGCTCGGCCTGCCCTTCGTCGAGATCACCGCCAAGCCGGGTAATCTCGCCTCGCAGAAGGTGGTCCTGGCCAATGGCGGACGGCTCGTCGGGCGATTCTTCGAGGACGCTGCCTATGGCGGCGCCGAAAGCCTGCGCTATCGCATCGACCTGTAGCGCCTGCCGACTATTCGGCAGCGGCCGGCAGCGGCGGCATCGTGTTTCGGCGCCACTCCCAGATATGTGAGGCGAGCGCGACCGCCACGGCGACCAGCATGGCCATGGCGCCAACCACCGGCAGGCTGCGATAGCCATAACCGGCATTGAGCATGGCGGCGCCGAGCGAGGCGGCCAGCGCGATGCCGACATTGAAGCCGGCCGGGATAAGCGATGAGGCGAGATTGGAGGCGTCCGCCGTCCAGGTCAGGATACGGGTCTGGATCGGGGTGCCGATGGCAAAGCTGAGACCACCCCAGATAGTGATCGCAACGACCATCGGCACCGGGTACGGGCTGGCGGTGTAAACGACGGCAAGTGTCACCGCCTGCATGAAAAGCATGGTGATGAGCGACGGCATCAGTTTCCAGTCGGCGAGCCGCCCGCCAAGAAAGACGCCGATCGTCGCGCCGACACCGTTGAGCAGCAGCACCCAGGGCACCAGGCCCTCGCCGAGGCCGGTGACTTCAAGCAGCGTCGGCGTGATGTAGGTGAACAGGCCGAACTGGCCGATCATCAGCATCAG
This sequence comes from Mesorhizobium sp. WSM4817, assembly GCF_055811135.1. Lineage (NCBI taxonomy): Bacteria > Pseudomonadati > Pseudomonadota > Alphaproteobacteria > Hyphomicrobiales > Phyllobacteriaceae > Mesorhizobium > Mesorhizobium sp. WSM4817. Next base: position 113,050 of record NZ_JBVVQQ010000023.1, on the reverse strand, counting down.
CATGAGGATTAGCGACGTCCAAACCTGCTGGCGTGCGAGCACGCGGACCTCGCTGCCGAAACTGACGGGCCGGCGCGACGATCCCGTCCGGCGCGGCAGGAGGGCGGCCATGGCGGCGATGGAAACCACACCAAGCGCGCACATCACCCAGAACGTCGCGCGCCACCCCCAAATATTGCCGATCGCCGTGCCGGCCGGCACGCCGATGACATTGGAGACCGTGAGGCCCGACAGGATGAGCGCCACGGCCATTCCACGCTGATCCTGGCGGGCCAGGCCGACCGCAACCACCATCGCGACGCCGAAGTAGGCGCCGTGCGCCACGGCCACTGCAATCCGCAACAGCAACATGGAGGCGAAGTCGGGCGCAAGGGCGCAGGCGGCCTGGCCGATGGTGAAGGCTGCGGTAAGGCCAAGCAGCAACGCCTTGCGGGAAAGCGTCTTGGTGGCGAGCGTCAACAGCGGTCCGCCGATCGCGATGCCGCCGGCGTAGCCGGAGACGAGATAGCCGGCGGTTGGGATGGAGACGCCAAGGCCGTCCGCCACCTGCGGCAGCACGCCGGCGATGACGAACTCGGTAGTGCCGAATGCGAACGCAGCGATGAACAGGGCGATGAGGGGAAGCATGGCGCGGGAAGGCGATCCTTGAACGAGATGGCTCAAATCACGGACGAGAGCGGCGGGCAATCCAGAAATTCTCGACGCCGCTTTAGGTTTTCTTCATCGGTTCAGCCAAGCTCCGGCCGCACAAGGCTAGACGGTCGTCGTCTTCCTTCCGTAGGGGATTTTCAACCACGCCCGCTCGTGAAAATAGTAGAGCAGCGATTTGGTGATGACCTCGGTCACGCCGATGGCCGCAGCGAGCTTGATGCTGCCCGTCACGATGAGCGAAATGATTATCGTGTCGACCGTGCCGGTGACGCGCCAGGAAAGCGCCTTGGCGAAACTGCGCGAATGGGTATCCATAGACTTTCTCCCGGCGGATTTTAAGCGATCCTTAGAGCGCCTTGCGTTCTGGTGGAACCAAAACCGCGCTCCAGGTCTTTGCTTGACGCGTGTTGTCCGACGCTAAGCGAAGACGGTTGGCTGAAAAATGCTCTAGCCGACAGACGGAAGGGTTAGCAAAGACTAATTTTCGCGCGCCGGCTCCAGGCAATTCCCGCGCTGGGCCCAATCTATCCGGCCTTCAGCCGCGAGCCGGTGAGCAGGCCGCGTTCCTCGAGCACGGGGTAGGCTATCGAGGCAAGCAGCGAATTGATCTGCTTCAGGTCGCGGATGGTGTCGAGATGGATGGAACTGGTCTCGACGCTCTTGGCGGTGCCGTCGCGCAGCCGCACGAAATGGCTGGCGCTGGTCTCCTTCTCGCGATCGCGCAGCCGATCCTTTTCCAGCACCAGCTGGCGGGCGGTCTCCGGATCGCGCGAGACCAGCACGTTGAAGGCAAGCCGCGCGTTGGCGAGCACCGAAGCGTGGAAGCCGCTAAGCTCGCGCCAACCCTCGGGCGTGAACTCCAGCCCGCGCTCAAGCTTCTTCCTGACATGCACCAGCATGTTGCGCACGATGATGTCGCCGACCTGTTCGAGCTTGACGCAGGCGCCGATCAACTCCTGGCAACGCAGCGCCTCGTCCTCGGTCAGCGGGTTCCTGGTGACCTTGGCCAGATAGAGCTTTATCGACGCATGTTTCTTGTCGACGCGGTCGTCGAGCGCGGCCAGCGCCTTGATCTTGTCGGCGTCGGCGCTTTCATAGAGCTCGATGATGCGCTTCAGCATGATCTCGACCGTCTCGCAGACCCGCACCACCTCACGGGTGGCGTTGGCCAGCGCCTGGCTCGGCACATCGAGGGCGCTGTCGTTGAGCGCGGACAACTCGACGACGTCGAGCGCTTCTGCCGGCGCCGGTTTGGTGCCGAGCGCCACGATCTTTTCCGAAACGCGGTAGACGAGGCCGGCCAGCGGCAGGCCGGCAACCAGGATCAGGATGTTGAAGAGGATATGGGCGTTGACGATCTGGTCGGGCACGGTGGCGCCGAGAAAGGCGACCGACGGTTTCAACCACAGGAACAGGATCAGCATGGCCAGCGAGCCCATGCCGCGCATCAGGAGATTGCCGATCGGTACGACACGCACGCCCGGCTCCGCATTGCGGGTGAGTAGCGGCGCGATGATCGACGAACCCAGATTGACGCCGAGCACCAGCACGATGCCGAGTTCGGGCGGGATGAAGCCGCGGCCGGCGAGCGTCACCATCAAAAGGACCGCGGCGATCGAGGAATGGAACAGCCAGGTGACCAGCGCCGCCAGCAGATAGGCGGTGACCGGATCGCCGGAGAAGTAATCGACGACGACCGGCATCAGGGTGCTCTGGCGCAGCGGCTCCGAGGCCTGGCCGATCATTTCCAGCGACAACACCAGCAGGCCGATGCCGACCAGGATGCGGCCGAACTGGCGCCAGTCGCGCCGCTCGGTGGCCATGAACATGACGGTGCCGGCGACAAGACAGACCGGCACCAGCAGCGACAGGTCGAAGGTGAGCAGCTTGACCACCAGCGCCGAGCCGATCTCGGCGCCGCGCACGGCAAGCTGGCCCGATATACCGCTGACGATGCCGGCGCCGGCGAAGGACCCGACCAGCAAGGTGACGGCGGTGGAGCTTTGCAGGGCGATCGCCAGGCCGCAGCCGGCCAGAACCGCCATGAAAGGATTGCGCATGGTGGCGCGCAGCTTGTGGCGCAGCACATCGCCATAGGCGCGCTCGACACCTGTCTTCACCAAGCGGGTGGCAAACAGCATCAGCGCCACCGCGCCGGCAAGATGCAGCAAAACGACCGAACCGCTCATGTCAGGCTCGCATTCCGACAGCCACCAGCAATATGGGAGCCGTGATGGCAAAGGCGCAAAAGAGGGGGCGAATCAAGGACATTGCAAAGGTCGATACTACTCCGATTACTTTTAGCCGGATAATAAATTTTGCCCAATTCGGCCGGCTGTTGCGCGACAGGGCGTGTCGGAAATGGATGGATCGCAAAATGGTTGCATCGCCGGCCGGCTTCTTGATGGTCGCGCGCTCAAGTGCCGACGACCGCTTCAGATCAGGTTTGAGCTGAGTGTTGAATTAGCTATTATAAATATTTGAAATCATTACAAAAATGTAATCCGTGTGTTCAGTTTCGGTTCATTTTTCGGGCTCTATTGCTTGGGCATCGACAACCAAGGAGTACCCCGTCATGAAACGTATCATTCTTTCCGCAGTCGCCGTATCGATGCTGGCTGCGACGTCCCTGCAGGGCCAGGCAGCGCCGCTGAACGCGCCGAATGCACCGCAGTCGACCTACAGCCAGGTCGACTGGAAGAAGCCGGACAGGCACGTCAAGACGCGCGTCGTGGTGAAGAAGAAAGTCGTCGTCAAGAGGAACCATTGGCGCAACGGCCAGAGATATTCGAGTTGGAGGCGCCACCAGCCGGTCCGCGACTATCGCCACTATGGCCTGCGTCGTCCGGGCCGTGGCCAGGAATGGATCCGCGTCGGCAACGACTATCTCTTGGTCAGCGTCGTCTCCGGCATCATCTTCGGCGCGATTGCCGCGCACTGACCGTCAAACGTCGACCGGCGCAATGCCGGACAGGAAGGAAGGCGGCCGGCAACGGCCGCCTTCTTTTTGCCCTGTGAAAACCGGGTATGGTTCGCATTAGGAGTCGTCGGGTTTCGCCGGCGTGATTATATGGACGCAAACGAGCCGTTTCCGATGCGCTTTCCACCTGCCTTCCTCGACGAGATACGCGACCGCGTGCCGATTTCCTCGGTGATTGGCCAGCGCGTGGCGTGGGACAGGAAGAAGACCAACGCGCCGCGCGGCGATTATTGGGCGTGCTGTCCCTTCCATGGCGAGAAGAGCCCGTCCTTTCACTGCGAGGACAAGAAGGGACGCTATCATTGCTTCGGCTGCTCGGTTTCGGGCGACCACTTCAAATTCCTCACCGAACTCGACGGAATGAGCTTTCCCGAAGCGGTCGAGAAGATCGCCGACATGGCCGGGGTGCCGATGCCGTTGCGCGATGCCCAGGAGGAACGGCGCGAAAAGGAACGCGCCAGCCTGACCGAAGTCATGGAAATGGCGACCGCCTTCTTCCAGGAGCGGCTGCAGGGACCGGAAGGCGCAAAAGCCCGCGCCTATCTGCGCGACCGCGGGCTGACGCCGGCGACGCAGCAGTCGTTCCGGCTCGGCTATGCGCCCGACAGTCGCAATGCGCTGAAGGAGCATCTTGCCGCCAAGGGCGTGCCCAAGGCCGATATCGAGGCATGCGGGCTGGTGCGCCATGGCGACGACGTTCCGGTTTCCTACGATTGGTTCCGCGACCGCATCATGTTCCCGATCCCGGACTCCAGAGGCAAGATAATCGCCTTTGGCGGGCGGGCGCTGGCAGCCGATGCGCTCGCCAAATACATGAATTCGCCCGACACCGAGCTCTTCCACAAGGGTAACGTGCTCTATAATTTCGCCCGGGCGCGCAAGGCAGTGGCCAAGGGCGGCACGGTGATTGCCGTCGAGGGCTATATGGACGTGATCGCGCTGGCGCAGGCCGGTTTCGAGAATGTCGTGGCGCCGCTCGGCACCGCGCTGACCGAAAACCAGCTCGAACTGCTGTGGCGGATGGCCGGCGAGCCGGTGCTGTGCTTCGATGGCGACCAGGCCGGTCTGAAGGCGGCATGGCGCGCCGCCGACATGGCGCTGCCGGCGGTCCAGGCAGGCCGCTCGGTGCGCTTTGCGCTTCTGCCCGAAGGCAAGGACCCGGACGATCTGGTCAAGGCCGAAGGGCCGGACGCGTTTGGCGCCGTGCTTTCCGAGGCGCGGCCGCTCGCCGACCTTTTGTGGATGCGAGAAACGGCCGGCGGCATCTTCGACACGCCGGAACGACGGGCGGAACTGGAAAAAACGCTGCGCGAACTGACCAGCCGCATCCGCGACGAGAGCTTGCGCTATCACTACCAACAGGAAATGCGCGAGCGAGTGCTAAGCTTTTTCGGCGCCCAGCGCGGCGCGCGCCAAACCTATCAAGGGGGGCGCCAAGACGGGCGGTCCGGCGGGCGCTTTCAGGGCAAGGGCTCAGCTGCTGGCGGGCAGTTCGCACGCGGCGGCAATGCCGGTGGACGCACCGCGATCACCGAAAGCCTTGGCCGCTCGGCGCTGGTCAAGCGCGGCAGCGAGGGGATGTCGGTGCGCGAGGCGACGATCATCGCAGCTCTTGTCAATCATCCAGCGCTGATCGACGAGAATTTCGCGCATGTCGAGTTCCTCGACCTCGCCAACACCGATCTGAAGCGATTGCACGCGGCGATCCTCGATGCGATGGCGCATGACATGGCCAACGACCGCAACGCGGTGATCGCGACGATCGAACGTGCCGGCTGCGGCGAGATCTGGGCGCGCGTGGTGGCGCTGATCAAACGGGCGCGGCAATGGCCGGCGCTGGAAACGGCCGGACTTGACGATGCCCGCGACGCCTTCAGCCAGGCGCTCCACTTGCAGCGCAGCGCGCGCACCTTACATAAGGAGCTGAAACAGGCAGAAGCAGCGCTCGCCAGCGATCCCACGGACGAAAACTACCGGCATCTCGTCGAGATCCAGGCGCAATTTCGTGACGTGCAGGCAACGGAGGCGCTGATTGAAGGGTTCGGCGTGTCTTCGGGCAGGGCCGGGCGGGTGTAGGTCGAAGCTTACGAAAGAGTGAAAGTGCAGAACCGTGCTTGCGCGTCGAATCAGCCGCGGCGCTTTAAGTCGGGTAATTGATTCGCTTTTTTCATGCGAATCATGCGAGAGGCGCTTGACCTTCTGGCAGAATGACGGAATCAGGACGATTCGAAACGTTAACCCGCGCCGGCGTCGACGGAAATGCAGCGATGTGAGGTACCGGTCACTGGACAGGCGGTCAGCCTGACACAGTTACCAGGGTTAATCTGGACTTAACGAGAGATGCAGTTACTGGCCCGGGGAAACGCGTTCTAGCGAGAGCGCATCTGATTTAACCGGTACGGCAGCTTACGCGGCTTGATACTTATGCGGCTAGATACCTGGCCGCTTGGAGAAAATAAAGAATGGCGACAAAAGAAAAGGAAGAGGTCGAGACCGAACGTGAAGGCGCCACCGATGGCCCTCTGCTCGACCTTTCCGACGATGCTGTCAAGAAGATGATCAAGGCCGCCAAGAAGCGCGGCTATGTCACCATGGACGAACTGAATTCGGTGCTGCCCTCGGAGGAAGTCACCTCCGAGCAGATCGAGGACACGATGGCCATGCTCTCCGACATGGGCATCAACGTGGTCGAGGACGACGAGCAGGGCGAGGAGCCCGAAGCCGCCGACGCGGCTGCCGACGCCGAGGAAGACGCCAACGAACTGGCCGAGCAGACCGGTACCGCCGTTGCTGCGACGACCACCAAGAAAGAGCCGACCGATCGTACCGACGATCCGGTTCGCATGTATCTGCGCGAGATGGGCTCGGTCGAGCTTCTGTCGCGCGAGGGCGAAATCGCGATTGCCAAGCGCATCGAGGCTGGCCGCGAGACGATGATCGCGGGCCTGTGCGAAAGCCCGCTGACCTTCCAGGCCATCATCATCTGGCGTGACGAGCTCAACGAATCGAAGATCCTCTTGCGCGAGATCATCGACCTCGAAGCGACCTATGCCGGACCGGAGGCCAAGCAGGCGCCGGTGGTCGAGCGGATCGAGGAAGCCAAGACCGACGACAAGCCGCGCCGTTCGCGCGAGGACGAGGACGACATCACCAATGTCGGCGGCGACACGCGCGGTCTGACTGATGACGACGAGGAAGACGAGGACGAAGCCAGCCTGTCGCTGGCGGCGATGGAAGCGGAGCTGCGTCCGCAGGTGATGGAGACGCTCGACGTCATCGCCGACACCTACAAGAAGTTGCGCAAGCTGCAGGACCAGCAGGTCGAGAACCGGCTGGCTGCCGCCGGCACGCTGTCGCCCAGCCAGGACCGCCGGCTGAAGGAGCTGAAGGACCAGCTGATCAAGGCGGTGAAGTCGCTATCCCTGAACACGGCGCGCATCGAGGCATTGGTCGAGCAGCTCTACGACATCAACAAGCGCCTGGTGCAGAACGAAGGCAAGCTGTTGCGGCTGGCCGAAAGCTATGGCGTGCGCCGCGAGGAATTCCTGAAGGAGTACCAGGGCTCGGAGCTCGATCCGAACTGGACGCGCTCGATCGGCAATCTGACCTCGCGCGGCTGGAAGGAATTCACCAAGAACGAAAAGGACGCGATCCGCGACCTGCGCGCCGAGATCCAGAATCTCGCCACCGAAACGGCGATCTCGATCCTGGAATTCCGCAAGATCGTCAACCAGGTGCAGAAAGGCGAGCGCGAAGCCGCGATCGCCAAGAAGGAAATGGTCGAGGCCAATCTGCGCCTCGTCATTTCCATCGCCAAGAAATACACCAATCGCGGCCTGCAGTTCCTCGACCTGATCCAGGAAGGCAATATCGGCCTGATGAAGGCGGTCGACAAGTTCGAATACCGCCGCGGCTACAAGTTCTCGACCTATGCGACGTGGTGGATCCGGCAAGCGATCACCCGCTCGATCGCCGACCAGGCACGCACAATCCGCATTCCGGTGCACATGATCGAGACGATCAACAAGATCGTGCGCACCTCGCGCCAGATGCTGCACGAGATCGGCCGCGAGCCGACGCCGGAGGAACTGGCGGAAAAGCTCGCGATGCCGCTGGAAAAAGTGCGCAAGGTGCTGAAGATCGCCAAGGAGCCGATTTCGCTCGAAACGCCGGTCGGCGACGAGGAGGATTCGCATCTCGGCGATTTCATCGAGGACAAGATGGCGATCCTGCCGATCGACGCAGCGATCCAGGCCAATCTGCGCGAGACGACGACGCGGGTGCTTGCTTCACTCACCCCGCGTGAAGAGCGCGTGCTCAGAATGCGCTTCGGCATCGGCATGAACACCGACCACACGCTGGAGGAAGTCGGCCAGCAGTTCTCGGTCACCCGCGAGCGCATCCGCCAGATCGAAGCCAAGGCGCTGCGCAAGCTCAAGCACCCGAGCCGCTCGCGCAAGCTGCGGAGCTTTCTGGACAGCTGATGCCGGGCAACGAATAACAATTTAAAGGGCGCTTCGGCGCCCTTTTTCGTTGTGCGCCAGGCATGGCGCGTGGTGCGCAAGCACCGTTTGACCGGGATGGTATCCGGTCGATGACTTGGAGGTGAAAGTCCTCTGCGGACCCTGGTGATGGGAACCGCTAGCCGAACAGCAAGGGCGACGTCGCGAGGCGGGTCTGAAGGAAGCTGCAAGCAAAGTGCCGGCCTGACGAACAGGAAGCGCATATGAGGCGTCCGCATCCGGGCGAGGGAGCAATGAAGCCCGATATCACCCGGAGGGTGTGGCCGTAGATGCGACAGGTAGATGGCACGAAGGTCACGCGTCTTACCCTGGGAGGCCTGCCGGCCTGCCCCGGAAACGGGTGTGCTACCGCCGCCGAGAGGCGCCGGGAAGGGTCGGCAGGAGTCAGCAGAGGCCGTAGTAGCCGGACCAACCGGTGAAGGGCTGAACGTGTCGATGGAGGTCGGACTTCATTTCCGACCGCCTTGGGCAGATACCTCGCGAGAGGGCCTGAGCCGGAAGTAGCGGGCGGAACCCGCAAGATAAGGCTGGGCGCCAATAGGGCGGCGGCATTGAGGACCTCAAGCCGAGCGCGACACGAACCGCCGTGTACGGGACCGTACGCACGGTGGTGTGGGAGGGGGATGCCGCAAGGCTCCCTCCTACCCGATCAGGGATTGTCTCGCCGGACGGTGCGGTTGTTCTTGCAGCATACCGGCTGTGGGAGGATAATCGCGTGTCGGATGCTTTTTCTGGGCAACAAACCCGGATGCCCGCCCCGGCGGTGACGCCGCGCTCCGAGGCCTCCGGAGGGAGGTGTGCATGACAACCTATATCGTGCTGATCAACTGGACTGAGCAGGGCGCCAGAAATGTGCGCGAGTCGCCGAAGCGGCTCGATGCCGCCAAGAAGCTGCTGGGAGACATGGGCGGCTCGTTCAAGGCGTTTTATCTCACCATGGGCGAATGCGATATGGTGGCGGTCGTCGAAGCGCCCGACGATGCGGTGCTCGCTCGATTCTCGCTGATGCTGGCGACAGGCGGTAATGTGAGGACGCGGACGCTCAAGGCCTTCCCGGAATTGGCGTATCGCGAGATCGTCGCCTCGCTCGGCTGAGGCGTGCGCGGCTATAGACCCGCGCAAGCTGCCGGTCAGGCGCCGCTTGACGGCGCCCGGCCAATCTGGCTCGAAGGTGGCTGGCCGAAGTGGCTTGCCCGAAATGTTGCGGGGCGAAGGTGTTTCCCCGGATAGTCAGCGCAGCACTTCAACGCGCGTATCGAGACACATGCCCGAGCCTCTGCTGACCGTCTGGTACAATACCCGTTGTCCGGTTTGCGATGCCGGCATCGTCAGGCAGAAGCGGCGGCTGGTCGAGGCGATCAAGGCCGGGCGGATCGCGTTTCGCGACATCAATGCCGAACCGGCGGCGCTGGCCGGATACGGCGTGTCGCTGGAGGACATCCGCCGCCGGCTGCACGCAACCGATGCGGACGGCAGGCTGCTGGTCGGCGCCGACGTCGCAATTGCCGTCTGGCTGAGAACGCCGGGCGAGGGCTGGCTGGCAGCGCTGTTCGGCAATCGCGCCGTGCTGCCGCTGACGCGCTATGCCTATGATCGCTTCGCCGATCTTCTCTATGCCTGGAACCGGCGCAAGGGCCGCTGGTAACCGATATTAGCCAAGCTCGGTGACAAACTCAATCTGGTGGCACCGTACTCAGATACATCGTAAGATATATCTTGACTCAACGGCCTCATTCGCATAATTGAGATATATCGTAAGACATAACTCAAGGAGCAGACAATGCACGGACATCATCATTTCGGCGAGCATGCCGAGCGCGTTTTCGTGCATATGGCCGGCAAGTTCGGCGGTCGTGGCGGCGGCTTCGGCCCATTCGGCCACGGCATGAGGGGCGGCGGGCGCGGCGGGCCGGGCGACATGTTCCGCGCCGGGCGTATGCTGGCCGACGGCGATCTCAAGCTGATCACGCTGTCGCTGCTGGCCGAGGCGCCGCGCCACGGCTATGACATCATCAAGGCGCTGGAGGAACGCACCAGCGGCGTCTACAGCCCGAGCCCCGGCGTGGTCTATCCTACGCTAACCTTCCTGGAAGAGGCCGGCTATGCCGTCTCGTCGGCGGAAGGCAACAAGAAGGTGTTTTCGATTACCGAGGCAGGGCAGGCGCATCTCAATGACAATCGCGAGATGATCGACCATGTGCTCGATCATCTCGAGCGTTTCGGCCGCAAGATGGCAAAGGCGCGTGACTGGTTCGGCTGGAACGACGATGGCGAGGATAGCGGACGTCGCGGCCGCGGCGATTCGGAAAAGCGCGACGAATTCCGCGCCGTGCGCCACCGGCTACGCACAGCCCTCGGCGACATTGTCGACGCGCCCGCTGAAAAACAGGCCGAGGCGATCGCGATATTGAAAGGGGCGGCCGAAGCCCTCGAAGCGCTGTCGCGCGACTGACTTCCAGGCCGGATGCGGGCCTTGCCCGTTTGCCTAAGGACCGCTAGTGAAATCATCCTGCACCACGCTATGTGATACAGGATGATTGCCGTTGGAGGGCGCGCTCATGTCTTTTCTGAAACGTCTTTTCGGCGGCGGCGGCGACGCGGGCGAGCCAAAGAGTGCTGCACCGGCAAAGCAGATCGAGCACAAGGGATTTTTGATCAGCGCCACGCCGTACAAGGCGGAAGGCCAATACCAGACCTGCGGCGTGGTTTCCAAGGAGATCGACGGCGTGATGAAGGAGCACAAATTCATCCGCGCCGATCGTTTTGCCGGGCTCGACGACGCTGTCGACATCTCGATCAAAAAGGGCATTCAGCTGGTCGACGAACAGGGCGAGAAGATGTTCGGGTGAGACCCGATCGGTCTCCGGCGCATCTTGAAACGAACAAGGCAAGCGCCCTGTCAGGCGCCTGCCTTTGATTTCAAGTTGCCGACGGCTGGCGGCCTACGCCGCCGCAGCCTGTTTGCTTACGGTCGATGTCACCAAGGCATCCACCTTGGCTGATGCCTTGGCCAGAGCGGCAGTGACCGCATCCGGCCCCATGCCGACGCCTTCGATGCGGATGACTTCGACGTCGGTCATGCCGATGAAGCCAAGCACGCTGCGCAGGTAAGGGATGGCGTGGTCCATCTGCACGGCAGCGCCTTCCGAATAGATGCCGCCCGAGGCGAGGACGATGTAGACCTTCTTGCCGGTGACGAGGCCCTTCGGGCCATTCTCGCCATAAGAGAAAGTCTTGCCGGTGCGGGAGACGTGGTCGACCCAGGATTTCAGCGTCGACGAGATGCCGAAATTGATGAATCCGGTGGCGAGGATGATGGTGTCGGCCGCAAACAGTTCATCGAGCACGCCGTCGGAAACGCCGACGACCTCGGCCTGGCGCTGGGTGCGGGCCTCGGCGGGCGTATAGATGCCGGTCGAATAGTCCGGATCGATGTGCGGCAGCGGGTTTGCCACGAGATCGCATGCGACCAGCTTGGCCGAAGGATCGGCGGCGAGCAGCTTTTCCGCAAGTTCAGTGGCGATGCGGGTCGAATGCGAGGCATTGCCGCGCGGACTGGATGTGACGAGAAGGATGGACATGGCGGGTCTCCAGGGTTGGCTGAACTGTCCCGACCTATATGGGCGAGCTGACCCATTTGAAAAACCGGTATATTTTATGTATGTTCCATCCAAATAGTGGATAGAACGATGCAGCCAAACCCGACGCTCGATCAGCTTCAGATCCTTGTCACCGTCGCCGACACCGGCAGCTTCTCCGCCGCCGGCCGCAAGCTCAACCGAGCGCAGTCGGTCATCAGCTACGCCATCGCCAATCTCGAGGCGCAGCTTGGGCTGAAACTGTTCGAGCGCGAGGGCACGCGCGAGCCGCATCTGACCGATGTCGGCCGGGCGACGCTGGAAGATGCGCGGCGCATGGTCGGCGTATTGCAGCGCATCCGCTCTCGCGTCGACAGCCACAAGCAGGGCCTGGAGGCTGAAGTCGCGCTGTCGGTCGATGCGACGCTGCCTTCCACCGTGCTGGTGCGCGTGTTGAAGGCGTTCGAGGCGCAATTTCCAACCGTGATGCTGCGCCTGCATATCGGCACGCTCGGGCTGATCCCCGATCATGTCGTCAATGGACATGCCGATCTCGGTATTGGCGGCCTGCTGGGCGAGGTCGACGCGCATCTTGTGCGCATTGGCTTCATGTCGATGGTGCCGGCGGCCGCGCCAAGCCATCCGCTGGCGCTGCTTCCCAAGCCGGTGCCGCTGGAGGAGGTGCGCGAACACATCCAACTTGTCGTCAGCGACCAGTCCGAGCGCACCAAAGGGCGCGACTACGGCGTCTATGCCTACCGCACCTGGCGACTTACGGATATGCGAACCAAGCATGCGCTGATGCGCGAAGGGTTGGGCTGGGGCGGACTGCCGCGATGGTTGATTGCTGACGATGTGGCCAACGGCCGGCTGGTGGAACTCGATCTGGAGCCGTATCGCGAAGTCCGCGCGCCGCTTTATGCCATGCACCGCGCCGACCGCAGCCCGAAGCCGGCTGCGGCCTGGCTGATCGACCAGTTCAAGCGCCAGCTTGGCTGTTTCAACGAGTTCGAGCCGAACCAGGGGCCTGGGGCGACAGACCATCAATCAGCGCCATGAGAACGGCACGGTAGTCCTCGGTCGAAGCGCCTGCTTCGATGGCGAGCGCCGCGCGGTCGAAGGCGGCGGCAAGCAGCGCGGTCAGCGCTTCCACCGGCAATCTCATCATGGACTGCGAGCGCATCGCGGCAACCAGGCCTTCGCGCAACGAGCGGTTGCCGTGGCGGTTGTCGATCTCGTCCATGGCGGCGCGGCCGAGCACGGCCGGCCCGTCGAGCAGCAGCAGCCGGGTGCGGCCGGGTGCGCGCATGGCGGCAAGATAGGCATCCGAGCCGGCGATCAGTGCGTCGCGGGCAAACAGCGAGGGCGGCGAGGCGCGCTCGATCTCTTCCGCCACAGCCGCCGCCTCCTGCTCGACCACTGCGGCGAACAGCGCCTGCTTGTCGGCAAAGTGATGATAGAGCGCGCCGCGCGTGACGCCGGCCGCAGCCACGATCTCGGGCGTGCCGGTCTCCGCATAGGATTTCTCGGTGAACAGTTTTCGCGCCGCGGCGATCAGGTCGGCGCGCGTCGCTTCGGTGCGATCGCGGTTGGAGCGGCGCGCGCTTTTTCGTTGCATACATTCAGCCTGTATGTTAATGCGTATTCGCATGCAGACTGTATGTTATTTGACGGGAGAAGGAAAGATGAAGACGACAAGCTATTACCCGGTGCTGATGACCGGCGACGTTGCCGGCACGAAGGCCTTCTATGTCGCGCACTTCGGCTTCAAGCCGCTGTTCGAGAGCGACTGGTACGTGCATCTGCAATCAACCGAGGATCGCCGCGTCAATCTCGGCATCGTCCACGGCGATCATGAAACCATTCCTGAGGAAGGGCGCGGCCGGACCTCCGGCCTGCTGATCAATTTCGAGGTCAAGAACCCGGATGCTATCTATGAGCGGGTCATCGCCGCCGGCCTGCCGATCCTGCGAACGCTCCGCGACGAAGCCTTCGGCCAGCGTCATTTCATCACCAAAGACCCCAATGGCGTGCTGATCGACGTGATCAAGCCGATCCCGCCGAGCGCCGAGTTTCTGGAGCAGTTTGTCGAAGGCGCGGCGGGCTGAGCGAGACAGGGGCTGGCAGGAATTGTCTGTAGATATCAGCTGAAGCCTTCAGCCGCGTGGCCGGTCATGTCTTTGCGGTCTATGCTGAGCTCATCAGCCTGGGCCTCATTCCATGCGTGAAATCTGCCTTGTCCGCGCACCCTCCAACCTTGGCCTGCGTCCGCTGAGGCCAGGTCATATTCCGGGCACGTGGCGTGCGCCGCAGGCGTTGACCGAAGCCGGCCTGATCGAGACGCTTTCGCCCCTCAAAGTGGTTGATCTTGATCGGCCCGCCTATAACACGGAGCCGCAGCCGGGCACCCGGCTGCGCAACGGCAATGCGATACGCAGCTTCAATCTCGGACTCGCCGAAGTGGTTGCCGGCGCGCTGAGACGAGGCGAGTTCCCGCTGGTCGTCGGCGGCGACTGCGCGGTCCTGCTTGGCGCGCTGGCTGGTGCACGGCGATCCGGTCCGCTGGCACTGGTCCATGTCGATGGCCATAGCGATTTCCGCCATCCGGGCAACTACGACGTCGATGCTTCGCTCGGCTCGGCCGCCGGCATGGACCTTGCGCTCGCCACCGGACGTGGTGAGCCGTTGCTGACCGACTGGCCTGAGATCGCGAGCCCACTTGTCGCGGACGAACAGGTGGTTCAGATCGGCGAACGCGAGAACCGCAACCCCGACTTCGCCTGGCCCGACATCACTTCGACCGGGATGACGCTGATCGATGTCTTTACCGCGCGGGAGCTCGGCGCGGCAGAGGTCCTGGAAAAGACCTTGACCACGCTGGCGCGAACCGGCTGGCCCTATTGGGTGCATTTCGATGTCGATGCGCTCGATCAGACGGTGATGCCTGCGGTGGATTCACCAGGCAGCCCCGGTATCGATCCCGACGATCTCATCGCCGTCCTCGCGGCGCTGGTGGCGGATCCGCGCTGTACCGGAATGGACATGACCATTTTCGATCCGGACCTCGATCCGACCGGCGAGCTGGCAGTGCTGTTGGTTTCGCTGCTTGGCCAACTGTTTGCGCCGCGATAGTTATTACGTCCGCGCCACCGGCATCAGCGTGACCTGAGAAATGCCGGAGCGGCGCACCACTGTGCACAGCGTTTCGCGGCCGATGCGCTCGGCGTCGAGCATGCGCACCAGATCGTCGACGCCGGTGACCGGGCGGCCGTCGATGGCGGCGATGATGTCGCCCTCTTTCAGGCCGGCTCTGGCGGCCGGGCTGTTCGCCTCGACACTGCGCAGGCGCACCGCCGTGCTGCTCGACACTTGCGACAAAAGGGCGGCGCGACGCGGCAGGGTTGTCGTGTCGGCCGAGACACCGATGAAGGCGCGGCGGACGCGGCCGAAGCGGATGATCTCCGAAATGACGAAATTGGCGGTGTTGGAGGCAACCGCGAAGGCAATGCCTTGCGCGCCATGGATCATGGCTGTGTTGACGCCGATAACCTCGCCCGCCGACGACACCAGCGGTCCGCCGGAATTGCCGGGGTTGAGCGCTGCGTCGGTCTGGATGACATCGTCGATCAGCCGGCCGGTGGAAGCACGCATCGAGCGGCCGAGCGCCGAGACGACACCTGATGTGACGGTCCATTCGAAGCCGAGCGGGTTGCCGATGGCAATGGCGATCTGGCCGCGCCGCAGGCGCTTGGAATCGCCGAGCGGCGCAATATCGGCAAAGCTACCGTCGGCACGCACCAGCGCGATGTCGGTGTCGGGGTCGCGGCCGAGAACGCGGCCTTCTCTGGAGACGCCGTCCGGCATGGTGACGCGGACGCTGCGGGCATCGCCAACGACGTGGAAATTGGTGACGACCAGCCCATCCGGTGTGATGACGAAGCCGGAGCCCAGGCCGCCGGCACCACCGATGCGCTCGATGCGGCAGACGGCGGGACCGATGCGGTCCACGGCATCAGCGACCGTTGCCGAATAATCGTCGAGCAGCGCATCGTCGAACTGCAATTGCTGGGCGGGGAGGGACATGGCAGGGCTCCGTGTCTTTAGAGCAAGATGAAGGATGCCTATATGTGCGGAGCGGCCGGATCGGCCGCGACCTGACCAGATGGCCAGTCCGACGCCCAACTAGCCGTCAGGCGAGTACCCGCCAACGCGCTGCCGAGCGATATCTGGGGTAGAGCGACGAGCGTCCATTGGACGCTCAAAGTGCGCTCTAAGACTTTGAGTTCTCGCACCGTGTTTTCCGAAAATCGATGCCGATTTTCGGGCCGAGGCGAAAAAGACCCAGGAGACCGACATGAGCGACTTCAATCTAAGCGCATTTTCCAACGCCATCGCCGATATCGCCGCCGCAGCGGCGCCGGCGACGGCGAGCTTTGCCACGCATCAGCATCGCACCGCGACCGCCTTCCATTGGCGCGACGGCTATTTTGTCGCTGCCGAGGAGGCGGTTGAGGCCGGCGAGGAGATCGAGCTGACGCTTTCTTCGGGCGACAAGGTGAAGGCTGAACTGGTCGGACGCGATCCATCCACCGGGACCGCCCTTCTGAAGCCGGCCGGCGCGCCGGACGTGCCGCCGCTGACCAAGGCAGGCACGGTGCGGCCGGGCCATCTGGCCATTGCCGTCGGCAATAGCGACGGTGCGTCGCTCGCCGCATTCGGCACGGTTGGTGAGGTCGGTCCGGCCTGGCGCTCGATGCGCGGCGGCACGATCGACCGGCGCATCAATCTGGCCGTCAATGCCGGTGGCCGTTTCGAGGGCGGCCCGGTGCTCGACGCCAAGGGCGCACTGATCGGCATGCTGCTGTTCGGGCCGCGCCGGCGGGCGCTGGTTATGCCTTACGAGACGATCGAACGGGCGGTGGCGACGCTGCGCGAGAAGGGCCATGTCGCGCGCGGCTATCTCGGCGCCGGCCTGCACCCGATCCGCAACGGCGACACGCATGGCGCGATGGTGATGAGCCTCGACGACAATGGCCCGGCGAAGGCGGCCGGCCTGCATCTTGGCGACATCATCGCGTCGTGGAACGGCGAGGCCGTGCACGGCCCGCGCGAGCTGATCCGCAGGCTCGGGCCGGACAGCGCCGGCGCGTCGGTGACGCTCGGCGTGGTGCGCGGCGGCGAACGGCGCGACGTCGTGCTGACCATCGGCGAAAAACCGCTAAACTGAGAAGATCGATGGCAAGTCACAGGATCACGGGGCGGCGGCTGACGGTGCTGATCGCACTCGATGACGTCGTGCGCGCCGAGCACCTGTCCACCGCTCTTGCCGCGACCGGCGATCTGCTGCCGATTGTGGCCGGTAGCAGCAATAGCGCCGACAGAGCGGATGTCGCGATCGTCGATGGCGTTTACCTGGAAAGAGGGGGCGTGGAAGGCGGGCCCAGCGATCCTGTCATACCTCGGGTGCTCCTGTCGCAACGAGCGAGCCGGCGGCGGCCGGCCGATACCGTGTTTGCCGTGCTGCCGCCGGCAGTGGACGATCTGCTGATCGCTGCCGCCGCGCGACTGGCGGCGGCTGGCTATCGGATCTCGGGCGAGGGCCGCCCCTTGTCCGATCGACATGACGATTTCGCCTTCCATGACGACGATCTCTCCGACGAGGAGCCGGTCGGCGACAGCGCCGGCCGGCCGGTGCTGTCGCCGCGCGAGAGCGAAGTGCTGGCGCTTTTGGCCGAGGGCGCGCCCAACAAGGTGATCGCGCGGCGCCTGAACATTTCCGTGCATACGGCGAAGTTCCACGTCGCGGCGATCCTGATCAAGCTAGGTGCGGCCAACCGCACCGACGCCATCGCCATCGCGATGCGGCAAGGCCTGGTGCTGGTTTAGTGAATGACGTCCCAAGGCAGGATGTGGGGCGACCATTGTCAAAGTTTGCGCTGCCCCTCATCCGCCTGCCGGCACCTTCTCCCCGTATAGTGACGGGGAGAAGGGAGCTGAACGCAGCCACGGCTCCATTCTTGCGACGTTGCCAGTTGGCGAAAGCTGTGATGAAGGCGTCCTTCTCCCCGTCTCTATACGGGGAGAAGTGCCCGGCAGGGCGATGAGGGGCAGCGCGACGCCGCGGAAATCCTCCGCAGCGTCACCATCTCTCGATGCTCCCCGCTCTTGTATCCGGCGACGGCACGGGGCAAGGATCGCGACCAACCGATTTGCAACGGAGGCGCAAGACATGTCGCTCAAGGGAAAGACGCTGTTCATCTCCGGCGGGTCGCGCGGCATCGGGCTGGCGATCGCGCTGCGCGCCGCGCGCGACGGCGCCAATGTGACCATCGCGGCCAAGACCGCCGAGCCCCACCCGAAGCTGCCGGGCACGATCTATACGGCGGCTGAGGAGATCGAGCAGGCCGGCGGCAAGGCATTGCCGATGCTGTGCGACATACGCGAGGAGGGGCAGGTGGCCGAGGCGGTCGCCAGAACCGTCGAAAAATTCGGCGGCATCGACATCTGCATCAACAATGCCAGCGCCATCCAACTCACCGGCACGCTGGAAACCGACATGAAGCGCTACGACCTGATGCACCAGATCAACACACGCGGCACGTTCCTGGTTTCCAAAATGTGCATTCCGCACCTGAAGTTGGCCGACAATCCTCACATCTTGAATCTGGCGCCGCCACTCGACATGAAGGCCAAATGGTTCAAGAACCATGTCGCCTATACGATGGCCAAATTCGGCATGTCGATGTGCACGCTGGGCATGAGCGCGGAGTTCGCCAGGGACGGCATCGCCGTCAATTCGCTGTGGCCGATCTCGACGATCGATACGGCAGCGGTGCGCAATCTTCTGGGCGGGGCGACAGTGGCGGCGATGAGCCGTTCGCCCGATATCATGGCCGATGCCGCGCATGCGATCCTGCTCAGGCCGTCGCGCGAAGCGACCGGCAATTTCTACATCGACGAGGAGGTGCTGGGCGCCGAGGGCGTCAGCGATTTTTCGATCTATGCGCCTGACGCGACAGGTCCGCTTGCCGGCGATTTCTTCGTGCCGGACGAGGTGTTTGCGAATTCGAAAACCAACGTGAAAAATATCTACTGACTGGCACCGGCATAGCCCTCGTTTCCCAACCGAAGCAGGAAACAAAAACCCCGCCGGCGAGGGGGTACCGGCGGGGCTCATGTGTCCCGCTGGAGTCGGGACAGGGCAGGGAAGCCCTAGCCAGAATCTGGGGTGGACGACCTCGCGATTCAATGCCTGGTTAAATCGCGACTTACATTCTCCTGCAACCTCGGCTCACTGCCGGAAATTGCCCATCCCGGTGAAACGGGGGTGGGCTGCGTCTTCCCGCATAGATTCCAGAAACCAGTTCAGGTTCCTGGAATTGCGAATTAATTCGCGCTGGCGACCGGCGCCACCAGCGAGGTGATGCGGCGGATGGCGACGCGACGGTTCTCGCGCTCAGGCTCCGACGTATCGACCTTGAGATACTCCTCGCCATAGCCCTGTGTCGTCAGGTTCTCCGGCGGGATGCTGAAGGCATTGCTCAGGGCTTCGGCGACCGCCTCGGCGCGACGGTCGGACAGAGCGAGGTTCGCCTCCGGCTTGCCGACGGCATCGGTATGGCCCTCGATCAGGAAGGTTTCCGCCGGGTTCTTCTCCAGCAGCTTCTCCATGGCGGTGGCGACGCCTTCCAGTTTCTGCACCTCGGTTTCGGGGATCGAGGCTGAACCGAATTCGAAGTTCAGCGTGTCGAGGTCGATGCGGCGGGCGATGTCGCGCACGCGGGCCGAGCGCTTGACCTCGTCGATCGAGTAGAGGCGCTGCACCCTCTCCACCGGCGGCTGTTCTAGGAAGGCATAGTAGTCTTCCGGATCCTCGACCTCCTCGGAATCCAGAATGTACTCCTCGCGCGGAATGTCGATCCGAATCGGCGGCAGGTCGTCGCCCGGATCGCGCCAGTCGCCATCGTCCTCATAGTGTCGCTCGTCGACATAGCTCAGCACATATTCGCGCCCATCGGGCGCGATGCGTGAACGCTGGACGACGTCGCCGTAACGGTTACGGATGGTGACGATCTGGATACCGTTGTCACGCTCGACGATTTCCCGGGTGCGATTGCTCGACAACTCCTCATAGTAGACGTTCCGCGCGCCACGCCGCATGCGCGGCGCATCGTCGCTTTCCACGATCGTCTGGTTGTTGAACTGGAGGATGACGCGGTCGCCGAGTTCCCTGACGACGTCGACCCCGCGCGGGCGTTCACGACGGCGGCGAATGTTTTCCTCGTCGGGCGCACGCTCAACGCGTCTGCCCTTTTCCTCCGTCGCCCGAACCATCCTCTCAAGCTTGATCGCCTGCTGGGCCGCCCTGTCGTCGGTGGGCGGCGGTCCCTGGTCGACCGGAGCCGGCCTCGGGGCTTCCGCCTGTTCGCCGTCCTGCTGGGTGGGCTGACCACCCGCGTCCTGGCCGCCGGTCTCTTGCGCGTTGTCCCTGCCGCCCTTGCGCTTGCGCCTGGCATCCTTCTGGCTGTCGAACACTGGAGCCTCGCCTTGTGCCGGACCTTCGCCTTCGGCGGGCGCGGCCTGTTCGCGCTCGGCGGGCTGCTCGCCGGTTGAAGGCTGCTCGCCTGTCACCGGCTGTTCGTCGACAGGCTTCTTGCCGCGTTCCCTGGCCTGATCCCGGGGCTTGTCGCCCTCAGCGGGAGCCGTTTGCTGGTCGGTCGGAAGCGGCTCGGCCTGCTCGCCGGCTTCCTTGCTGGCTGGCTGTTCGGATGGTGCGGCTTCGATCTGCTGATCCTGTTCCCGCTTCTTCCTGCGCGGCGTGACCTGCTCGTTGTCATTTGCAGGTGCGACCTCTTCGCCAGGCGCAGCCTGCTCGGCTTCCTGCTGCTGTTGCCGGTCGCGCTTCTTTCTGCGCGGTTCGGGCTGTTCGTCGCTGGCAGGCGCCGCCTGCTCGGCGGGCTTTTCGGCAGGTGCTGCTTCCTCCTGCTGTTGCCGGTCGCGCTTCTTTCTGCGCGGTTCGGGCTGTTCGTCGCTGGCAGGTGCGGCCTGCTCGGCGGGCCGTTCGGCCGGTGCGGCTTCCTCCTGCTGTTGCCGGTCACGTTTCTTTCTGCGTGGCTCGGGCTGTTCATCGCTGGCAGGTGCGGCTTGCTCGGCCTCCTGCTGTTGCTGCTCGCGCTTCTTTCTGCGCGGCTCGGGCTGTTCCTCGCTGGCAGGTGCGGCCTGCTCGGCCTCCTGCTGTTGCTGCTCGCGCTTCCTGCGCTGACCGCCCTGCTGCTCCTCGCCGGAAGGCGCGGCCTGTTCCTCGCGCTTCTTGCGAGGCTTCTGCTCCGGTTCCGCCTGCGGTGCGCAGCCTTCCGCCGACTCGCCTTCGGGGCAATTCGATTGCACGGGGATCAACGGCGTGGCGGTATTCTGCGGTGGGTCGAACGCGGCACTGCCCTGCAACGGGAATGCGCCCAACGGCGCGGACGCCATCAGCAGGCCAAGTGCCGTGCCTGCCAGAATCCGTGGTTGGCGTTTCATTAAAAATCCTCCTTTGGCGTCCCATCCCGGCCCAAACTGTTCATCAACCGGATTGGTTCCGGTTAGCGGGCATTAACGGCTACGAAGGGCAATTGGCCGGCGTTTTGAAGGCGACTTCGTGTTATTCCTATGGTGCCGGCCTATGGTGCTGGCCGGGTCTGCGTCTGTTGCGGTGCTTGACCTTCACCCGGCCAGGGGCCACATCCCGTCGATGGAAACGCCGTTCTGGAAAACCAAGACGCTCGAGGCGATGACCCCGGCCGAGTGGGAATCGCTTTGCGACGGCTGCGGCAAATGCTGCCTGTCGAAACTCGAGGACGAAGACACTGGCGCGATTTACTGGACGAGCGTCGGCTGCCGGCTGTTCGACGCCGAAACTTGCCGCTGCTCCGATTATGCCAACCGGCTGGCGCGTGTCCCGGACTGCGTCGGTCTGACGCCGCAGAATGTGCGCACCATCAGTTGGCTGCCCAAAACCTGCGCCTACCGGCTGGTCGCCGAGGGCCACGATCTCTACTGGTGGCACAGGCTGGTTTCAGGCAGTGCCGAGACGGTGCATGAGGCCGGCATCTCCATGCGGGGCCGGGTCAGCGCCAGCGAGACGGATCTCGCCGAGCCCGACGACTATTTCGAGCACATGCTGGACGACGAGCCCTAGCGACGGGCCTTCAGGAACCGGAACCGGCTGCCCGACAGCGCGTTTTCGACCCAAATGGTTCAGAACCGACCGGATTGTTCAGAACCGGTAAGCCGAGAAGACTGCGCAATTGCTTGTTTCTACATGAACCAGAAATGAACGGCCGGTTCGTAAAAAGTTCAGATACGCAAGCGCATTCTCCTCGCCATCGGTTCGACCAAGACACATTGGTTCGATCAAAGGCGGGCGGAAGCCCTGAACAAGGAGAGAAGACATGTTCAACACGATCAAGACGGTGGCCCTTTCGGCGCTTATCGGCCTCGGCACGCTTGCCGCCATTCCCGCCACAGCCCATGCAGACAGCATCTACCTCGGCTTCGGCAACAATGACGAACCGCGCGTCGGCGTCTATTCCGGCGATGACGATGATTACTACCGCGAACGCCGCCGCGAACGCGACTGGCGCCGGTCCTGCTCGCCAAACCGTGCTCTCGGCAAGGCAGAGCGCATGGGTCTGCGCCGTGCCCGTATCATCGACGTCGGCCGCCGCACCGTGAAAGTAGCGGGCCGCCAGTATGGCGACCGCGTCGTGGTCGTGTTCGCCAATGAGCGCGGCTGCCCGGTCCTCTACCGGTAAGCGTTCGGCACGTTTGCCTACCGGCAACGGCCTGCTTGGTGGGGATGATCTTCTGCGAAGGTCAGCTTGGGACATGACCTTCTGCGAAGGTCGGCCTGGAGACACGACCTTCGCAGAAGGTCGGTCTGGAGTAGAGCCCCCTGAGATAGAAGGGTGCGGCTCGAAAAAACCCCGGAGGACCAATCCTCCGGGGTTTTTCATGCAGCAAAGTCAATATTGCTGCAACAGCCGCCTTCAGCGGGCGGTCACTTCAACTCGAAAGTGACTGTGACCTGCACCGTGTAGGAATTCTCGCCAGCCTGCACCGGAACCGATTCGCGGGCCGCATCAAAGGCCTTGGCGGTCATCGGTATCGGCGGCGGCGCGACGTTCTGGTCGGTGATTTCCAGCACCCGCCCGATGCTGACGCCGGCGGCTTCGGCCAGCGTCCTGGCCTTGGCCATTGCGTCGGCGACCGCCTTCTTGCGGGCTTCGGTGACAGTTGCCGTTGGATCCTCGTTGGAGAACGAGATGCCGCCGCCCTGGTTGACGCCGAGCGATACCGCCTTGTCGAGAATCTCGCCTGTCTTGTCGATGTCGCGGATGCGCACCGAAAGCGTGTTTGTCACCTGGTAGGCGATGAGTTCGGCTTCCTGGCTGCCGTCCGGCTTGTTGGTATAATTGTAGCGCGGGCTGATCTGGATGCCGGCTGTCTGCAGGTCGCGCTCCTTGATGCCGGCCGACTTCATTGCGGCGATCACCGAGGCCATGGCGTCGTTGTTGGCATCGAGCGCGGCACGCGCGGTCTTGGCCTCGCGCATGACGCTGAGCGTCAGCAGCGCCAGATCGGGGGCCGCGGTCGCTTCGCCTTCGCCAGTGACGACGATGCGGGGCGGCGGCGGCGAATCGGCCGCGCCGGCCATCGCCGGAAAAGCGATTGCGGCGGCGAGCGCCAAGGGCAAAAGATGTCTGGTCATAAAAATCTCCTCGGTCTGCGATCCAGTCGCGCTTGTCGACTACCGCATCCGCCCAGGAATCGGAATCGATTTCGGGAAGCACGATGCGTAGATTTAAAGCGTTAGAGCGCATCTTGCGCGTCTAAGTGGACGCACGTCGCTCTAGTGTCTGAATACGGGCTGATTTGGACGATTTCGGCCAGCCCATCCGGAAAGCCTTGTGCGATTCGGGGAAAAACATTAATCCAGCCGCGTGTGGGGCCTGTAGCTCAATGGTTAGAGCCGGCGGCTCATAACCGCTTGGTTGGGGGTTCGAGTCCCTCCGGGCCCACCATAACCATTGATGTTATTGACAAAAACTGCCCTCGGCCCAAAACGTTTTGGGCCCATTATGGGCCCAAAGCAAACATCGTGGTTCCGGTTTGTTCCGACTCAATTTGATTATTTGACAATGCGGAGATTTGCCCGCCGCTTCATGGCATCACGCTTGGCCTCGCGCTCGTTGATGGCACGAGCAATATCAACCGCGATCCGCTTCTTGTTGGCCTCACGCACATATTCATCTGTTACCGTCATGGAGGAATGGCCCATTGCCTCCATGATAGCCCGCGCTTGGATGTTGCATTCAGCGAGGTAGGTGCCGAACGTGCGGCGCAGGCCATGGAGCGTGTAGCCGCTAGGAATTCCCGCCTGCCGCGTCCAGTGCTGCATCATGCCGGTCAGGCTCTTTTCCGAGAATGACCTGCCATAGGCGTTCTTTAAGACAGTGCCGCCTTTCGAGCGATCGAGCGGGTCCAAGGCCGCTGCTAGTTTGTCTACGACTGGAATGAACATCTCCCGCCCGCCATGGCGATTGCGGTTCTTCTTCTGGCGAAAATCAAAGGCCTCGATTAGCACCAGCGAGCCGTCGAACAGTTCGATCTCTTCCGTTAAAAGATCGTCCCACTCAAGAGCAGCGATATCGCCGCGCCGATTTCCAAGCCAGAAGCCGAGTGCATAGCAGGTGCGTGCGGCTGTGCCGATTGGGTGTCGCTCCTCGAACCTTTCGCGCGTCGCAATTGGCCAAGCTGGGTTCTTGGTCGATTTGGGCACCCGCACACGGATAGATAGCGATGGATCATCCTGCGGCTTGATCCATTTTTCGACATCGGTCGCGACCCATAGAAGCTTCTTGATGGCGACCAACATGTGTTTGGCGACGGTGCGGTTTGTCCTGAAGATGCCTTCAATGATGGCGCGAAGCCGATCCGCGTCGAGATGTTCGACAGGAGTATCGCGCCAGGTGAGTGGGTAGTTGGGATCGACCCGCAGGTTTAGAAAACGCTCGATCAGTCGCGCATTCTTCTGCTGCGTGGCTTCATCAAAATCCAGCCACTCCATTGTCGTTTCAAGCCGGCGCGCGGCATGGCCAAAGCTTTTTGGCAGTGCCCGACCAGGCAAATCGATGATAACTGCCTTCTTGCCTTGACCCTGCGTGGCCTTCTCGTAAGCCGCCTCGAACTCGGAATCGCCGGGCTTACCGGGAATGCGGAGTTCGGGCATGCCTTTTGCGCGGTAGCGATAGATTAGTTTGCCCTTCTTGAGGCGCGAAGAGACCCCAGGGTATCGCGCATCCTTGAAGGGCCTAGCCATCAAACCCTCCTTCCAGACTTCTGCCGCTGGTGCTCAACGCGCGGGGAGTCCTCCAGCATCGCCTGTAGCGGAAGGGCTTCGCTTTCGATGGCAACGCGCAGGAGCACCGGGTAAGGGAAGCCTCTGCCTTGCTCTATGCCTTCGAATGTGCGTTTCGGTATTCCCAGCACCTTAGCTGCGGCTTCGGCAGTGAATCCTCCCTTGGCCCGCCAGGCTTTCACTTCTTGTGCAATCTTCTCATTCTCGTTCACGTCACGCCCCTCCGTACGGCAACGATTATACGACGCCTGCGGCGTATACGCAACGAGCGTATTGGTTACCTTCTTTCTCTATCCCGTCTGCTTCTTTCCAGCAGTTCTTGAAGACCACTATCTTTATCCGGCAACGAGGTGAAAGCTATGTCGAGAGCCACCCGGTCCCAGACAGCGCGGCTGTTGATGCGCTTGGGCTTCGGCATGCGCCCATCGGCGACCATTTCATCAAAAAGCGTCGATCCGACACCGATGTAGCGAGCTGCTTCCTCACGGGTTAGACCTCGTGGGGGATACGAGATTGCATCACTTTTCATGGGCGCTGCCTCGCTCCTGAGACTCCTGGCGTGTTGTTGTCGAAAGCCACAAGTTGCATCCTGGGTTGCCATTCGCAGCGAGGGGTCCGTGTCGACTTAAAGAAAAAGAGCGCGTTAAGCGGAAGGGGCCTGACTAGGTTCGTTCGGCTTAAACTGGCAGCAACGTGTGAACGGGTGGATCACGGCAGGAGAGACTACCCGTGGGGCATGTCAGCGGACGGCTGGCCGTCCCCGTTGCATTCCACGACCGAGGCTTACCAACGGCGAGTGCCCCGTTGGCCTTTTCGCAGCTTCTTTAGTGTCGAAATTTGAGCCGTTATGCTGAGCGCCGTCGTCGTCCCGAACACCGCCACCATGAAATAGCTGTCTTATGTGCCGAAACTGATACGCCATTTTCGACATAGACGTAGGACCAAGACAATTTCGAGTAGCCGATCGAAATCGGCGATGGCACTGCACCACGATCGGAAGCTTTGCTCTGGGAGCGATCGACGAGCCACTACACGGATGTCGCGTTTAGGCCGGTTGCCGACCGTTGTTCGACACAAGGAGGCTTTCATTTCGGTGCGAGCGTCATGGTGATCTGACCCAAAGCAGCCATAGTCTGCGGTTAATCGCGGGCGGCGTTTCCATTTTTCGATATCCTGAAGTCGGCGGTACCGCCGCGAGGATCCGACGGAGACGTAGACGCGGCAGGCGGGCAACAAATCTCCTGACATACCGTGTTACGGAGTGCTTGCACGATAAGGCCGATGACTAAAAGGCACCATGGTAGTGCATAGTTCCAGGGTTCAGGATTGATCGGCTTGCGTGCCGTGCAGCAGTCGTTAATGATGTTGAGGCAAAGTGGTTTGTGGCGGATGGAATCGTAGGCCGCGCCGAGGCTGTGGCGAAGGAAGATTAGATGGCCAAACACACAACCGTTCACAAGCTGCGACCGGAAACTGGGAATGGCAACGGCACCCGCGATACCCTGACTGCACTTATCGAAGAGGCTCATCGTCAGAACAAGCGCGACAATTCCGGGCGAACCTTGGTGCGCGAGCAGTCGCCGGCGCGATTCTACGGCGGAGGTTCGAGCATGTTACCCGAAAGTCTTCAGCCGCTGCTACGTGAGGTTGCGCCAGCGCGCCGGGTAGAGCAACTCGTCCTTGTAAAAGAAATTCTATGGGAAATTCAGGAGCTGATTAACGAAGTCCGGCAGACCGCGTTGCTGCGCTCGCATTCGCTCGAGCCACGCCATACGATAATGTTGGTGGGCCCACCCGGCACTGGAAAAACGAGCCTTGCCGAGGCGGTCGCCACAGAACTTGCGCTTCCGTTTTTCACTGTTCGCTACGATGGCTTGGTTGGCAGTTATTTAGGCGAGACGGCCTCGAGACTTCAATCAGTCGTCGAATATGCTACCCGGACGCCTTGTGTCCTCTTCTTTGATGAGTTTGACAGTGTTGGGAAGGAACGCGCTGATGCTCACGAAACTGGGGAGATTAAGCGGGTCGTCAGCTCTTTGCTGCTGAACATGGACGCACTGCCGAGTAGTTGCATCGTGATTTGCGCGACCAATCATCCCGAGCTCCTCGACAGGGCGGTTTGGCGCAGATTCGAGATACGCCTAACACTTCCAAAACCCGGAGCGGCTGAACTGCGGGAGTGGTATTTTAAGACGGAGAACGCTCTCGGTGAATTAGGTATAAGCGCCGACAATTTCGTGAAAATATTTAAGGGGGAGACATTCTCTGAAATAGAGGCCGTAACACTCGACGCTCGCAGAAAAGTTGTGCTATCGCATGGGAAGTTGAGGCCTAGCGATGCATTCGCCCAAGCGCTCGACAGGTGGAGTAGACGTCGAGACGTTGGGGGGGCTCAGTCGGGTGGCACAGAAACCGATAGTAAGAATAAGCAGAGAACCGGCAAGGCGAAAGCGAATCAAAGGTCAACGGGCGAGGTTCCCGAAGGCGATCTCTTGGGGAGAACAAGCAAAGCGCCATGACGCCAAATTCGGCGATATAGAAAGTGGCCTTGGGCGGATCCTGAGCGGCGCAGACCTTTCAACGTCCCCTAGTGAAGTAACCCCCGACCGCGCGCTCGTTTTCGAAGTGATCGGCCCGCTGTCGAACGTGGCGAAATTTGTCGCGGCGGTACGCGCGGCCGGGTTTGAGTGGCTAGGCGAAGACTTCGATGAGGACACTAGCGACGAAGACGAAGGCGAGGAAGCAGACGAGCCTGCCGCTGACAGCGGTCAGAGCATGCTCTATGTCACCATGCCTACCATTCGCGGTCTTCAGAAGGTGCTTTCCCTATGGAAACAGTATTCCACCAATCAGCCAAAGCCTAGGACTCACGACGGGGAATGGTGGCCTCTTTTCGCATACTTGAACGACGTCAGGACATGGTCGGCTAAAGACAGGGTCGACCCTGCGCTCTCCCGTTTTGTCGACCGTATGATGCGAAAATTTCCAGACCGACCGATCCGGTTGGAACTTGATCTCTGGTTCCGAAGTGACCTCAATTTGAGAGCGGCGGCACGCGAATATGTTACCGATCTCATGTCGCTGGTCGCCGGAACCGTCCTCGACTTCGTTACGATTCCAGAAATCCAATATCAGGCAGCTCTAGTCGAGCTACCAAACGAGCAGGCGCTTCGCCTCGGCTCACTCCAGGGCCCTCTGTCGACTGCCGACCGCGTGATGCGCGTCCGACCGCAGTCGCTTTATACCAGCGAGGCCGGGGATGCTGCATTCTCAGTCTCTGATCATCGTGATCCTCCGTCGACACCTGACGCAAGACCCGCAGTGGTAGCGCTACTCGACGGCTACCCAGTCGAGAACCACGTCCTGCTGAGGAATAGGCTGCGGGTGAGCGAAGTGGACGTTCATGCTGTAAACGTCCCCGTGGCAAGGCGCAGGCACGGTACTGCTATGGCGTCTCTCATTATCCACGGTGATTTGGGTGACGATACTGTTCCTATCGACCGGCTACTGCAAGTGGTGCCGATACTTGGCGCGCCGCAAAACCTCGCAGAAGAATGCACACCACAGGATCAGCTTCCGCTTGGCCTAGTTTATCGGGCGGTCTTGTCATTGGTCGAAGGGTCTGATGGCGTGGGGCCCATGGCCGAAAACGTGGTCGTTATCAACCATTCGATCTGTGATCGAGAAGCGCCGTTCGGTCAGCGCGCGAGCTACTGGGCGAAACTGCTCGACCACCTTAGCCATCGTTTCCGGCTGCTTTTTATCGTCAGCGCCGGAAACAACATGGAGCCTTTCGCGGTCGACACGTACGCCGACTGCAATGCATTCGAAACGGCTAGTCCAGTAGAGCGGCAGATCGCTCTGCTTAGCGCTCTCAATCGGAGCAGGGGGGGCAGGATAATGCTGAGCCCCGCGGAAACCCTCAACGGACTAACTGTGGGCGCGGTACATGGAGACAGTTCCGTCGGAGCGCCTCTTGGTTTCGTGGATCCCTTTGACACAATGTCGGGCGTAGCAAACCTCGCGTCGAGCGTTGGGCTTGGAGTTAATAGAGCAGTGAAACCCGACATTGTCGAACTCGGTGGCCGGCAACTGGCACGTTCGGAAGATGATGCAGGCTTCGTTTCAGCCTGGGCAATTGAGCACCCGGACGTCGGTCAGGTGACCGCGGCGCCTGGTGTCGGCGCTGCCCAAAACCTGGTCAGGCGCAGTACGGGTACAAGTAACGCTGCGGCTCTCACCACACGAACAGCCGCGCGGCTGGTGGACGTTCTGGAGGATCTCTTCGACGAAAACGGCGAGCAGTGGCTGGAGGCCAAAACGCGCGCGGTCGTCTTGAAGGCGCTGCTCGCTCACGGCTGCACGTGGGGCGGCGCAGGCGAGATATTGTACGAACTTTACCCTGGTGGAGCTCTCCGGAAGAAAGAAGCCATCAGCAGCGTGCTAGGATATGGCCGTCCCGATCATTCGAGGGTCTTCAGTGGTCAAGGGAATCGCATCACTCTGCTTGCCGACGACATAATTTTCCCCGATACGCTCCACGAGTACAGACTTCCCATCCCCCGCGCGATGGTCAACAATCGCGAGCTTCGGCGGGTCGTGGTCACACTCGCCTGGAGCAGTCCGATCGATCCTATAACGCGACGTTACCGTGGTGTCCGCCTCGAAGTTGTCGATGGCGATGGAAAACGGGATTTCTGGAAAGGGATCAAACGCACACTCTCGCCGGACGGGCGGGCCGCGCGACGCGGTACGCTCCAACACCTTGTTTTCGAGGGCAAAAACCTGATTTCGCAAGGCGGTTCGGGCGATATTTTCCTCGGTGTTCAGGCAATGGCGGAAATGACGCCCTTTGCCGCGGCGGAAGTGCCATATGGCCTGGCAGTGACTCTTGAGATGAGCCAACCCGTCAGGACAGACCTTTTCGCAGACGTAGAGGCACGCGTGAGAGCTAAGCGAGTCGACGTGACGCAGCGAGTGCCAACCCGGGTGAGAACCTAAGGTGCCAGGCGACAAAAAGAGTATCGGCTACAAGAGCCGCGCGACCATCAAGAGCTATCTCCAAGACATCGGAGACGATGAAGCGGTGGAAGAGCTGTTCCCCAGCGGCGGGGTTGGACAAGGTCTGGCCAGCCCTTGGGGAAATCAGGTCTGGGCCCATACGGGAATGATGTGCGGCTTCCTGCCTCCTGAATCGGGCGGTCAGCTGGCGCAAATCCAAAGCGCGTTCTCGCTCGAACCTGACGAGACGCTAAAGAACTCGAGGGTCAAGATTACGCTCGAAAAGTTCTGGATTCACAGGTACCCAGGCAGCGGCACTCACCAGATACTATGCGAGTTCACCGGAAAAAACCAACTCCAGAATGAGCCGGAAGAATTGCGTTTCGCGCTGACCACAGAAGCCAAGGATGGGGCAAGTGCAGCGATCAGCGGGTCTCCCATCTTTCTTGGTGTGTCGGTCGGCGAAAACGGAATCGCGTTCGAAGGAAAGACCATCAACGTCATCAGCAAGGGCGACGAAACCATTCTTAACGCAATCGGGAGCGGTCCGTTTAAAGAAGGTCTGGGCCTGTTGACCAAGGCTCAACCCGCTCTCAGGCCGTTCGTCGGCCTAACATCCAGCGTGGTGCAGTCCGTTCTCAGTAGGAATAAGAACAAGCAGGTATTCCATTTCAAGCTCGGACTAGATTTCGCGAAGAGTCAAACTTCGGTGCCGCTCCGGCACGGCTCGTTCATTGTCGCGCAGGGAGATTCTTCGCATTGGGATTGGAACGCCTTGGCGTGGAACACGGGCTCCGGCCAAGTCGTCGACAAATCGACGAAGCGCCCAATTTTGTTCAACTATATCGTTTTCAGGGTGTCCGCTTATGCCTAGGTGCCTGATTGCAGGAACATTGGAAACTTTGATCACTGTCAGTTCTGTTGGCGCAACATTACCTACCATCGCGTGGTTCGACGGTTGCGTGCCGCGGCAAGTTGAAAAGGAAGGGAACTATGAGCAATCCTAGACGCGTGGCCGTCTTTCTCGACGGCACTGGAACACTGTCGGCGACAACACAAACGTCTGGCGCATCAAAATCTCTGTGCGACCCGGACGATTCCCAGCAACTTATCCAATGCGGCGTTGGCGTCGGGACCCACCTTGGAGAGAAGGTGAGGGGAGGTCTCTTCGGCTACGGCCCCGATCACGAGATCACCGACGCATATGAGTGGCTAATCGACCATTACAACGAGGGCGACCAGCTGTTCGGTCCTCGGCTTCAGCCGGGGAGGCTATACCGCTAGGGTTGGCGATCGACAAGGATTCGCAACTCGTTCAGGCCAACGCTCTGGACCGGACGATGCTTCTAGGCGCAACCCCAGCCTCGCCACGTCCTCTTGAGATGTAGAGCAGCGCTGGTTGTCGGCGCTCATGCGAATGTCGGGGGCGGGTATGCAGGTGACCTGCTGGTCCAGATCCCTCTGAAGTGGTTCATAGCCAAGGCTACGGCGCTCGGTCACAAGTTGCGCTGGGACGTGGATATCGACCAAGCAAACGTCGTGCCACGCATATCCGACTCCTAGCCAGCTTCTTAGGTGGCAGCTATCAGTTTTTCAGCAGCTGGTATTTTAGAACGGTCGACGTCCAACCGGTTCTGGGAACCAAAGCTCGGACGTCGACGATCAACGAAACCATCGATGGCAGCGTATTCGATGGTTGGTACCCCAGAACATCGTGGAGCGGGCGAAACGCATGGCGGTCGACTCGGGCGCAGTAGCGCAGTCAGTTGTGGCCGGGGGCCCGAAAACACTCGCACCAACCTAATGTGCCCACAGCAGACCTTCATGTTACGATAGGTGCGGAGACCGGGGTTGCAACCATACTTGTTTGAGTTCAGCCGCGGGTTTCGCGTTCTCAATTTCATCCAGATAATCGGCCCACCATTGCATCATTCTGACTCGCTCTTCCCAGTGCTCTGCCCGGGCGTAGGCGCGGCGAACTTCGTTGTTCTCAATGTGGGCTAACTGCCGCTCTATGGCGTCCGGATGCCACTTGCCGCATTCGTTTAGCAGAGTTGATGCCGTTGCTCGAAAACCGTGCGCGGTTGCTTCTTCCTTGCTGTAGCCAATGCGACGCAACGCGGCGTTAAGCGTGTTGTCAGAAATCGGACGCCAATTCGATCGAACACTATGAAACAGCAGCGATCCACCTCCAGATATTTCTCTAAGCGAGGTCAGAACGCTGACGGCCTGCCTTGAAAGCGGTACGCGGTGCGGCCGTCGCATCTTCATGCGTCCTTCAGGGATGGTCCACACCGAGCTTTTGAAATCGAACTCGTCCCATCCGGCCGCGCGCAGCTCGCCGGGGCGGGGAAACAGCAACGCCATCAGCTTCAGGGCGGCTCGGGTTGTAGCCTGTCCGTCAAATGCATCGATCGCTCTCAGCAAGCCTCCCAAGGCCTTAGGATCGGTAATCGCGGCACGCGACGTGACCGTCGGGCTGATGAGTGCACCCCTCAGGGCGATAGTCGGATCTGCCTCGGCGCGTGCGGTCGCGATTGCGTATCGAAGCACGCTGCCGATGGTGGAGCGCAGTCGCCTAGCCGACTCGTATCGACCGCGAACCTCCACGCTGCGGAGAACGGCAAGAATCGTGGCCGAATCGATCTCCCGAACACTTTTGTCTCCAAACGTTGGATAAGCAAAGTCGAGCAGCCATTTGACCTTGGTGATGGTCCGGTCGGCACGTCCTTCCTTCTTCAGCTTGTCGATATATTCCGCCGCGATTGAGCGAAAGGTGTCCTTTGCCGAATCGGCCTTTTTTTGCCACTTACGCTCCTGTGCGGGGTCGATGCCACGTAGGAGGAGACGTTTGGCGGTATCGCGCGACTCGCGTGCCTCAGCGAGGGAGATAAGAGGATAGCTGCCCAATGCTAGAAGCTTCTGTTTGCCGCCAAAACGATAGGCAAAGCGCCATAGGCGAGATCCGGTAGGCTGAACCCAAAGCTGGAGCCCGCCACCGTCAGACAATTTGACGAGCTTGGAAGCGGGTCGGGTATTTCGGCATTTCACGTCGGAAAGGGCCATTCTCGGGACCTCCATTTGGCTCCATCGATACCATCAGGATCTCCAATACCAGCGAAAATACCAGCCCCCCGGCTCGTTAGACCAACTACGCCGAAATTCCACAAAACCCGACCATCCGCGCTTTTCGCGCCGAAATCGGAAAAGATTTCAGCTAGTTGGCGGAACAGAAGCGTAGAAGCTTCGGCGAAAGAGACTCTCGGGAGAAGAGGGGATGGTGCCCAGAGGCGGATTCGAACCACCGACACGCGGATTTTCAGTCCGCTGCTCTACCAACTGAGCTATCTGGGCCTGTTCCGGCACGCGGGCAGTTCTGCACGCCGGATTTCTTGAAAGCGCCGCAGGCGCCCCTTGAAAGCGCGTGGGTTATAGCACGGGAATCCGGCCTGTCCAGCGCCTAAGCGTTGATTTCAAGCGGCAAACGAGCAATCACTGGGCAGCTCGATTCATGGGACGCGGTCGAAGTCACCAAGCCTTGCCGACGCTTCATTTGGGAGGGTCGTTGTCCGTTTCGTCCTCGTCGTCGCGGCCCGGAATGACATAGGCGCCCTTGAGCCAGCGGTTGAGGTCGATGTCCTTGCAGCGCACGGAGCAGAACGGGTAGGTCTCGCGCGCCGACGGCTTGCCGCATTCGGGGCAGGGCCGCTTGGGGCGCAGCGGCGTGACCTTGTCGTCCGAACCCGAGTTCATGGCCGAACTGACTGCCAGTTGGCGTGCACCTTGAAGCCCTCGCCGGCCAGCAGCGCCACCGTCTCATAGAGTGGCAGGCCGACGACGTTGGTGTAGGAGCCGACAAGCTTGACCACGAAGGCGCCGGCCAGACCCTGGACTGCGTAGCCGCCGGCCTTGCCGCGCCATTCTCCCGAGGCCACATAGGCGTCGATCTCGGCGCGCGGCAGCCGCTTGAAACGCACCCTGGTCTCGACCAGTCGCTGGCGCAGCTTGCCGCTCGGCGTAACCAGGCAGATGCCGGAATAGACCCGGTGCGAACGGCCGGACAGCAGTCCGAGGCAATTGTCGACGTCGTCGAACGTTTCGGCCTTGGGCAGGATGCGCCGGCCGACGGCGACCACCGTGTCGGCGGCCAGCACGAAGCTCGGTGCATAATCCTCTTCCGTCTGCAGCGAGGCCAGCGCCTTTTCGGCCTTTTCCTTCGACAGGCGCTTGGCCAGCGAGCGTGGATGCTCGGCGCGCAGCGGCGTTTCGTCGACGCCGGCCGGCAGCACGCGGTCCGGCTCGATGCCGGCCTGCTGCAGCAGTTCGATCCGGCGCGGCGAACCCGAGGCAAGCACGAGCTTCTGCAAAATGCTCATCGCGATCCCGGCCGAGCTCTGACGATCTTACTTGAAACGGTAGGTGATGCGGCCCTTGGTCAGGTCGTAGGGTGTCATCTCGACAAGGACCTTGTCGCCGGTCAGCACGCGGATGCGGTTCTTGCGCATGCGGCCGGCGGTGTGGGCGATGATTTCGTGTTCGTTTTCAAGCTTCACCCTGAACATCGCATTGGGCAATAATTCCGTGACGACACCCGGAAACTCGAGGACTTCTTCCTTCGGCATTCGATACCTTTGCTTGGATGGATTCCCAGCGCCTAGAGCATGATGCCGAAAAGTGTGAAGCGGTTTTCGGACGACATCATGCTCTACGTCTTGGATTTAGAGGCGGATTCAGATTTCAGGTCGAACAGACCTGAAATCATCCGACTCTAGCCGGAATTTGGGCGGAACCTATATGATAATCGTGCGCTTGTGAACATGCTTAAATCAGCCCGGTTTCTCTGCTTCCGGCGCCAGAAAACGGCGGCCGATCCGCGCCCTCAGCCGTTCGCGCACCTCGCGATAGGCGGCCATGATCTGCTCGCGCGTGCCGCCGACGCCAGTCGGGTCCGGCATCGGCCAATATTCGACGTCGACGGCAAGCGAGCGGGTAAGCTCGAGCGCGGTGTGATGGGCTTCCGGCGACAGCGTGATGATCAGGTCGAAATAGTCGTCCTCGAGATCGTCCAGTGTCCTCGGGTGCCGGTCGCCGAGCGAAAGCCCGTCCTCGGCCAGCACGGCGTCGACGAACGGGTCGCGTTCGCCGCCGCGCACCCCGGCCGACGCGACGAAGGTGGTGGCCGGAAGCACCTGACGCGCCAGCAGTTCGGCCATCGGCGAGCGCACGGCGTTCATGGCGCAGACGAACAGGATCGAGCGGGGCAGGATCGAGCGGGGCAGAGGGACTGACAGTTCAGCCTCGCCAGTGCAGTACGCAGACCAGCGTGAACAGCCGGCGCGCCGTGTCGAAATCGATGTCGATCTTGCCGGCCAGCCGGTCCATCAGTGTCTGCGAGCCCTCATTGTGCAGGCCGCGCCGGCCCATGTCGATCGCCTCGATCTGGCTGGGCGTCGAGGTGCGGATGGCATCGTAATAGCTTTCGCAGATCATGTAATAGTCCTTGACGATGCGCCTGAGCGGCGTCAGCGACAGGATGTGGGTCACGACCGCCGCGCCATCCTCGCGCGTCACCGCGAAGACCAGGCGGGATTCGGCCAGCGACAGTTTTAGCCGGTAGGGCCCGGCGCCGTCGTCATTGACCGGCTGGAAGCTGTTTTCCTCGATCAGGTCGAAGATCGCCACCGCCCGCTCATGCTCGACATCGGGCGTCGAACGGCCGATCGATTCGTCGAGTTCGACATCGATCAGCCTGGCACGGGTTCGATCGTAGTCCGCCATGTCAGCTACATATTCAGCCGGATGGCGACGGAGCGTCCATGCCCGTCGAGGCCTTCCGCTGTGGCCAGCGCGATGGCCGCCGGCGCCAGCGCCCGCAATTGCTCCGGCCCGAGCTTCAGGATCGAGGTGCGCTTGACGAAATCGAGCACCGAAAGCCCGGACGAGAAGCGCGCCGAGCGCGCCGTCGGCAGCACGTGGTTGGAGCCGCCGACATAGTCGCCGATGGCTTCCGGCGTGTGGCGGCCGAGAAAGACGGCGCCGGCATTGCGCATCCGCGCCAGGAAGGCTTCCGGCTCGTCGATGGCAAGCTCGACATGTTCGGCCGCGATGCGGTCGACCAGCGGCAGCGCCGCCTCGATTCGGGGGACGTGGATGACGGCGCCGAAATCGCGCCAGCTCGCCGCCGCCGTCCCGGCGCGCGACAGGTTTTGCAACTGGCGTTCGACCGCCCGCTCGACCGCCGCGCCGAAGTCAGGATCGTCGGTGATCAGGATCGACTGCGCCGACACGTCATGCTCGGCCTGGGCAAGCAGGTCGGCGGCGATCCAGTCCGAATCGTTGCTGCCGTCGGCCACGACAAGCACTTCCGATGGCCCGGCGATCATGTCGATGCCGACCGTGCCGAACACCTGGCGCTTGGCCGCCGCGACATAGGCATTGCCGGGGCCGACGATCTTGGCGACCGGCTTTATCGTTTCGGTGCCGTAGGCAAGCGCTGCGATCGCCTGCGCGCCGCCGACGCGGTAGATCTCGGTTATGCCGGTCAGGTCCGCCGCCACCAGCACCAGCGGATTGATGACGCCGCCGGGCGCCGGCACCGCCATGACGATGCGCTCGACGCCGGCGACCTTGGCCGGCACGGCGCCCATCAGCACCGAGCTTGGATAGCTCGCCGTTCCGCCCGGTACGTAGAGCCCGACCGCCTCGATCGCGGTCCAGCGCGAGCCGAGCTCGACGCCGGCAGCGTCGGTATAGCGGTCGTCGTTCGGCCGCTGCCGCTCGTGATGCGAACGGATGCGGTCACGGGCGAATTTGAGCGCCTCGATCGTCTGCGGGTCGGCTGCATCGTAGGCCTTGGCGATGTCGTCTTTCGACACGGCAATGCCGAGGCCTTTCAGGTCGGCCTTTTCGAATTTCTGCGTGTAGTCGATGAGCGCCGCGTCGCCCTCGGCGCGGACCCGCGCGATGATCGCGCGCACCACCGCGTCGACGTCCTCCGAGACCTCGCGCTTGGTCAAAAGGAACGCGGCAAACCGCGGCTCGAAATCGGCATCGGACAGACGAAGCGTGATGGCCATCTTGTGTGCTCAGGCTCTGTGGAAGGGGCGCGACGTCGCTTCCCAGGCGCCGCCAGTGTCAGCCAGCCGCGCCTCGATGCACTCGACATCGAGCATGATGGCGCCGCCGCCTGAAAAGATCAGCTCGACAATGCCGGCCGGCTTGTCGAGCGCCACGAAGCTGATCGCCAGCAGCGACAGCACCTCGTCCGGCTTGTCGCGGGCAATGCCGCTGGTCTTGGCGCCCAGCACCCGGTCGAAATGCAGCACGCTTTGCCGCCGTTCATTGTGCTGGCGGAACAGCCCCGATTTCGCCTCCCAGACGAAGCGGTTCATCGTCATCACGAAGCGCTTGACCGCCGGCATGTATTCGAGGTCGCCGACCTTGAGCACGGCGTCCTGGACATGGGCCGAGACGATGCTCAGATCCTGATCGTCGAGCGCGACAAGCTTGAGAAGGTTCATGCGGAGTTCGCACCTGCGAAGGTTTACATCAGTTTTCTGTTAGGCGGTCTTGGCGATCCGTGCAACCGCGCCACGGATTCCAGCACAATCGCTTCATGTGTGCGCTGCCCCTCATCGCCCTGCCCGTCCTCCGCAGCAGCTGCGCTGCAGCTGCGGAGGGTGGACCGGGCACTCTCCCCGTATAGTGACGGGGAGAGTGAACGCCTTCGCAATGGATTTCGCCAATCAGCAGCGGTGCAGGAACAGGCCTTCTCTCCGTCACTATACGGGGAGAAGGTGCCGGCAGGCAGATGAGGGGCAGCGCCGACCTCAGGCCCGCTACCTCTACCCCGAAATCCGCTCGATCACCGCGCCGCAGCCGGACAGCTTTTCTTCCAGCCGCTCAAAACCGCGGTCGAGATGATAGACCCGGTTGACCGTGGTCTCGCCTTCGGCCGCCAGGCCGGCGATGACCAGCGACACCGAAGCGCGAAGATCGGTCGCCATCACCGGGGCGCCCTTCAGCTTCGGCACGCCGTCGACGATCGCCGTCTGGCCGGACAATGTTATGTGGGCGCCGAGCCGGGCAAGTTCCTGGACGTGCATGAAGCGGTTTTCGAAGATCGTCTCGGTGATGCGCGACTTTCCCTTGGCCATCGTCATCAGGCCCATGAACTGCGCCTGCAGGTCGGTCGGGAACGCCGGGAAGGGCGCTGTCGTCACGTCGACCGGCGCGATGCCGGCGCCGTTGCGCCTGACGCGGATGCCGGAATTGGTCTGCGTGATCTCGGCGCCGGTTTGGGAAATCACGTCGAGCGCGGTCTGCAGCAGGTCCGCCCGCGCGCCTTCGAGCACGACGTCGCCGCCGGTCATGGCGACGGCCATCGCATAGGTGCCGGTCTCGATGCGGTCGGGTATCACCCGGACGCGCGCGCCCGACAGCGCCTCGACGCCGTCGATGGTGATGGTCGCGGTGCCGGCGCCGGAAATCCTGGCGCCCATGGCGTTGAGGCATTCGGCGAGGTTGACGATCTCGGGCTCGCGGGCGGCGTTTTCGAGCACCGTCTCGCCCTTGGCCAGCGAAGCCGCCATGACAAGCACATGGGTGGCGCCGACCGACACTTTCGGGAAGACGTAGCGATTGCCGACAAGACGGCCGTTCCTGGTCTTGGCGATGACATAGCCGGTATCGACGTCGATATCGGCGCCCAGCGCCTGGAGGCCTTCCAGGAAAAGATCGACCGGCCGCGTGCCGATGGCGCAGCCGCCGGGCAGCGACACCTTGGCCTCGCCCATGCGGGCAAGCAGCGGGCCGATCACCCAGAACGAGGCGCGCATCTTCGACACCAGTTCGTAGGGGGCCGTTGTATCGACGATGTTGCGGGCGGAGAAAGTGACGGTGCGCGAATAGCCCTCCTGCTGCTTTTCGCGGCGTCCGTTGACCGAGTAGTCGACGCCATGATTGCCGAGGATGCGGATCAACTGCTCGACATCGGCCAGATGCGGCACGTTTTCCAGCGTCAGCGTGTCGTCGGTGAGCAGCGAAGCGATCATCAGCGGCAGCGCGGCGTTCTTCGCGCCCGAGATCGGGATGCTTCCGGCAAGCTTGTTGCCGCCGACAATTCTGATGCGATCCATGGAAGAGCGTCCCCTCGGCCGAAAGGCCGGTTTAATCGGTTGAGTCTGTTGTGGCCGGTCTAGACCCCGGCCCGTCTAAACCATTGGCCGGCTTGGTTCAAGAAACAGGATTCCCGCGCCGTGGCTGTCGATAATAGGTCATTCCTTTTGCCTTTCGAGCCCGTCCGGCCGCTTGTCGGCCCCGCCAGTGCGTCGCGAGCGCGACTGCGCCTTGCGCTTCTGCAGATTGGCGCGCAATTGCTCGGCGAGCCGGGTCTTGCGGTCAGCTTTTGTCGACGGCCCGCCCTTGTCAGATGGGCCCTCCTTGTCGGGTGGACCCTCCTTGTCAGATGGAATTGCCTTGTCGTTCATGGTTCCGTCCCGGCTGGCCCGCTATTCAGGGATAGCCAACATTGTGGCGCTGCCATGTCCGCAAAAGCCGTCGGAGCGGGCTTTCACAGATGGCTTGCACTTGGCCTTGCGCTTGCCGGTTCGATATGGCAGAAGCCCCGCCATCAGCGGCTGCGGTAGCTCAGTGGTAGAGCACTCCCTTGGTAAGGGAGAGGTCGAGAGTTCAATCCTCTCTCGCAGCACCAGTTTATCCCCTTGAAATCGCTCAAGCCCTTGACACGCAAGGCTCTCGTGATCGCTGCAGATTCCTTCAACGGAATTGGTTGGCACAAGATCGACAAGCGCAGTCCCTTGACATCGACGTGTATCCATTCCCATACGATGAAGGTGAGGTGCGACGAGATTCAGGCTCCCACGGCCAGAACAGGCATAGCGCCCGGGAATCAGCCATGCGTGCGAACATCCTGGCTGCACAAACCATGCCGGCTGGGATTTTCGCGAGGCCTAGCAAGCCTCGCGCAGGTTCTGCTTCGAACATCGCGCCGAGAGGGAGCGGTTTCTTTTAGAACGTCAACCAATCCGCCATCCCTTCGCGTCTGAAGCCCTACCGGGTTTGACGTCGATCAGCCTCGTGCCCCCGAAGGATTTCTACAACGCGATGGCAAGACTTTAGGCATGTCACCGTTTCGCGGTGTCAGCATCCCGCTCGTCGCGTCTGAGGAACTCGCTGGTGACCGTGCCGAGTTGGTTTTCCAGCCAATCTGCCATCGCCTCTTCTTCGCGGAGGTTTTCTTTACATGCTCTTTGGGTCTCGGAGTCGCCGACCTCGCCGGCTGCGGCAATGAGCATTTTGTAGCTGGCGATTTCCATATGTTCGAATGTGTAGCTAGCCAGTGATCCTTTCATCACCTCGTCGCCTGCAAACATGCCGCTGATGTTCTGTCCGATGGCGATTAGCTTACCGCCGGCGTCCTTCAGCGTCGAAGAGCCGTCGCCGATCCGATCGAGGCATTGTTCAAGACGTTTTGCCTGTTGCCTCGTTTCTTCGAGATGCATGTTCATCCGGTCGCGAATCTCGGGATAGTTTTCGAGACGCTCGATTTGGCCGCTCAACATGGTCTCGGCTTGTTCTTCCATGGCGTGAGCGTCGCGAAGCCACTGCACCAGACGTTCCTTGGAGTCTGTCATGTCTGTCTCCGTTGGTCAGCATTGTCTTACTGCCATCGCAACGCCGCCACAGACCGTTAGTTCCGATCGCCTGCAAAGCGCAGTCGATACCCGGCGGTGACCACGACAACCCGTCCCGCAGGTCACTGCCTCCCCGGCCAAAAGCCCCTTGAAGCGCAACATTAGCGTCAGCTAATAGTGCTCTGTGAGCAGTGGGCGTTGCCTGGTAGGCGCCGGCCGGCAGCTTTGGGTCCGCCGCAGGAACAAGCTCCAGAGGTTAGGCGGTGAGTATCGCGCGATACGTAGGCCAACAGTTCGAAAAATCCTGCCCCCAAATCAGATCAGAGTGGCCCGAGGACAAATGTGGCCAGTAGGGCAACAAAAAGCACAGCGGTGATCACGGCGCCCCACATGAGGACCCTTCCTGTGCCGCGTTGCTCTTCCTCGCGAGGTATCTCTTTCGCCATAGCAAGCATCCTTTTTGAGAAGTTCGGTGACTCAGCAACGTGTCTTGCGGAGGCTGGTTCCCGGCAGGAGGGGCCTATTGATGCCCTGGTTCTTTTGGATGTTCCCTTGGACCCACGCCATGGGCGCGCTGTCGCTAGAAGTCCATGCGAGGGACGCCGGTTATGGCACCGAATTCTTACTGCTAATTTAGCTGGAAGTGATGGAACCTGTTTGCCCCCGCCAAGTTCGTTAGGCAATGGAGGAGATTGCCACCATGAACAGTGTCATTTATCTCATCGGCCTTGTCGTCGTCGTGCTTGCGATCCTCTCCTTCCTCGGATTCCATTAGGAGATACCATGCAGCGCGAAGACGATCAGGGCCGTAAGCCGGCCGATTTCGAAACAGCCAAAAGCGAACTGTCTGAACGGTTCCAGCAGGAAACGCAGACCGCGACAGAGGCGCTACACGGCGCTCGCGACGAACTCGCCAGGAAGGCGGGCGATTACGCTGCTGAAGCGAAGCAGGCGTTGTTCGACAAAGCCGAGGGAACACAGCGCGATATCAGCTCCAACCTGAAGGCCTTTAGCGGAGCCTTGCGAGCAGCAAGCGAGCATCTGGCGAATAATAATCAACGGACCGCTTCGAAGTTCACCCTCGATGCCGCCGGCTCGCTTGAACGCCTTTCATCTTCGTTGAAGGACAAACCATTCGAAGATGTTCTTGGCGAGATGCGGTCTTTCGGCCGCGAAAACTCAGGGGCGCTGATAGCCGGCTCAGTATTGGCAGGCTTGGCGCTGGGGCGGTTTATCAAGAGCACGCCGCCATCTGCTCGGACCGAGACACCGAGTCGATCGCAAACAGACGGGGGTTCAGAAACGGTTTCGAACTCGGATCAGTCCGCTACGCGATCGGCAGAGGCACCTGACACTACGCCGCCCCCCTTCAATCAGCCCAGAGACGACAGGGATTTGGCAGGCGCAAGCCTGGAGCAGAACCCATGAACAACAATCAGGAAAGTCGCGGCCTCGCAACCCTCGTCAGCGATCTGGCACAGCAGGTCACAAGCCTGCTTCAAACCGAAAGTAGGCTGTTGCGGGCCGAAATGTCGGAGAAAATCAGCAAGGCCGGCACAGGCGCCGCCGAGGTTCTGGCCGGCGCCATATGCCTACTCGCGGCCTTGATGGTGCTTTTGCAAGCACTCGTAATCGCCCTGGCGAGTGCCGGCTTGGGAGCGGGATGGTCCTCGCTGCTGGTCGGGATCGTCGTCGCGGTACTGGGGATCATTCTCTTGCGCTCCGGCACGAAAAGCATGGCTCCTTCCGAGCTAACGCCTGATCGCACACAAGACCAACTCAAGCGCGACGCACGCGTGATCAAGGATCAAATGAGATGAGCGAAAAATCCGCAGCCGAGCTCGAACGCGATGCCGACATCGCCCGTGCTAAAGTAGCAGACACCGCCGATTCGATCCGCAGCAAGATGACACCGGGTCAATTGATCGACGAATTTACCGGGATGTTCGCCGGTGGCGAGGGATCTGCCATGCTTGGCAATTTCAAGTCGCAAGTCAGGGACAACCCGTTGCCATTGACGTTGATTGGAGCCGGCCTGGCCTGGCTGATGCTGGGCGACGGCACGTCGGCAACCAACTCAGCTGCCGCCGCCTATCGGACAGGCACGGCTCCTGACGCTTTCTCTAACTTGCGCGGCGATGATTTCAGCCAGGGCAACGAAGGGTCCGGAATCGGGGCGATGCTCTCCGATACCGCCGGTTCGGTTACATCAGCAGCAAGCGACGCGGCCGAAGCTGCAGCAAACGCTGCAACGGGCGCCAAGGAGAGGATGACAAAAACCGCCGGACAGCTCGGCTCAAGCGCCAGCGAGATAGCGGCTCGGACGCGCCAATCGGCACAAGACCTCTTCGAGCGCGAACCGCTGGCTATCGCCGCAGTCGGCCTTGCGCTGGGCACTGCCATCGGGGTGATGCTGCCCCACACAGCCACAGAGGACGAGCAACTTGGCGCCTACCGCGACAAAATTCGCGACAGTGCGGAGGAGGTTTTCGAAACGGGCCTGGAGCAAGCAAAGCAAGTTGCCGCCGAGGCCTACGAAACGGTCAAGGAAGAGGCCGACCGGCAAGGCTCGGGTGGAGATGCAGGCACCCTAGCAGGCAAGGTCGGCAAAGTTGTGGAATCGACCGCAAACAGAACTGAGGAAGCCATTCGCGATCGTTTGCCGGGGTCGTCGGACGAGTCTTCTACCACCACATAGCGTCGCCACCAGCCTGAATGACGCGCTTGGTCCATACGATGTCATCCGGCACCGTCGCCGGTCGTAACCACACCGGACGGATGTGGTCTTGAAGTAGCGGCATTCACAATGGCGGCTTTGAACGCGGCGAAGGTCTCCGGCGGCACGTCCTCAGACTGGTAACATTTACCGCT
Source organism: Mesorhizobium sp. WSM4817 (assembly GCF_055811135.1). NCBI lineage: Bacteria > Pseudomonadati > Pseudomonadota > Alphaproteobacteria > Hyphomicrobiales > Phyllobacteriaceae > Mesorhizobium > Mesorhizobium sp. WSM4817. The sequence goes on along the minus strand of NZ_JBVVQQ010000023.1, from coordinate 69,389 downwards.
GGCCACGAACCACGCCGAGAGGGTTCTGCGTTCCGGATCGTATTCCGTTTGCGTATCGAGGTGAACGCCATAACGCTCACACCTTGGTTCGGCGCGGGCCTGCTAGGTTTCTCCCCTTTTGGGTCCTATGACGGTAGTTAGAAAATCGCCAGATCGTCCTGAACGCGGGTCTGCAACGACCTAAACTTGCGTCCCGATCCACCGCGTGAAGGTGGACCGACCCCGCTACCGCGACGTCGAAAGCCGGCGCTTCAAGCAGAGGCGCGCCTATCGGGGATCCCTTCGCCGTCGGCACCTGACCCGATCGTTCCAAGTCGGCCTGGTCCGGTGCCTGAACGACCGCCTGGAAGAGCTCGAACCCATCCCGAAATACGGCTGGTGTGTCGGGCATCGGCCCGCGTAGCGACCGACGCCTAAAGGCCGGCAGACAGGCCGCCGACAAGGTCAACCTGAACCGCGCGTTGGGCAACCAAGTCCGAAACCAAGTTCGCACGATATTTGGAATCAAGATTAGTCGGGTTGCCTCCCCGGCCGTAAGCCTTGAAGCGGAACGTTAGCGCGCGCTGATGGTTTTCTTTCAGCAGTGGTTGGCAATGCGACGTCAGAGGCATCCAATGTTGACCGTCGAAGGAAAATGGATATGGGACAGCTGGCATTGCCGGGATGATCAGGGACTCTGGCATGCCTTCTTTCTGCAGGCCGATCGCTCGCTAGGGAATCCCGAACTGCGACACTGGAATGTCACCTGGGGCCTTGCCACAAGTCCTGACCTGCGCAAATGGACGTATCGGGGAACGGTTTTCCGGCCGAGCAAAACTCCGTCTTTTGATGATCTGACGATCTGGACCGGCTGCATTGTGCGGAACGACAGGAATTCATGGACCCTCTTCTATACCGGGACATCACGCGCTGAAGAGGGCAAGATACAACGAATCGGACGCGCGAGTAGCGCCGATCTAGTCCATTGGAGAAGGCAGGGCCTTGCGCTCGAGCGCACCGGTGAGAATGCCGAGTATTACGAGGGTTGCGTTCCGCGGCGCTGGAAGGACTGCTCGCTGCGGGATCCTTGGGTGATACGTGACCCCGAGGGCTCTGGCTGGCTGATGTATTTCACGGCCCGATCGCCGATGCCATCGGATACCAATGCCTCTGGTGCAATTGGCGTTGCCCATTCGCACGATCTTGTAAATTGGCAGCTTCAGCCTCCGGTTTATGTCGGATCTTTCGGGGAAATCGAGGTCCCCCAAGTCTTCCAGCGGGGCGACAAATGGTTCTGCCTCTTCTGCACACATTCACAATGTTGGTCGGAAGAATTCAAACGCAACTATCCGGGAGAGCCGGTAGCGGGCATCCACTATCTTGCTGCCGATCATCCCTTGGGGCCATGGAAACCGGCGGACGGTCCATTCCTATACGGCACACCCGACTGCGAGATATATGCCGGGCGCCTTCTTACACATGGTGACCAGGACTATCTACTTGCCTTCATTTCGGGTCCGGAGGAGCGGTTTTCGGGGACAATCTGCGACCCTATTCCAATCCACTTTGACGCGTGCGGAAGATTGGCCTTGGTCGAGCCACGATCTCCAGATCCGCCGACTGATTATAGAGTCTCTGGTCTTCCTTCACGTCGGGCGATCTGAAAAATTGGCACGAGCGCGACCCGCTTTCCGCAGGCTTGTCTGCGGCGTCGGTCGAAATGGGCTTTGCAGCGTGAACGCGTCTGGCAGAATTCCCTTTTCGACCTGGCTCCAGGTTACGGGAGCTGCTATCGGAAAGTGTGGTCCGGCTCTTGGCGAATACGCACCGACCGCCGTGTTTCCTCGCCCATTTCGGAGATAATCCAGGAAGATCCGCCCTACGCGGGCGGACGGCGCAGCCGCCAACAGGTAGCGATCGGGATACTTGTTGACCAGCTGCTGCGCCAGCCTGCGTGCATACTGCCTGGCCGCATCGTGGGTGATCGCAGCGTTCAGCGGCGCCATCACATGCACGCCTTTGCCGCCAGTCACCTTCGGCCAGCTGTCGAGTCCTGCTGAACGCAGCATATCGCGGAGCGCCAAAGCCGTGCCGGCAACTAGCTCCCATTCGACTCCTTCGCCAGGATCCAGATCTATCACGAGGTGGTCGGCATGCTCGATATCATCAATGGTGGCGTTCCATGGGTGCAATTCGACAACGCCCATTTCCACCAAGCCAAGAAGCCCATCAAGGTCATCGACCCACAGCCTCACACCTTCGCCACCTTCGCGTTTCTGAACTCGCAGCTGATGCACGGCATCCGGAACTTTGGGCAATCTGCCCTTGTGATAGAACGTGACGCCGTGGGAGTGGCGAACCAGCTTGAGCGGGCGTCGGCCAAGGTGGACGAGCGCCTTCCTCGCTACCTTCGTCCAATATCCGATCAGATCCTCTTTCGAGGGCACGACGGCGTCGGGCAGCAATTGCAGAATGTTTTCGGGCGGGACGCCCAAACTTTCATCGGACGGCGGCCGCTTACGGGCTAAACGCGGCGCGCGGGCTGGTGGGCTCAGATCATCGCGCAGCCCCTTGAACACCGCCTCACGCAGCAGTCCGTCATTGGTGATCCCGCTATATTGGATTTCGGCCTCGACTGCTGGGTGCACCCAAGTTGCCTTGGGCTTGTCTATCGGTTCCGAGAGTGGAGATTTCGCCACAATCAGTGGGTCCAATCGTTCGCGCACTTCGCGTGCATCGCGCAGGCTGTAGCCGCTTTGCGCCTTGCCGGCATAGTGGACGCGATTCCCCTCGCGGCGGCCGAGATAAAGCGAGGCAATCCTGCGCGGCTTCGCCCCCAGCTTCTCGACGAAGGCGACGATCGGAAAGTTGTCGCTCTTGATGCATTTGAGCTTGAGCCAACTCTCCTGCCGGCCGGAGCGGTAGCGGGAATCTGCACGCTTCGACACGATCCCCTCCAGGCCCATTTCGCAGGCGTGCTCGAACACTGTCGGGCCGTCGCCCTCATAATGATCGACATAGACCAGCACCGGCGGCGCGCCCTCCAAGAGACGTTGCAAGGCGCGCTTGCGCTCCACCAGCGGAGCGTCCCGCAGATTCTTGCCGTTGAGGTGAAGCAGATCGAAAGCGTGGAAGATCAGCTTCGTTGACTCAGCTTTTCCAAGCTCGCGGCGTAGTGCCTGAAAGTCAGGAAGCCCGGTAGCGCCTAATACAGTCGCCTCGCCATCGATGATTGCGCGCTTTGCTTTCAGCTCAGCCGCGGCACCGACAATCGGGCCGTATCGGCCGGTCCAGTCGAAGCCCCTTCGGAAGGCCTGCGCCTTGCCCCGCTGGATGATCAGCTGGGTCCGATAGCCATCGTATTTGATTTCGTGAATCCATCCATCGCCCTTGGGCGGCTTCTCGACCAGCGTGGGCATTTGGAATTCAATAAACGACAGCCGGCCAATGCCAGGCTCGGTAAGCATGCACTTGGACTCCAGACGCTTCGATTTGAATCAATATCCCCGTTTCGAATCGGTTCCGAAAAACAAAGTGAGGTCCGGCAGTGCTGGCATTCTCCCGTGTGAACAGAACTTAATCCCGCAGGCCCGCGGCAACGAAATCGGTTTGCCGGCGTTGCAATTGATTCGAAGCTCACAGGAGAACGATATGGGCGATGACATGAGCGAGCGAGATTTCCGCGACCGCGTATCCGCCGGTGACGACTACGAGATCGAGTATTTTGCCCAGCAGAACGGCGTCTCGGCAGACCAAGTCCGCCAACTTATCAAAGGCAACGGCAACAACCGGGCCGCTCTGACAGAAGCCGCGAGGCGCTGCGTGAGCGGAAATGAGAAACAGCGAGGCCACCGGCTACAAGGGTAAAGATCACGACCGGCCGATCAAGCCCGAGGCGGAGCATCTTGAGCGCTGTCCTATCCGCGGGCAGGACTTCGACAAGCGCGATCTTGGCCAGGTGCTTCATCATGCCGAGCCAGAACATCAACCTCTATCGTTTGTGAATTGAAAGCCCGCGCCCCACGAGGAAAGGACGCGGGCCGATCGGTGCATCTCCGATCTGCAGCCCATCGTTGGGAGGGAACAAGATTGCTGCACTTCCCGAACATTCATCTCAAGCATGTGTTCCAGAGAAAGCGAAATATGCCTAGAAAGTTTGCGCCATTGATCGCAACAAAACCCTCCCGCCGGCGTTCCGGTTCAATCCAAGTGCAAAAGGCTCACCATGGGCGAGGAAGAAAAGTCCGACCGCGACCGAATGACGGATTTCCAGGCGCAGTTCCTCGCCAAGGAAGCCGGAATAACTGAAGCTCAAGCGCGCGAGCTGATCAAGTTGATCGGCACCGATCGGGCATCACTACTTCGGGAAGCTCGGCTACTGAAAAGCCGGCTGAAGCCGCCGGACGCTTAGGAGCATTCACAATACTACCCATATGGGACAATTTTGAATAGAAGCGGCTCGATTGAATGAGGGTCGCGCGCGAGCAGATATCGATGATCTTCGCCAGAGGATAAACGATGCCCGCCGCCTAATACTGGCACCCGTAAGCTGTTGGATCGCATTGCCGCAGACGATACGCTGAGTAGTAATCAAGCGCCTAAAATCCCGCACCCCAAATCGCACAGCATTCCACGCTCGACCTTTGCACATCGGCCGTCGATTCACGCGGCCTGCGGAGAGGACCGCGGCTGATTGTAGGGCGCAGGTGCAGCGTGCCATCTACGACTTCTTGGTCTTCGAATTCCTCTTCGGTTTCGGTGCCGATGCAGCAGGAAGAGCAGTCTCGGCTTTCAGTCGTTGCTCCCGCAGCCGAGCTGTCTTTGCATCTCGTGCGACGCGCTCAATGTCTGTTAATGCCCGTGCAGCATCCGACGTGCGCTCCTGTCGGTCGTGTTTTTCTTTGTCGGTTAAGCCTTGCCTTTCCCGCATTGTTGTCCTCGATCTGACGGTATGGCGTTTTGTTACCGACCCGAACGATTGTCGCCGGATCGTGTTCCCCCAGAAACAAAAACCCGCCGCGCCTTTCGGCACGGCGGGTTGACCTCGCAGTCGCTTAGGTCATTCGATGACTTTGATGATCTTGCGTGTGCCCGGGTCAACGACAACGGTCCGATTGTCGACGACAACGGTGCGGTATTTGGTGTTAGGGACTTCATGGAGCTCGACCGTCTCGGGTAGGGTTGAGCCGATATTGAGCTCCACTCCAGGGAGGTTCACCGATGCGAGCGGCTCCTTTTTCACGTATTCCCTGATGACCGTCTCCTGTTCAGGCTCGATGATGACGTCCTGAGCCGCAGCAACGCCGATACCTGCCAGCAGCAGGAGTCCCGCGGCTGCAGTGGAAAGACGCATTCTCATAAGTGTGCCTCCTTTATGTGAGCTTTGGTCCGCTGAACGCGTCTTCGCGCGCCAGGCTCCCCAAACCTCATGCTGTTGCAAATGTTCCTTTTGCTGGGCTTTGGTCTGACGCGCGGCGGGACCTAAGTCTGACCTGTTTCGCGGTAATGGCCGGCCATGGCGGGACACCCGGAACCGCCGTTGCGCACAGTCGTTGCTCGCTGCGAGTTCACTGGAGAACCCGATGGAAAATAGTGTTCACGAAGCCCGCTGGTTACTCGCTCCGGTCTTCGCAGTCTCCATCACGTTCCTGGCGATTGAAATAATCGTTAGCTAGGGACCGGCCGGACTTTGAAGATTGGACCGAAGAACGAATTGACATCTGCGCAGCTAAGTCCCTTCCTGCGTTGATAAAGGACTACCCGCCATTCCTCGATTTGGCGGGTGGTCCATGCGGCTGACCAAGTCCACTCAGGAGGCCTGTCAGCGGTTTAAGGTCGCGCGGGCGGCATCACCTCACATCAGATCTTCGGCAACCCCGTCGAATTGCCTGAGGCCTTCGCTTGGAGGCCTTCGCTTAAGAAGGCGCTGTTCACTTGCAGCCGCCTTGAAGGCATCGAACGCAGCTTGGTGACTGCAATGCCCGGCCAGGCATTCCTCGATCATTCGGACTGCTTCAAGTCGGGACGGCTTGTCCATGAATGGCCATGGTTGCTGAAGCGCTTTCGCAGCGTCGGCTATCGACGCGACCACCATCGGCCTGTGATTCAGGTAGATTGTAATCGGGACAAACGCCGTCACTTTCGTCGCTCCCCAGGAGTGAAGGCGGTTAAACGCGAAGATATGGCGGTGGTTGCATCATCATCGTGAATTCAGGGCGCCGCTGCCCGACGCGAACGGCCATGCAGGCCTTAACCGCCGCCAAGATCCAGGACGTCAATGCGGTCGAGCAAAGGCGCGAGGCGCCGTTTCGTGGCAGCATGCCCACGTTGCGAATAAATGCATGTGTGGAAGGGGATACTCGCTCCGGTTGCCCTTCCAGCATTTGTTGACTCTTAAGATTATGTAGAGCTAATATAGAGGGTGTGACAATTTAGGGGCCAAGTCTCTCTAAGTTGATCTTTTGTTTTGTTCGTTTGAGACTTAATTAAAGTTTGCGACCAGCATAAGCAAATCCCACAATTTTATGAGGATAGGTCGGAGATGCAAGTCCTATCCTTTACTGTGCTGAGCGCAGGATTGTTAAGAACGCTTCTGATCGCTGACCAGCCTGTTCAGGGCAATTCTTATACGAACGACCTTTGCCCTTGTGAGATTCGCGAGAAGCTTCTTCTCGATGACCGAGTCGACGTAGTCGATGTCGCAATCGTCCTTGCGGCCGATATGTCCGGCTCCATCAACCAGATAGAGGCCACGCTACAACGCGAGAGCTACGCGGCTGCTTTGGAATCATCGACCGTGCTGAAGGTGATTAAACAGGGTATGCACGGCAAGATCGCTGTCACTTTTGTCGAATGGTCGAGCCGCGGCTCCTTAAAAACGCGGCTGGATTGGACCGTTCTCTCTGACGCGAATGATGCGTCGGTTATCGCGGAAGCAATCCGGAAAAAGTCGCAAGGCCAATACCGTGATCCGCACAGTGCGAAAACGTCGATCTCATACGCCATTGACGTATCTGTTGATGCGTTTGACAAACTTCCTGTCCCGACGTTGCGCAGGGTCATCGATATCTCAGGCGACGGAACAAACAATGACGGATCTTCACTTGAGGAAAGCCGCCAGAGAGCGCTTCAGAAAGCCATCGTAATCAACGGTCTCCCGATAGGCGCGGAAGTGGAAAATGGTGAGACGACTGCGGAATATTATGAGCGGCACGTTATCGGGGGGGCCGGCTCGTTTATCATTCCAGCCGACAGCTCGGCTGAATTCCAATGGGCCATAATAAACAAGCTAGTCCGAGAAGTAAGTTCCATATCCAGCGAGACACGCTTTTAGGCTGCTGACGGCGGCATTCGCGGGCGACCCAGCCCGGGTTGGCGACCTAATCGTGCTTAGCGAGAACGCCACCGACCGTGGAGGGATGGACGTCGAACAGGCGGGTCGGCCTCGGACGCGCTCGCTGGCATTGGTCACTCTTCGCCATTTGTCTTCGTATTGCGCTCAGCTGAGTTCTTGGGCTAGTCCGATGAGGAGCCCTTCAGGCCCACGGATGTAGCAGAGCCGATACGAGGCTTTATGCTGGACTACTTCGCCTTCGAGCTGCGCGCCGCGCGTGCGGAGCCTTTCAAGCGTCTCGTCGATGTCGTCCACGGCTAACATGACACGGAGGTAGCCTAGGGCGTTGACCGGGGCGTTCCGGTGATCTGCGACGACAGGCGGCGTGAGGAAGCGGGAGAGCTCGAGCCGGCTGTGGCCGTCCGGTGTGCGCATCATGGCAATCTCGACACGCTGATCGCCCAGTCCAGTGACACGTCCGGCCCATTCTCCTTCGATCGTGGCCCGCCCTTCGAGCTCGAGGCCGAGTTCGCGAAAAAAATCGATCGTCCCTCCGAGGTCTTCGACGACGATTCCTACGTTGTCCATCCGCTTGAGCGCCATGTTTCGAATCTCCAGGGTGTTGTTCCAATCTACAAGGTGTCGCCCAGTCTAACAGCGGACGCTTGAGGTGCCCCCAACACCGATAGATGATGACATGTGGACGTGCGGTCGTGTCCACATGTCTACAATTCTGCGGCCCCACGGGGCTAAGGACAGGCATCACGAAACGGATGTGGTGAGAACGCCACATGCAGCAACCGAACAACCCGCCGCACATCGTGCCGATGCGGAGGCACGCATGAACGCGGCCCTACTGATGCCGCGCGAGCCGGTCCATGGGTGCGTTTGCTTCGGCCAAACTAGCCAGCGCTTGCTCGACTTTTTGAGCCGAGGCGTCAGTGCGCTTGATGTGCCGGATCATTTGCTGCCTCAACCGCGCGAGCCTTTCCGCGCGATGTACATCGCCGTATCTCGCAGTTTCAAGGTGGAGGGTCGCGAGCCTCATGGGCGACGATTCCGATTATCTAGTAGTAGAAATTCGCGAATCCGCCTTTCGTTCCGATGTCCGACCTTGCCCTCGCAAAAGCTGGCCGGACGGCCGCGACGAATGAGCCGCATCCCTGCCAAAAGAGAGATCGTCCGCTGATGCTGCTCAGTCGACCGCGGGTCCAACCGGACGGTAGCCGAAGTGATTTCGGAAGTGGCCGTTGAAGAAGCGGCCGTTGGCGAAGGCGGCTTGGAACTCGGCGAAGGTCTCCGGCGGCACGTCCTCAAACTGGTAGCATTTACCGCTGGCCACGAACCACACCGAGAGGACTTTGCGCTCCGGATTCCGTTTTGTGTATCGAGGTCGACGGCATGACGTGACTACTCCAATCAGGGAGAGCGTCCATCTGAAGTTGCCCGCGCCCACGGAGGGGAGGGACGCGGGCTGATCGGGAGGGGACACCGGTCTCGCAGCACAGAAGATGCTGCAGGAGGCGAACGTCCTGCCTATGCCGGTGTTCCATAGGAAACAAAAAAACCCGCCGCACAGGAGAGCGACGGGGCGATCAAGCGGTCACCGAGCGCGGGTGGGTCGGGATTTGCCCGGTTCGCGGATCGTGGAAAAATCCTAGGCGGCCGGCTGCGTCGCGTCTACCAACCGGCGGTTGGCCCGGTTGCTTGTTTGACAGACACGCGCTTATGATGACTGCTTAAAAGCGCCGATCGAGCCTTTTGCCGAGCGGCTCGTGTGCGGGAGGGACGCTATGGCCGAGCAGGAGCAGTGGCAGCTGCAAGGCAGCGCCGCGGAACTCTACGAGCGCTACCTGGTCCCGGCAATCACAGCCCTGTGGGCTGCCGACCTGGTGGATCGTGCTGCGCCTCAATCTGGTGAGCGGGTTCTGGACGTAGCTTGCGGCACCGGCGTGGTGGCACGCTTGGCGGCCGAGCGTATGGGAAGTGGGCAGGTCGTCGGCCTCGACATCAACACGGGCATGCTTGCCGTTGCTCGATCCCTCCCGACAGGCGCTGGACCGCGTATCGACTGGCACGAGGGAAGCGCGCTCGAAATGCCGTTCCCTGACGCCACCTTCGATCTGGTTCTTTGCCAGCTCGGACTGCAGTTTTTCCCGGACCGGTCGAGTGCGCTACGTGAGATGTTCCGGGTGCTGGTGCCTGACGGCCGACTGGCCTTAAGCGTTTTCAGCGCTATTGAGCGCACTCCTGCGGCAAAGGCGCTGGTGGACGCCTTGGATCGACACCTCGGTCCAGGCGCTTCGGCAACGAAACGGTCCGAGCATTCACTAGCCGATGCGGACGAGCTTTACCGATTGGTGGCCGGGGCGGGATTTCGTCAGGTGACCATCCACACGACGACACAGAACATCCGATTCCCCTCGTCAAAGGAATATGTGCGACTACAGCTGGCAGCGACTCCGCAGGCAGGGCTGGTCAGCGGAATGGATGCCGGACACCGCGACGCAGTCATCGCAGCGATTATGGGTGATGTAAGTTCTTCGCTGGCAATCTATTCAACTGGAGGGGAGCTGATGTTCGCCCAAGAGGCTCACGTCGTGCTCGCACGCAAATAGCGCAGCTCACTGTGCGGCATCCGGTGTTCAACAGCGCCCACGGAAGTGAGCCTAATTAGAGGAGGAGCGTAGCAGCCCCTCCTCCTTGACAGCAACCTCGAAGGCCTTCCTTACGTCGTCGGGCGTGCGCTCGCCATCATGGACGGCCATGCAGGCCTTAACTGCCTCCACATAGTCCCCGCTTGGTCCACTTCATGAATTCAGCAGCGGCTCCCTCGACATTGTTGCAGCCGTAGGTGAGCCCAGGTCGGTCGGTCTCGATGTTGACGGGAGGGTGAAACCAATGGATGGCCATGATACCTCCTACTCAGGCGAGAGATACATCTCCGCCTCTTTAGCGGCAGCCACGAAAGCCTTTCGAATCACGTGAGGGTCAATCGGATCGCCCTCCAGTGCTGACAGGCAGAGGGTCCACGCCTTGTGCCAGTGAGGTCCTCTCCGGGTCCACGTCTTGAGCTGCTCAAGGGCTGCCCTCGCATTGTTGCAGCCATGCCTGGCCCCTTCCGTTTCAGTCTTCACGAACACCGGAGGGACGAACCAAAGGGTTGCCATGATACCTCCTACTCAGGCGAGAGATATACGGTCGCCTCCTTGGCCGCCGCATCAAAGGCTTCACGGACCTCTTGGGGGGACACTCTGCCCTCGAACGCGTCAACGCATGATTGGACCGCCTTCGTCCATTTCGAGCCTTTGTGTCCCACGCCACGAGTTCCTGAGCGGCTCCCTCGACACGTTTCGCCTTCACGTAGACGGAGGGAGAGAACCAGAGGAGTCTCATGATGAATAAATTAGGGGATGCTCACTTGTTTGGTAGAGGCGAGATCACAGCGGCGGCTCGATCGAGTTCTCTGACCGGCTCTCATTTCCGGGTCATGCCAGTCGCTTCGCGCCGCTCAGCGTTCGATCTGATGCCTGGGTCATTTGATGAACGTCACAGTGTTACAAAAAGCTCGTAAACAGTTGATTCTATTAGAAAAAATCAGAGTTCAATCCTCTCTCGCAGCACCAGTTTCAAGGCTTTCTGGAAGGGCTTCTATGCCGCCCTGTGCGCAGCTGCGCGGGGCCAGCGCGCGGGGATGCGCGAGTGCGCCGGATCGACCGCCGCCACCTTGTCTCAGTTTGAAGTTCGGCCGCGGGTGGCGAAGGTTTTGCCAATCGCGTGTTTGCAGCCTATGCTTCGATATCGGCCGCCGGTGCTGCGGATGCAGCCGACAGTAAGAGGGTACGTGCTCTTGCCCGTCCGGGAGAGAGCCGTGTCCCTTCCTTGCAATCGTGTGTTGAAAGCCCTCTCCCCAGAGGATTTCGCGCTGCTGCGGCCGTCAATGCATCATGTCCAACTGGACCTCAAAGCCCAGCTGGAGGTGCCGTATCAGCCGATCGAGCATGTGTATTTTCCAGAGGCGGGTATCGCTTCGGTGGTCGCCACCATGACTGGGGGGCGGCAGAGTGAGGTCGGGATCATTGGCTATGATGGCATGACAGGCGTTGCCGTCATTCTCGGCCAGGACAGCTCTCCCAACGAAACCTACATCCAGGTCGCAGGCAATGGCTGGTGCCTGCCGGTTGAGAATCTTCGTGCTGAGGTGGCAAAGAGCCAGTCGCTTCGCGCGTCGCTGCTTGCCTATGCCCACGCCTTCCTTGTCCAGTCGTCGCGGACGGCACTGGTCAATGGCCATTCCAAGATCGAGGAACGGCTGGCCCGCTGGTTGCTGATGGTCCACGACCGGACCGAGGGAAACAAGATCCACCTGACGCATGAATTTCTGGCGACCATGCTCGGCTCTCGGCGCCCCGGGGTTACCACCGCCCTGCAAATGCTGGAATATCGGGGGCTGGTTCACGCCAGGCGCGGCGAGATCACGATCGTCGACCGTGCCGGAATGATAAAGCTCACACATGGCGCCTATGGCGACGAGGAGCAACGTCACTTCGGCTAATGCATGTCGCGCACAAGCATGCCCCTCGGGGACTGTCCCAGGACCTGACCCAGGGCCTGACCCGAGCGTGTGCAGCGGTTTTGCGATAACGACATGCATAAAAACAACATCCTAAAGCGCGTCGCATGGGCAGGGTCAAACGCGACGCGCTCCGCCTGATTGTCCGATATCAGACATATGCTTGAAGGCCGCAGCATGTTAGACGAAAGTCGAATAGTTGGCAGGGAGGAACTGTTGATGAGCCACACTTTTCACACAGTCACGGTTGAAGGCGCGGCGGAGGCCTATGTCCTTTCCAGAGGCAAGGCTCGGTATCTCTCGATCGCGCAGGCGATCCGCGCCATTCGAACACTCATGCCGGCTTGCAAGGCCACCAACCACGAGTTGGAGGAGATGCTGGCGGCGGCATGCGTAGTGCACGGCGTGCCCGTTGCCTTCGACGCCAAAACAGCCGATGGCCTGGAACCACGGCTCCATTCGTAGGCCGGAAATGTCCGCGCCGCTGCAGAAGCCAAATTCATTGGATGTTCGGCAAGCGATTGTCCGCTACCTGATCAATCATGTCGACAATCCGAGCGTCTCGATAGTCGAAGTGAGCATCGCCGTGAGGAAGATGTTTCCACTTTGCGAACTCACGGATTGGCAAATTGGCGATCTCATTGCGCGAAGCGCCATCGACGCGGGATTTGCGATCGATTTCGATGCGGCCCCCTGGACGGAAACTAGCTAAGCTAGACGCCTTTGGGTAGCAGCATAGTGGCGTTACGGGTTCGCGCAGTCGCCTCGCACAGCTGATGCTGGGGTCAATCCTAAGCGGGAGCCTGCTATAGTCCCGTATGGCCGCTCGCATAGTGGTTATCCTGGCGCTGCTTACCGCCTTCGCCTACGGCTTCGCAAAACTCGTGGAACGTTATGGCGACGCCGGCGACAGGCCCTCTGCGTGTGAAAAATGGCCACAGCCTGATTGTCCGGTCCCAAGCGCGCCGCCTCAAGAAAAAACCAGGCCTTGAGCGGGCGTTCGCGAGCGCCGCCAAACTTCGGTGTTGATAGGCCGTGGCAGCCGGTTCGCGCACCGCCGGTGGAACAAGAATTGCTCCGCATCGTTGAGATGACTAGGCAACCCGCCGCGGTAGCAATCAAGCACCGCAGCTAAAGGTTGCTTGGAGGCTATTATGGGAAAGCACCTTACATTGGCTGCGGCAGGCATGCTTCTGCTCGTCGGTGTCAGCGCCGCTGCCGCTCAGGACGTCATTATTCAACCCGAGCATGACACCGTGATCCGCGAATACGTGAAAAAGAAACCGGTAGCATCACTCAGCCTTCCTGGCGTCGAACTCAACATCGGCACAGCTTTGCCCGAAACAGTCGAGCTTTACGAGGTGCCGGACGTTCAGTACCGCTACGTCGTCATCGATGGCCGAACTGTCCTGGTCGATCCAGGTACCCGCAAGATTGTGAAGGTCTACGACTGACGTGACCCCACGCTGAAGCCCGTCGTGCCGAAAGGCGCGGCGGGCTGGCGCCTTCCCGATATGCCGATGGCAGAGATAGAAGGTGCAATATCGCGCTGGAACAGTCATGCAACGGCGTGAATTGCGAAAAGCGTAAAATCCCGACAGACACCGGCGAGCAAACTCCCGCGAACAGTTCCGAATATATTGGAAGATGCTGATTTTTATCGATGCTGGTGATTGCCGGCTTCCCTCACCACCTTGACCTCCACCGTCATGCCGAGAAAGCTCGACGCGCTGCCGCAGTAGCTTCCCGAAAGTGGGATGGCTTGCCCGGGATGCCTGGCCACAGCCACCCTGATCAGATCCCGGTTGCCGACAATGCCGTTGGTGGGATCGAACTCGACCCAACCCGCGCCAGGCAAATAGACCTGGCACCAGGCATGCGTCGACCCGCCGCCGACGACAGAACCGCTGTCGCGGTTCGGCACATAGACATAACCGGTCACAAACCGGGCGGCAAAACCGAGCGAACGAACCGCTTCCATCATGAACAGCGCAAAGTCTCGGCATGTGCCTCGACGCAGGTGCAAGGTCATCAGAGGCGGTTGCGTCCCTGATTCAGTTCGACGCGAATAAACAAAGCTCTCGTGGATGGCGTAGCAAAGCGTCATCAGCAATTTGCCGGTCTCGGTGCGCCCTTTGGCGCTCACGAACTGTCGTGCCCATTTGCCGATCTCGTCGCCATCATCGAGGTGATGGCGCTCGATGGTTTGGCTGAGGTCGGTTGCCTCGTCGGGATCATAGGAAAATGGATAGCTGAGTGCTGCGTCATCGATACGGAAATCGGGCGCATGCTGCGGCGTGTGATCGAGCCGAATGTCTGTCACGAAACGCAGTTCGTCGCCCGAGCCGTTGAAATCGATTACGGCAACGCAGTTTCCGAAAACGTCATGGATCCAGCCAATCTCTTTCGGCTCGGGGTCGACTAACAGGGCGTGATCCAGAAGACGCTGATCGAAACTGTCGCGCGGCCTGAACATCAGCCGGTGCTCGCCGAATGTCACCGGCTGCGTATAGCGATAGACGGTCGTGTGCTTGACTGAAAAGATCGGCATTGGCTTGCGTCGACCACCTGCGATATCAGCGCCATCATATAATCTTTTTTGATGTGCAGCGGACAAAATGGGGCTGCCCCTCAAGACGGCCGTATCAGGCGGACTGATGAACAGATCGGCGCGGCTAGCGCCGAATTGATCATCCATGCTGGCCCGCTGTTCTTGGTTCTGTCGGCAGCATGGCCGCGAAAAAAGCAGCGGACTTGCGCCGCAGGCCTTTTGCAATCTCTAATTGGTAGACTCTCTCAAGACCGGGGAAGTTAATCCTTGCGCCGCGGAGGGGCCAAGGCGAGGAACGTCGCAAACGGGAGGAAGCAATGAATGAAGACTACGAACTGGCCATAGACCACGACAAGCCTTACGAAATAACTGCTTTCGCTAAAAAGCACGGCCTTACGACAAGGGCTGCCGAGCTGATCCTTTTCGCCTATAGCCCGTCCCGAGCGGCGTGCGATACTGCCGCAACGGCTTTCCTCACCGCCGTCGCCGTGCAAGCCAAGAGACAATCGGCGCGCTAGCCGATCGTGACATCGGGGCGTCGCGGCGATCGTATTTTGATGCTGGCGGGGCAGCGCCCCTCTGTCCTGCCGGACATCTCCCCCACAAGGGGGGAGATTGGCAATGTCACTGTGGGCGCCCTCTTTGCGGCGTCGAGATTGGCGAAAGCGGTCCCGACATCCGATTTCCCCCCAAGGGGGGAGATGTCCGGCAGGACAGAGGGGGCGCCTCCCTCCGCCATCAACGGTTCTGCACCGTCGTGACGCTCTGAGGTAACGGCATGGATCCTAGGTCTGCGCCGCGTCGCTTCGCTCCTTGCTTCGCCCTAGCTAGGACGACGAAGGCGCGCCGATCGACGGCGCAGCCTGGATATTGAAGACTCAGGTGAGGCTTCTGGACCAGTCGTCTACCTGGCGCTCTGCCTCTTCCTTGGCGATTCCATACCGCTCCTGAATGCGTCCTGCGAGTTGGTCACGATTGCCCTCGATGCGATCAAGGTCATCGTCGGTAAGGTCGCCCCATTGCTCCTTGGCCTGGCCTTTGAACTGCATCCATTTTCCCTTGATTTGATCCCAGTTCATGAATTCCTCCTTTGTTGTCTAGAGGAAATGCAACTGGACACCACATGTTCCCAAACAGCGGATCGCCATGACGATTATTGCCGATGACGATTGTCATTGGCGACGCGGCAAACACGCCGCCGGCCGGAGCCAGCGGGGCGAATTGGAGCAGGACGGGAACGATCCGCGTCTTGAAATCACACTCGCCGGAAAGGTCCCTCAGCCGGATCAGCTGGCGCGCGCCAAGGCTATCGATATGACGTTGTCTGCATCCGCCCCCGGCAGATCGAACAGCATCGGAAGTTGGCGGGTCATGGCCATTTCAACGATCAACTCTTCGATGGAAGCTGTCGGCAGATCGGTCTCGAGACTATTCGAGATCATCGAGGCAAGCTTGTGGACTGGCACTGGTGCCGACTTCGCACGGTCGTCGAGCAACCTGCTGATTTCGATTACAACGTCTGCGTCAATGCTCTTTGGCAATTCGCGCATGGCTTTTCCTCCCTGCCCATATCATGCGCGTGCCTGAGGGCTGAGTCTCGAAAAATCGACGTATGGACTTAACCAGATACGTGCTTCGACCCGATTGCTTTGGCCGGGCGCTCGGGCCTGCGGCGAAAAAGCGAACTGCATTGGTGTCGCATGCGGCAACGAATTCGCCCGTTTTGCGTTGGCCAATCGTACATCGTGAGCAAACGTGACCAAAGGAGAGTAAGCATGACAGCCGACGCGGCGAAGCTCTATCCCCGCCACCGGGATCGGATCTCCGGCAGCGAAGCTTATATGGTAAGGCATTTTGCCCGACAGAACGGCATCACCCCAGCGCAAGTCCATCAGTTGATCAAGAGATATGGAAGCAACCGCGCCAGGCTGGTGGCTGCGGCGAAGGAGCTTCGCGCGTCGCTCCGACCGGATGTCCCCAAGGCCATGCTCGCCTCGGGGCGCCGCGCCGGGCGTCTCAGCGCCAGTGTTGATGCTGGAAATGGCTTAGGGACGCAGTGAGCGGACTGCGGAAAACAATCTAGCCGACGACTTCGTTTTAGACTTTTCGATCCTGGCCGCCGTCGCCGGCTTCTGTTTGCGATTTACTTGCTTCAATGGTCGCCTCCAGGTCGGACCGGCTGCCATATCGAACCGAGTAGGCTCGTGTAAATTCGGCGCCCAACAGAAAGATCTCGGACGAATAGAAGACCCACAGCAGCACGACGAGCAGTGCACCGGCTGCCCCGTATGACGAAGCGATGGCGCTGGTCCCGATATACCAGCCGATCAGTGACTTGCCGATCGTGAAGAGAAACGCCGTCGCTACGGCGCCGAAGCCAACGTCGCGCCATTGCAGCGCGCGGTCGGGCAGTATCTTGTAGATTGCCGCAAACAACAGGGCGATCATGGCAAACGACCCGATCCCGTTGATTGCGCTCAGGATGAGGGTGCCAAAGGGCAGATATGCGTTGATGATATCGCCAAGCGCCGAAATTGCAGCGCTTACGACGAGGGATACCAGCAGCAGAAAGCCAAGCGCCGCGACGAGACCCAGGCTGGCAGCGCGCGCCCGGACGAGCCGTGAAATCGATGTGCCAACCGGTTTGACTTTCCAGATCTCGTTCAGGGCAACCTGCATTTCGCCGAAGACGCCGGATGCGGCAACCAACAGCGTGACGAGCCCCAAAATGCTGGCAAGAGTTCCCGCCTCTTTTTGTGACGCGTTCTCGATTGTCGCTTGCAAAAGCTCGGCGCTCTGCGGACCCATCAGGCCCGCCAGCTGGGCCGAAAGCGCCAGTTGTGCGGCATCGTTTCCGAAGGCCATGCCTGCGATGGCGACAACGATGAGCAGGATCGGCGCAAGCGAGGTCGTGGCATAAAACGCCATCGCTGCGCCGTGGCTCAAGGCATTGTCATTGATGAAGCCGACAATGCTCTCCTTAAGGAGCGTCCAGCCCTCTTTCGCCACATCCCACATGTTTGCCTCGCCTGCTTCTCAAGCAAATAGAGGCAGTGCCGCGGCGGACCAGACCGTGGCAGGTCGCAAACCTCTATAGGATTGGGAGCTGGAGGTCGCTCGGCAGCGACCGCTCACAGTCCCTTTCAGGCTCAGTCGAAGAACCAAATCCTCTGTGCAGAGCAATCAGGTGACGGATCCCGGCTTGTTTGGCGCGACCTGCCCCGCGGCTCTTCTTGTGAGACCATCCTGCGTCGGGAAGGCCGCGAATGCCGCGATGGCCAGATAGACCGGAATCCCCAATTCGAGGATTTCCTCGAACACTGTCGAGGTATCGTTCCGGGCAAGATGGATGCCGAGAAATGTGAGATTTGACGGCGCCCCGTCGATGACCTTCGAAAGGACGGCGCAACCGATAGCGGCGGCAATGGCAACGGCAGTCGCCTCGCCGTGGCGAAGCCCGTGCACAAAGCTACGGAGGCCGTCTTTGAGGAGAAAATAGAAGGCAACGGCGAGGGCGATAACGACCGTCGCGCCGATCAGCTTTTCCAACAGCGGAACGTCAGGCGAAATGTAGAGGGTGGTCTTGGTGATGTTGTGGGTGGTGAAATGCGCATGGAAATCCAGCTCGCGCAGGCACATCGCGATCGAGATGGCAACGAGATACCAGCGCTTGAGCAGCTCCCGATAGGACATTTCCCGCACAAGCGTCGCCACGACGATCAGGTAACCGGCGGCCGAGAAGACTTCGATGGGACCGCCCTCGCTGAGGTAGAACTTCCGTATGTCTTCGGGAAGAAAGGCGAGCGGCAGGGCGATGAGAAAGACGAGCACCAGCAGCGCAAGGCCCATTTGAATGAAATAATGGTCCTTGCCGTAACCGGTCTTTCTTTCGCTCCATGCCATGTCTGTCTCGCCCATGTCTGTCGCACCGACTCTCTATTGATCGTGATTTCACTCAATTTGAAAGATTGGGCCTTTGTCAAGTTGCCGCTCCGCATGCCGCGCCCGATGCCCGGCCGCTTGCCGGCGCTCTGACGGCATGACTGCGCAAGCGTGACGAGCCTGGTCCGGCCTAGCGCGGTGATGGCTGTCCTGTCCAGAAACGTGCCTTTGTAGCGACGACGACCCGTTCGCTCACGCCACCGATCGCCGCCATCGACCCTGCGGCGGTGTTAATCGATCGACACCCCACCGCCTGTTGCGTAGAGGCGCTGTTGGACGCTCTCACGATCCAACCAACGGAACTGTGACAGTTGTCGCATAATTGATCGGATATTGGTCGAAGTACGGGAACTCGATCACGAAAGCATATCTGGCCGTGAGATGCGCCATGCGGAAGCCGCCGCTGGGAGGGTCGATTGCTATCGTCACATCGACATCTTTCAATCCCAAACCCAGCAATTTTTCTGTGGCTATGGCCTCTATTTCGGCCTCGGTCAGCGAGTTCTTCAAATGCAGCGCACGTGAGGACGTTTCCAGCGTATAGCGAACGCTGGACATGGCATTCAGAGCCCAGCCGAATGCGAAGATACCGAACAAAAGCATTATCAGAAAAGGTGCGATCAGCGCGAATTCCAGCCCAGTCCCGCCTGATGCATCACGGCTGAACGCTCTCGCGATCCGCTTAGCGGACACGGATCACCTCTTGATGGCCGATCTCGCGAGAAAGAGAAAACGCGCCAAAAATGAAGGGCGGGGACCAGGTCGCCGTCGCTTTTATTTCCACGAAGACCGAGGGAGCTTTCGTCCCCCCGTTGCACAGGCTCGATGCATCGACCACGGTGCTTCCGCACATGTATTTCCGGCCCAGTGTAACCTGTGCGCCTTCGGGATGGTTTTCCCAACTTGAAAGGGCGACGGCTTGGGTGGCCGCGTCGTCGGTTGCTCCCTCCATCACAAGATTTGCCGCCGTCTTGACGCTTGCGCGCATCGACAGCGAGCTTGATACGAAAGACCAGCCGTCAATGATGCCGAAAAGCACCAGGCAAAGGATCGGCACAATCAGGGCAAACTCCACCGCAGCAACACCCGAATCGTTCCGGAAAATCCGACGTGACCGCCGTTCCATGACGGTTACTCGACAAGCTGAACGGATTGCGCGGCCGGAATATCTCGCATTCCGAGGCTCGTGCAATCCTGCTTGATGCTTGTAGCGCCGGACCACTCTATCGTATCGGCGACGACCTGTGTGCAACCACCTTGGCCCGAGAAATTGCCGAGATATTTAACCTCCTGCGTTGGAAAATACAGAACGCCTGTCAAAAGCGAATCCGCCGTGCCATTAAACGAGTTCGATCCCGCCAGGTTTGCTCTGTCGCCGTAAAACAGCACACCCGAATAGGTGCCTGACGTCGGGGCGCTAAGCTTGACGGTGGCCGTGCCGTTCATGCTGACGCCGGAGCTGCCGGCCAGATAGATGATGACTCCGTCGCCGGAAATATTTGCGTTCGCGCTTGCTTTGAAATCGCCCCCCTCAACGACATATACCCCAGGCGAGAGCGTTACACTGCCGCTCAAGCTGAGCCCCTTGCAGTATCTTCCAGGTTGCAAGGTCGACTGATTGTCGTTTTGACAAGGATTCGTGGCTGGCGGCGCCGGCAAGTCGGCAAAAGGATCTGCAGCGGGCAGCGCCTGGGTTAGCGGGTTCGCGCAAACGGTTTTTACAACGTTGCTCAAAGAAACACCGCCTGCCGATATCAGGCAATCGGCCTCCAGATATGCCGACCCTTGAAGCTTGAGGGCGTCCGCGGCGATTGAATCCGACATGACGGAGCAGCCGGTCAGCTTGAGATTCGAACTGCCGGAAAATAGCGCCGCTCTCGAAGCGGAAGGATTGAGCGCCAGAACGCAGGCTTTTGACGCGTCCGTGATAAGAGCCACTGCCCTTGCCTGTGCGCCGACCGCGCTTTGACTGAAGATCGATGTGAAAAATCGATCGAGCGTCTGATGGACGACTACTTCAACAGCCTTTTTTGCGACATTCGGTCCGGACGATGGAGGCGTGAAGACCTCGATTGTGCCTGTCGATGGTCCCCAGCCGTTCGTGATCGCTGACAGTGTCGCGGCCGAGACAATCATTGGCTTGTCGGATCCCGAAATTTTTTCCAAAGCGCCAGCATAGGCTGCCGCATCTGCCACCGCCTGTAGCTTCAGGCTGCTGTAATACCAGTAGGAAGTCTCGACACCGAGTCCCGCCCCGCCGACAACAATCGGCAAAGACAGGGCAAAAATAATAGCAACGTTGCCGCTCTCGCTGATTCGTCGCGGACAGCTGAAAAAACGCCTGAAGGTATCGCCACCCCATCCCATTTGCCTATTCAAGCAGCGATGCATAAAGGAATGACTAAGATTTTCACTCGATTTGTTAGCTGCGCTCCTCGCCATCCGCCGACACTGAGCCAGCTTCTTCCTTTTCCCGGGGTCATGCGCAACAAATTGCCGACGGCTGCCGGTTTCGTTGGCAAAAGGTTACCGTTCCCTGCTATTCCCCCCTCAAATCAAAAGCAGTGGACTTGCGCATGACCAATGTCGCCCTGACCGGGCTTGCCAGCGATCTCGCCAAGCGCGCCGCGGAAGGCCGTCCGGTGCGCATCGGCGTCATCGGCTCCGGCGAGATGGGCACCGACCTGGTGACGCAAGGCATGCTGATGCAGGGCATTTCGGTGTGCGCCGTCTCGACCCGCCGCCCGCACACGGCGCGTGATGCCGTCCGCATCGCCTATGGCGACGAGGCGAGGGCACGGGAGGCCGATACGCCGTCGAAAGTCAGCGAGGCGATCGAGAGCGGAAAAATCGCCATCACCTCGAACGAGATGCTGGTCACCAATCCGCTCATCGACGTCGTCATCGACGCCACCGGCAAGCCCGGCGTCGCCGCCGATTTCGACCTGATGGCGATGGAGCACGGCAAGCATCTGGTGATGATGAACGTCGAGGCCGACGTCACCATCGGCTGCTATCTGAAGCAGCAGGCCGACCGGCTCGGCGTCGTCTATTCGGTCGGCGCCGGCGACGAGCCGTCAAGCTGCATGGAACTGATCGAGTTCGCCGCAGCACTCGGCTACACCATCGTCTCGGCCGGTAAGGGCAAGAACAACCCGCTCAACCACGACGCCGTGCCCGACGACTATCGCGCGGAAGCGCTGCGCCGCAACATGAACCCGCGCATGCTGGTCGAGTTCGTCGACGGCTCGAAGACCATGGTCGAGATGTGCGCCATCGCCAACGCCACCGGGCTGGTGCCCGACATTGCCGGCATGCACGGTCCCAAGGCCGACCGCGATGAATTGGCCAAGGTGCTCATCCCGCGCGCCGACGGCGGCATCCTGTCGAGGAAGGGCGTCGTCGACTACACCATCGGCAAAGGCGTGGCGCCCGGCGTGTTCGTCATCGTCGAGGCGACGCATCCGCGCATCATCGAGCGCATGGACGATCTGCATATCGGCCATGGACCCTATTACAGCTTCTTCCGGCCCTATCATCTGACCTCGCTGGAAGTGCCGCTCACCGCCGCGCGCATCGCGCTCTATGGCAAGCCGGACATGGTGCCGCTGCCGAGGCCAGTTGCCGAGGTCTGCGCCGTGGCCAAGCGCGATCTGGCGGCGGGAGAGAAATTCGACGCCATCGGCGAGACCTGCTACCGCTCCTGGACGATGACTGTCGAGGAGGCCCGCGCCAACCGCGCCGTGCCGGTCGGCCTGCTCGAAGGCGGCAGGGCGCTGAGGCCGGTCAGCAAGGGCGAGCTGCTGACATCAGCCAATGCCGCGCCCGACCCGACCACCAGGCTGTTCGCCTTGCGCCGGCTGCAGGACGAGATGCTGTACGGATTAGGATAATGATCGAGACGCGTGAATCCGAATTGAAGCGGGAAAGTGGACGCATTCCTCTGGCCAAACGACTCGCAGCCATTGCCCACGATCTCAAAGCCAGAGCGGGCAAGAACGGCCGGCCTGTGATCAAGGATGAGATCAACGAGTTGTGGGGACATCCCTGATGCCGGCGAATGGAACGACCATATCGAAACGGCGATGCGGCTCGATCTGACCACTGGATCGCTGCACTTCTGGGCCACTGTAACGGCATGATCCTAGGATCCATGCGGTTACCTCTGAGCATCGCAGCGTTTGAATACGGAGATTCTGTGACCTTCGAGCGCTGCTGCACTGAACAGCAGGCAGCAGCTCACCCGGTCGATCGACCGCCGGCTGAATATCAACGCCTGACTCGCAAAGCCGCCGCTACTTCCCCAACTCGATCGACCGCAGCCGCGCCGCCTCCACCGCTTCGGTGAGCAGTTTTGTCAGCCGGTCCTCGCCCATCAGCACGGCAAGCGCGGCGGCCGTTGTGCCGTTGGGGCTGGTCACCTGCTGGCGCAACACGCCCGGATCTTCGCCGCTTTCGGCGGCGAGCGAGGCGGCGCCATAGACCGTCTGCACGGCCAGCAGCCTGGCGGTTTTGGCTGGCAACCCGGCCGTCTCGGCAGCCACCGCCAGTGCTTCGATGAAATGGAAGACATAGGCCGGGCCAGACCCTGACACCGCCGTCACCGCGTCCATCAGGCCCTCGTCGTCGATATCGGTCACTTCACCGCTCGCCGAAAGCAGATCAGCAACGAAACGATTCGTATCGATGGAGACCAGCCGGTTGGAAAACACCACCATCATGCCCTTGCCGATCGCCGCCGGCGTGTTGGGCATGCAGCGCACGACCGGCGCGCGATCGCCCAGAATGGCCTCGAAAGTGGCGACCGGCGTTCCGGCGGCGATGCTGAGGAAGGTGGTGCGGCCATCATTGAAGCGCTTGTAGGCGGCGGTCACGTCGCGGATCACTTGCGGCTTCACCGCAATGACGGCGAGGGCCGGCACCGCGTCTGCCGGAATGCCGCCGGCATCCGCGGCAGCACTGCAGCCCAGCGCTTCGGCGCGCTTGCGCAAATCGGCATTGGGCTCGACCACGAAAACCGCCGCCGCGGCGAGCTTGCCCGATTTCAGCCAGCCGGAAAGCATGGCGTAGCCCATATTGCCGCAACCGGCGAGGACAAGCTTGATCGTCATTGGAGCCTCCGCAGAGCATCGGACCCAAAAGTGGGTACCGGTTTTGGCAAAAATCCGATGCTCAAACCAAAAGATGGCTTCCCATAGACGTTCGTGGCGGGGCGGGGAAGCCCTGTTGGGACGGAGGATCAGGACGGACCACGAACCGCCATCGGCCGCAGCGACACTTGCCTCAGTCCGAACATGCCGAACACGAAGAACAGCCAGACCGGGTCGGCGCGATGGAAGAAGAAGCTTTCAAGGAAGGCGTTCAGCGCTGCGAACAGCACCACCATCATGAAGAAGTCGCCCAGATAGATGTTCTCCTTGCGCAAGGGAATGCGCATGTAATCGCGCAGCGGCGCGACAAGGAACGTGTAGACCGCCACGCACAAAGCCGGGATGCCCATCAGCACCGCGATGTCGAGATAGCCGTTATGGCCGTGCACGATGGTTCTGATGTCCCAGGCGCGGTCGAATGGCTGGTCCTGGTTCAACAGCAGCGGCGTGCCCCAGAAGCTCTCGAAGCCATAGCCGGTCCACGGCCGCTTCGCCAGCATCTCGCCGGCGAACTCCCAAAGAGTCGTGCGCCCAGTGTAGGTCAGGTCGGGGAAATAGAGTGCCGCCAGATGCTTCACCGGCGGCAGGAAGACGATGCCCAGCGTGCCGATCGCTGCGGCGATGATGGCCAGCGCGAACAGGATCGGCGTGCCAAGCCGCATGCCGATCAGGCTTGGCAGCACGACGATCAGGATCGAAAACGGCACCAGTCCGGCCGTCGTCTTGGAACCGGTGTGCAGCATGAAGATCATCGCTGCGCAAAAGATCGATGCGCCCCAGAGCCGCTGTCCGCGCCGGTAGAGGTACAGCCCGGCGAAGCTGAAGCAGGCCATGACGGGCCCAGCGATGTTCTTGTGGGTGAACACGCCGCGCCACAGGCCGACATGTTCCGGCTCCAGCGACGCGGCGGTGTGCAGCGCCTCGTTTGGAAAGACGATGAGCCCGATATAGGACAGGCCCATGACGACGACGATGGTGAAGATGATGACTTTCGAGAAAGCTTCGGCGTCGCGCGGAAGCGCTAGGATCGTCACCATCGTCAAAATGCCGATCAGCGTGAAGAAGGCGGCGCGCATGGCCGACGGCGGATCGGTTGCCATCACCACCGAGAACATCAGGAAAGCCAGCATCAGCAGCCAGGACGGGCTGAGCAGCGAGCGCACCACGCGCGGGTCGGCAAAAGCCATAAGCGAGAAGACCGAGATCGCGCCAAGCGAGCCGAAGCCGAGCTGGTTGACGATGTCGCCGCCATCGCCGGTCGTTGCGGCGCCGGCCGGCTGGAACGGACGGAACGACACCAGGATGACGGTGAACAGCAGCGCGGCGACCGCAGTCGCGACACCGTCGCGTGTGAAGGCCGCGCTGAGCGGCGCGCGTTCAGTTCTTCTCAGGCTGCCGGTATTGCTCATTGGCGTATCCGAATTCGGCAAGCACGCGGCCGACAGCGACATGGATTGGGTATAAGGCCGTCGCCAACGACCGCGTCCGCGCCAGCCTGGCCGCGCCGCGAAACGGCGAGACGGCAAGCAGCGCCAGGCTCTTCAAGAAAACCCTGGTGCCGGCGAACGGCGTGCCGGCCCGCTTCTTCTTCTCGACCAGTGTCGAGATGACGCCGTTGCGCAGGCTGCGGGCACGGATCCAGTCGGCCTCGATGCGCCGGGCCGGAACTGTTTCATGCACTTGCGCTTCGGCGCACCAGCCAAGCACAAAACCTGTTTGTGCCGCCCGGCTCAGGAAATCGGAATCGCCGCCGCCCATGAAGTTGAATTTCAGGTCGAGGAAGGGCGGCCCCATGGCGGTGAGCACGTTGCGGCCGACCAGCAAATTGCCGGAGGAATACAGCGCGGGCACCCGCCCGGTCTGCCGATAAGGTGGCGCAAAGACCGGGTGCTCGGCCCAACTGGCATGGGCCGCGTCGGCAAACACAGGCATTTGCGGGCCACCGACAATATCGGCACCGAGCGTCTCGGCCGCATGGCACATGCGCTCGAGCCACTGCGGATCGGCGATCTCGTCGTCGTCGATGACCAGCAGGTGGCTGAAGTCAGGAAAGTGGAGGATAGCCGTCTGCCAGCCGGCATTGTAGGCGCTGCAATTGCCGCGCTCATGCGCGACGATCACCATGCCCGGGATGTCGCCGCCCTCGAACAGCGGCAGCGCCGCCCTGGCGCCGGCGCGCGCCTCGGCTTCGTTCTCGATGACGATGATTGCGAAACGTCTGCCGGTTTCCTGGGCCTTGAGCGATGCCAGCGTCGCCAGCAGTTGCTCGGGCCGTTTGAAGGTCGGCAGCGTAACGACCGCCTCGACAGCAGCGGCGACAAGTCCCGGCGACCGCCCTGCGATCGATACCGATCCGTCCGATGGCAAAGGGATCATCCGTGTCCAGCCCGGGATGGTGAGTTTGGCTCTCGATAGCATCGCGGTGATAACGTTTCGTTAATCACCTTCGCGGACAAGCCGGCAAATCGGCAACGCCGGGCCACCAGATAGCTTCACTTAATCAAGGCTTCACCGCGCCTTGCTAACCAATCAGCGCTGGAAGGTGAGATGCATCTGCTGTTCGCCACATCGATCGTGCCCGACGGGGCCCTTGCCTCGGGCTACGAGATCGCCAATGCCGCGATCATCGCCGCGTTGCGGCGCGCCGGCGCGCGGGTCACGGTGATCGGCTTCACCTGGCCGGGCAAGCCTGCGAGCGATCCGCAAAACACCATCGTACTCGGCGCCGTCGATGTGCGCACGGAAACCGCCTCATCGCTGCAAAAGCTCGCCTGGGTTGCAAGGGCGATGCTCTCCGACCTCACTTTCGCGTCGGTCAAGCTGCGCGTGGTCAACGACAGCGAGGTCCGCGCCGCCGTCAAACGCGCCGGCCCTTTCGACGGCTACGTCTTGAATTCCGTGCAGTTCGCCGGCGCCTTCGAAAGGCTTTTCGGCGACCGGCCGTCGATCTTCGTCGCCCACAATGTCGAGCATCGTTCGGCGCGTGAGAACGCCGCTGCCGCCCGCGGCCTTTTCCAGCGCCTGCTGTTTCGCCGTGAGGCAAGGCTGCTCAAGACTGTGGAAGAACGGCTCTGCCGCCGGGCACGCTTCGTCTTCACGCTGGCCGAGGAAGATCGCTCAGCGCTCGGCGTCGCCTCCGACGACCGTTCGGCGGTGCTGCCGCTGGTGACCTGCGCCGAGCCGCCGGTGCAAAAAACCCCGCGCCGCATCGACTGCGACGCGGCGCTGATCGGCACCTGGACCTGGCAGCCGAACCGCATCGGCCTCGACTGGTTCCTGGAAAAGGTAGTGCCGCATCTCAGGCCCGATTTCCGGGTCAGGATTGCCGGCGGCATGCCGTCCGGCCTCGCGTCCGCGCATCCCGGCGTCGAATTCGTCGGCCGCGTGCCGGACGCGCAGGCTTTCGTGCGCAGCGCCGCCGTCATCCCGCTGATCAGCACCTCCGGCAGCGGCGTGCAGCTCAAGACCATCGAAACCTTCGAGCTCGGCCTGCCTTCCGTCGCCACCAGCCATTCGCTGCGCGGCATCGACCATCGCCCGGTCAATTGCGTGGTGACCGATGATCCGGTCGCCTTCGCCGGCGCCCTTGAAGCAGCAGTGGCTGATGTCGGGGACGTCGACGGCAGCGCTTTCCACCGCCGGCAGCTGAAGGCGCTCGATGCCGCAATCAGGCTCGGCCTGGAAAAGCTCGGGCGTGTCGGCCAGGAGATGTTTGCATGAATGTGCACAACGCCCGCGCCGTTTTCGGGGCCGACAGCTTGAAATCGATCCTGGGCATCCCGGTCCTTGCCATCCGCTGGGACGATGCGGTCGCGCACCTGACCCGGTTGATTGCAGAGCGGCGCTTCACCAAGGTCACCTTTCTCAACGCGCACAACGCCAATGTCGCCTATACGGACCCGGTCGTTGCCGAGGCGCTCGACAATTTTCTCATCCTGCCGGACGGCGTCGGCGTCGATCTGGCGGCGAAACTGCTTTACGGAGCATCGTTTCCGGACAATCTCAACGGCACCGATTTCATCCCTGCCTTCCTGCAGGCGTCCGCCAGGCCGCTGACCGTGGGGCTGCTCGGCGCGACCCGTGTCAACGCCGAGGCGGCGTCGAAGAAGCTGGCAGCGCTCGCGTTGCAGCACCGGTTCGTCGTCATCCATGACGGTTATTTCTCTCCCGCCGAGGAGCCGGCAATCGTCGATCGCATCGCCAGATTGCGGCCGGACGTGCTGCTTGTCGCCATGGGCGTGCCACGCCAGGAATTATGGATCGCGCGTCACATCGACGCGCGCCACTGCACGCTGCCGATCGCCGTCGGCGCGCTGCTCGATTTCCTGAGCGGCACGGTGCCGCGGGCGCCGCTGTGGATGCGCCGGCTCAGGCTCGAATGGCTGTTTCGGTTGTGGATCGAACCGGGCCGTCTCTGGCGCCGCTATGTGGTCGGCAATCCCCTGTTCCTGTGGCGCGTCATCGGCCAGAAATTCTTGCGCAGGCCCGCTCCTGCCAAAACTCGCCCCAGAGCAGGCCCCGGAGCGGGCCCCGGAGCAGATCATTGAACAACCGGTTCGTGCCGAGCCCTGATCCCGAGGCTGATTTCCTTCCCCGGGCGCCGACGGCGGCGGTCGTGACGGCAAGCTATGCGCCGGATTTGGAGCGCTGCCGCCTGCTGTGCGACACAATCGACCGCTACGTTTCCGGCGTGGCGCACCACTATATTCTTGTCGAGCATCGTGACGTGGCGCTGTTTCGTCAGTTGGAGAACAATCGCCGCACCATCGTCGACGAGCGGGACCTGTTGCCGCGCTGGCTGCATGCCTTCGACGATCCGCTCAGCCTGTTCCGCCGACGCATCTGGCTCAGCCTGAAGACCAAGCCGCTGCGCGGCTGGCATGTGCAGCAGCTTCGCCGCATCGCGATATCGGCGCATGCCGGCGAAGACGTGCTGGTCTTCTGCGATTCCGACGTGGCGTTCCTAAAACCTTTCGACTACAGCGCCTTCTGGCGCGATGGCAAGGTGCGGCTGTTCCGCCGCGACGGCGTGCTGTCTGGTGACGGTCATGAGGAGCATCGCATCTGGTCGCGCAATGCCGGTTCGGCGCTTGGCATCGAGCCATCGGAGGTTTCGACCCACGACTACATTTCGACGCTGATTGCCTGGCGCCGCGAAACCGTGACGGCGCTGTGCGCGCGGATCGAGACGATCCATGGCCGCAACTGGGTCGAAGTCGTCGGTGCGGCGCGCAAATTCTCCGAATGCATGATCTACGGCCGCTATGTCGACGACGTGCTCGCCGGCGCCGGCCATTTCCATGGCTCGGAGGAGTTCTGCCGCGTCCACTGGACGGGCGAGGCGCTGTCGGATGACGAGTTCCGCCGTTTCGTCGCCGCCATGGCGCCGCAACAGGTGGCCATCGGCATGCAGTCGTTCATCGGCACCGACGTCGGCCGCATACGTCGCTTGATCGGGCTGGATTAGTCCGAGGATCAAAACTCATCGCCCTTTAACGACCGGGCTTAGGCCCCCGACCTTCCCATTTACCCCGGTAGGAGGTGATGAAAGGGTGGGAAGTCGCCTGTTACTGACGGAAGCGCAGGTTCCGTCGCGTGAGCTCGTTGACCGAGGTGCAGCCCATCAGCTTCATGCCCCGCTCAATCTCGATGTGCATCAATTCCAGCGCGCGTTCGACGCCGGCCTGCCCGGCGGCCGCCAGTGGGAAAAGGTAGTAGCGGCCCAATCCGACGGCCTTTGCGCCCAGCGACAGGGCCTTGAGCACGTGGGTGCCGCGCTGCACGCCACCATCCATCATCACATCGATTCTGTCTCCCACCGCATCGACGATCTCGGCAAGCTGGTCGCACGCGCTACGCGAGCCGTCGAGTTGGCGACCGCCGTGATTGGAGAGGACAATTCCGGTGCAACCAATCTCGACCGCACGCCTGGCATCCTCGACCGACATGATGCCTTTCAGGCAGAACTGTCCGCCCCAGTGCTGCACCATCTCGGCAACGTCGCCCCACGACATGGAGGGGTCCAACATCTCCGTGAAGTAGCGGCTGATCGACATCGCGCCGCCGCCCATGTCGACATGGCCATCGAGCTGTGGCAGCCGGAACCGCTCATGCATATAGTAGTTGATCGCCCATGATGGTTTGACCGCGAACTGCGCGATGCCAGCGAGGTTGAGCTTGAAGGAAATAGCGAACCCCGTTCGCTTGTCACGCTCGCGGTTGCCGCCGGTGATGCTGTCCACCGTCAGCATCATCACCTCTACTCCCGCCTGCTTGGCCCGGGCCATCATCTCACGGTTCAATCCGCGGTCCTTGTGGAAGTAGAACTGGTAGACTTGCGGCCCATTGCTGATCTGGCGCGCCTCTTCGAGGCTGACGGTGCCGAGCGAGGAGACGCCGAACATCGTGCCATATTTCGCCGCTGCTGCCGCCACCGCACGTTCGCCCTGATGGTGGAACAGGCGCTGAAGCGCCGTTGGCGAGCAGTAGACCGGCATCGCTAGCTTCTGGCCCATAACGGTCACCGACATGTCCACGTTGGTCACGCCGCGCAGGACATTCGGTACCAAGTCGCAGTCATCGAAGGCAGCCCTGTTGCGTCGATAAGTGACTTCGTCATCGGCCGCACCGTCAATGTAGTTGAAGATCGGTCGGGGAAGGCGCTGGCTGGCCATGCTGCGGAAGTCATGGAAGTTGTGGCAATTCCTCAGACGCATCTCATCACTCTATTGGCCCGGGTCATCTGCTCGATAGCACACTGCTGCGCGATGCCTAACTGACGCGGGCTGAACGATAAACGGCCGCAACAAACCGGTAGCAATCGTGGTGCGAATGTTGCTCTGGAGAAGCGGCGGCAAGGCTCGCCGCTACCCGACACCCGGCATTTTTCGAGTGAACGACCACAATTTCGATGGTCTCATCTCGAAAATAGAACAAGAAATGCCGTGATGTCGGACTGTCCGACGACAGAACCCCCCAATCGGGCTCGTCGACTGCCCCGCCGTCGCCGATCACTTCGTAGAACTCCCCCCATTTTGGAGCTTGATTGCTATAACGGCCTTCACCTGTAAACCACGCGTGATCATTTGTGGCGTCCCATCGCCAGCGACTACTGCCAACGAATCGAAGTGTCCATCCCATCTCGGCATCGACGGCAGCCAGCTGGTCGACCTAGACCGGCTTCGCCGGCCTGCGCATCGCCGAGTAGGTGAGCAGCGCCGAGGCGAGATAGAGCAGCAGGAAGACGACGTTGAGCGACAGCACCAGATCGGGTGTGTCCAGGATATGGGTCAGCACATAGGTCAGCAGCACCGCCTTCAGCCCGGCAAGCAGCGCCAGGTTGATCGCCCGCACCAGCGTCTGGCCGCGCGCGAACAGAAGCTCGGCCTGGTATTCGACGAGATTGCGCAGGCCCGGCACGCAGATCGCCAGCGCCACCAAAGGGGCGGCCTCCGCAACATTCCTGCCCAGCGCGTTGGGGAAGAAATGCAGCACGATGCCGAGTGTCGCCAGCGCCAGCGTCGAGACCGCGAACACGCCGCCTTCGATACCGCTCTTGACCGAAAGGCGCGACAAAAGTTCCGGTGCCCGCATCATGCGCTGCACCAGCATCATCGAGAAGGTGCGGATCGGGATCGCCGTCAGGTCGACCAGCCGCATGATGATGGCATAGATGCCGGCGAGGTGCGGACCGCCGATCGCCAGCACCAGCAGCTTGTCGAATTCCATCTGCAGGTAGAACAGCACCTCTGCGCCGGCCACGTAGATGGAATCGGCGAGCCGCCGCAGATAGAGCGCCAGCCGCAGCCGCAGCCGCTGGCGCGGATAGAAAAATCCGAAGGCGATGAGCAGCGAGGCGGCGTTGGTGCCGATGTAATACCAGGACCAGGCTCCTATGGTCGGCTGCGCCGCGAACATGAACAGCACGGCGCCGAGCGCCCGCAAGGCCGTCGCCAGGATCGTCAGCAGGGCGGCGCGGCCGAATTTGCCGAGGCCGTTGTTGACGATCAGCGCCACCTCGACCGGCCGCCACAGCAACGCCTCGGCAAACACGATCGCCGCAAAGACCGATAGCGGCACGGTGCCGGCAAAGAAGACCAGGTAGACGCCGTAGGAGGCGGCCGCCAGCAATGGCAGCGATATCGCGCCAAACAGCAGGAAGCCGGCCGTGAAGGTGCCGATCAGATTGGGGCGGATGGTGGCGGTTCGGTAAAGCGCCGAGATGAAGCCGAAGGCCAGGATGCGCGACAGCATCACGCCGGCCGCTGAAGCGGTGGCAAACATGCCGAACTCGGCGATCGACAGCGTGTTGGCCAACGCGATGAAATAGGCGAGCGAAAACACCAGCCGCCCGCCCGCGCCGCTGATCGCCGAAAGATAGTCGCGAACCAGCCGCCGTCGCTCGGCGACGAAAGCGCCGATCCGGGCGAGAGGCCGTTTTTGCGGGACGTTGCCAGCCTGAGTCATGTGTCGGGACAGCATAGGCCGGAAAGTTTAACGCGCGGTTCTGGGCGCTTTTCGATGCTTTCAGGAAGGGCACAACCCATGAGGGAAACCTTGTCTTCAAGGCAGGGAAATTAACTTTTTGTTTCCTATGCTTGTTTAGCGTGGTTTAACGAATGGCTGACCGCGCGTCCAAGCCGCAAAGGGCAAGCTCCACGACAATGGTCGACAGGCAAAACCGTGAAGATTGGAAGCGCGAGCGCTCCTTGCTGGCGCTCGGCCAGGCGTTGCGCGGCGAAGAAGAACCATCGCTGGTTGCGATCGGGGACCGGGCAGACCCGTCATGGCGCGAGGATGCCGCAACGCGCCATCGTCTCGCGCGCTTACGCCGCGAGGGGCGGGCGGATCCGGAACTCTCTGCAAACCCGGAGCCCTCGGCGACCCCGGAACGCTGGGTGACTCCGGAGTTATCGGCAAACGATGAAACAAGCCGGTTTCAAGCCGAGGATGCATCGGCCTCGGCCGCCCGGATGCCGCCTGAGACCGACGAGCCCGTTGAAGCGGACCATGCGGAAGCCAGGCCGCGGGAGAAGCCGGTTGCTGCCGGTGTTTCCGAGGACCGGCGTTCCAATGCCGATTCTCGGTACGCCGCGTTCGAACCTCGATACGCCGCGTTCGAACCTCGATACGCCGCGTTCGAGCCTAGATACGCCGCACCCGAACCCGGATATGCAGATGACGAGCGGCGGTCTTCCCGTCAGGATGACGACAGACACGAATGGAAGCCGTTGATCGATCCGATGCAGGTCGTCCGCGGCATTGCCCGCTCGAAGCTGCTGATCGTCGCCATGACGATACTGGGCGCCACGCTTGGCGTCGCCATCGCGCTGTCGACGCCGAAGAAATACGAAGCCACCGCAGAGCTGATCGTCGACCCGCGCGACCTGAAGCTCACCGACCGCGACCTCACGCAATCGGTGGTTGCGTCCGACGCGACGCTGGCCATCGTCGAGAACCAGGTTCGCGTGCTCACCTCCGGCACCGTTCTCAACAAGGTCGTGGACAAGCTCAATCTCGTCAATGATCCGGAGTTCAACGGGCAAGATTCCGATGGCCTAGGGATGATGACGTTCATCCGGTCGGTCCTGTCGCGCAATGACGGGCCGGCTGCCGGTGAAGGCCGCCGCCGTGCGCTGGCCGTCGCCAATCTGGCGGAGAGCCTTTCGGTCGAGCGCGGCGGCAAGACCTTTGTCATCTCCGTCGGCGCCACCACGCAAAATGGCGAGAAGTCGGCGCTGATCGCCAACACGATGACGGATGTTTTTCTGCAGACCTTCGGTCAGATCCAGTCCGACACCGCTGGCCGCGCGACCAACGAGCTGACAGGCAGGCTCGACGAGCTGCGCAAGGGCGTGGAAGTGGCCGAGCGCAAGGTCGAGGATTTCAGGGCCGCGCACGACCTCGTCGACGCGCAAGGCCATTTGATCAGCGACGACGAGATGCTCAAGCTCAACCAGCAGCTGGCCATCGCCCGCGCGCGCACGCTGGAACTTAACGCCCGCGCGGCGTCGGCGCGCTCGATCGACGTGAATTCGGTTCTGAGCGGCACCTTGCCGGAGGAGATCAACTCCAACACCATGAGCGAGCTGCGCTCGCAATATGCGACGCTCAAGCAGGAGGCCGACCGCGCCGCGATCCGGCTCGGCCCGCGCCATCCCGAGCTCCAGGCGCTCAATGCCCAGCTTGCCGGATCGCGCGAGCGTATCGCCGGGGAACTGCGCCGCATCGCCTCGTCGCTGCAGGTCGACTTGAGGCGCGCCGTGCAGCTCGAACAGGATCTGGCCTCCCGGCTGGCACAGTTGAAGGTCCGCAGCGGCGACGTCAACAGCGACCTGGTCACGCTGCGCGAACTGGAGCGCGAGGCCGCCGCCAAACGCTCCGTCTATGAGCAATATCTTCTCCGCGCCAAGGAGACCGGCGAGCAGAAGGACATCAACACCGCCAACATCAACGTGATCTCCAAGGCCTTCGCCCCGCTCGAGCCGAACGGACCGTCGCGCGCCATGACGGTGCTTGCCGGCCTGCTGGCGGGGCTTGCTTCCGGTGTCGGCCTCGGCGCCATGCGCGGCGCTTATGCGAGCCTGCGCGAAACCGCCGATTCGCGGCCGCGCCGCAGGGCAGAAGAGCGCCGGACACCCATTGAAGACAAAGCATACCAGCCGCCCGTTCCGCCCCATGCCGGGCAAGTGCCTCATCCGCAGCAGCAGTATCCGCGAGCCTCGTCGGACGAGGCAGATCAGGCTTCGAAAGCCGCTGAACAGCAAGCCTCCATCGAGGAAATCCGAGCCAGCTTGCGCGAATTCCGCGAAGCGGTTCGCGAACTCACCGAAAGCCGATCGCGGCGCTATTTCTGAGCGCCGACTAGAATAAAAGCCATCGGTTTCGAGTTAGCGGCATAAGACGGCGCTTTGACGGGATTGCCCGGTCGGATTTTCGTGAGAATGCCGCCCGAAGCAGAAAGATGTTGAGGGTGGTTGATGGCCGAGTTGATTGACGGAAAAAGCGTTGCCGAAGGCGTGGTTCGGCGCGTCAAGGCCCTGACGATCGAACTGATGGAAGAGGGCGCGCACAAGCCCGGTCTCGCAGTGGTCATCGTCGGCGAGGATCCGGCGAGCCAGGTTTACGTCGCCTCCAAATCCCGCACCGCCAAGGAATGCGGCTTTCATTCCGTCCAGCACACGCTGCCGGCCGAGATGTCCGAACTGGAACTGCTTGCCATCATCGGCGAACTCAACGCCGATCCCGGCATCAACGGCATCCTGGTGCAGCTTCCGCTGCCTGGCCATATCGATGCGGGCAAGGTCATCCAGGCAATAGCGCCGCAAAAGGATGTCGACGGCTTCCACTTCATCAATGTCGGCAAGCTCGGCACCGGAGAACTGGAGACGGCGTTCGTGCCTTGCACGCCGGCCGGCTCGATGCTGCTCATCGAGCGTGTGCGCGGCAAGGATCTTTCCGGGCTCAATGCGGTGGTCGTCGGCCGCTCCAACATCGTCGGCAAACCGATGGCCAATCTTCTGCTTGCCGCCAACTGCACCGTCACCATCGCGCACAGCCGCACCAAGGACCTGGCTGCACTGGCGCGCACCGCCGACATTCTCGTTGCCGCTGTCGGCAGAGCTGAAATGGTCAGGGGTGACTGGGTCAAACCGGGCGCCACCGTCATCGACGTCGGCATCAACCGCATCGCGGCGCCAGAAAAGGGCGAAGGCAAGACCCGTCTCGTCGGTGACGTCGCCTATGCGGAAGCGGCCAAGACGGCCGGCGCCATCACGCCGGTGCCCGGCGGCGTCGGACCGATGACCATTGCCATGCTGATGGCCAACACGCTAGCTTCCGCCTATCTCGCGGCCGGATTGAAACGGCCGTCTTTCTGAACCTGGAAAGCCCAAAGCTTTGCCGAACCTCACTGTTCCCCCAGAGCGGCCGGTCGCCAATGATCCCATTCACGGCGGCCGGCAGTTCGGGTTCCTGCTGGTCGACAAGTTTTCCATGTTCTCGCTGGCCGCCGCAATCGACACGTTCCGGTCGGCCAACCGGCTGCTCGGCCACGACTTCTATGGCTGGACGACGGTGTCGGCCGACGGCGATGCCGTCATGGCCTCCAACGGCCTGCCGCTCAAGATCGACTACGCTGTCGCCGATCTGCCGCCGGTCGATATTCTTTTCGTCTCGGTCGGGCTGACGACCGAGTTTCCCGGCAAGAGCAAGGTGCTGGCGGCGCTGCGCAGCTGGGGCCGGCGCGGCAACGCGCTCGGCGCACTGTCGGTCGGCTCCTATCTGCTCGCCGAGGCAGGCCAACTCGAAGGCTATCGCTGCACCATCCACTGGGAAAACCGCGCCGGTTTCGTCGAACGGTTTCCCGACATCAACTGCACCGGCAACGTCTTCGAGATCGATCGCAAGCGTTACACCTGCGCCGGCGGCACCACCTCGATCGACCTGATGCTGGAGATCGTGCGCGGCGATTTCGGCTCGAGCCTGGCCAACGGCGTCGCCAACCAGTTCCAGCACGAGCGCATCCGCTCCGCCGGAGACCGCCAGCGCGTCGGCCCTGAGCGCGACCTGACCGGCAAATCGGAAAAGCTGCGGCGCATCGTCGAACTGATGGCCGACCATCTCGACGAGCCGCTGTCGGCGGTGCAGCTCGCCAAGTCGGCGGGCCTGTCGGTGCGCCAGGTCGAGCGGCTGTTCCTGCGCCACCTCAGTGTGACGCCCGGCCGCTATTACATGCGGCTCAGGCTTGAGCGGGCGCGCGAATTGCTGCGCCAGACCAACATGCCGATCCTCGACGTGGCGATCGCCACCGGCTTCACCTCGCACTCCTATTTTGCCCAGAGCTATCGGCTGCAGTTTGGCCGGCCGCCTTCCGAAGAGCGGCGCACGACATATTGAGTGGTTTGGCGCAGTCAGCCCCGCCACGTGCCCCGGCGCCCGGGCTTGTATCCTGACGCGGCGTCAAATAGCTTCCCCCGGCGGCACGGACTGGCGGGCATGGACTGGCTGGCAGAAGCTGACTGGCTGCGACGAACTGGTGACCACTGACTGGTCACTGACCGGGGGAGATTTCATGGCGGGACTTGCACGGAGCATCGTTGCGGCGGCGCTCCTGTTGTGGATGACGACGCTCGGCCTTGCCGCCGACCGTGTCGTCATCATTCTCGACGCCTCCGGTTCGATGTGGGCGCAGATCGACGGCAAGCCGAAGCTCGAAATCGCCCGCGAATCGCTGCGAACGGTGCTGCAATCGGTCCCCGCCGACAAGGAAATCGGCTTCATGGCCTATGGCCATCGGGAGAAGGGCAGTTGCGAGGACATCGAGCTCATCGTGCCGCCGCAGGCTGGCTCGGCAGGTGCTGTTTCCACTGCCGCCGACAGCCTGAAATTCATCGGCAAGACGCCGCTGACATCAGCCGTCAGGCAGGCGGCCGAGGCGCTGAAATACACCGAGGACAAGGCCACCGTCATCCTGATCACCGACGGGCTCGAGACCTGCAAAGGCGACCCCTGCGCGCTCGGCAGGGAACTGAGGGCTGCCGGTGTCGACTTCACCGTAAACGTCGTCGGCTTCGGCCTGACCGCGGACGAGGGCAGGCAGGTTGCTTGCCTCGCCGACAACACCGGCGGCAAATACATCCAGGCGTCGGATGAGAAGGCGCTGCAGGACGCGCTGGTCGAGACCATCGCCGCCGCACCTGCACCGGCGCCCGAACCAGCGCCGGCGCCGCAGCCGGCCGCCGCGCCGGAAAAACCGGAGTTCAACTTCATCCCCGCCGTGGTGCTCGCCGAGGGCGGCGATCCCCTCACCGACGGCAATTCCTGGGAGATCCACCAGGCGAAGTCCGACGGCACGCGCGGCGAATACGTCGCCACCGAATACGGAGCTTATAAAGGCAATTTGGAGCCGGGTGATTACACAGTCGTGGCGCGCCATGGCGAGGCCAGGACCGAACAGAAGATCACGGTCGAGGCGGGCCAGGTCTACAAGCCCCTGTTCGTGCTCGATGCCGGCACGCTCATCATTCATCCGCGGCCAAGCGAGGGAGCGGATGTGGCCGATGGTGCGGCTGTCGTGATCGCCTATCCGGGCGTTGAAATGCCGGCGACCTATTATGGCGACACCAAGGTGGTGTTGCCGGCCGGCGATCAGAAAGTGACGGTCAGGATCGGGCAGGGCGAGGTTACCGAAACCATCCCGCTCGCTGCCGGCAAGGTCGTCGACAAGGATATCATCGTCGGCGTCGGCCATGTCGTTGCCAACGCCTACTACATTGCCGGCGGCGACAAGGCCGACGGCTCGGGCATTGGCTTCAAGGTGTTCAAGGCAAAAAAGAAGCTCGACGGAACGAGGCAAGAGGTGGCTTATGCCTATGGCCCCGACAGCAAGTTCGATCTGCCGCCCGACGACTATGTGCTGACGGCGACGGTCGACCTTGCCGTCGTCGAGCAGCCGTTCAGCGTCAAGGCCGGTGAGCATCAGGATCTGCAGATCGCCATCAATGCCGGCGTGCTGGCGATCACCGCGCCAGGAGCTTCGAAGATCGAGATTTTCGATGCGAAGAAGGACATCAATGGCAACCGCAAATCGCTCGGCTACGCCTTTGACGAGAAATATCAGGCGGCGCTGCCGGCCGGCGAGTATGCGGTCGTTTCGGAGAAGTCGGACAACAGCTCGAAGGAAAGCGCGGTGACCATCAAGGCCGGCGAGCGTTCCGAACTGACGGTGCAGTAGGGACATTCGACGTCTGAAAAAAAGGTGGTCGTGAAGACCCGCCCCTAACCCAAATTGGAACCCAAGTATCTTGCAGCGCAATATTCGCCTGCGGCGCAGACGTTTCGCGCGGTTTAGCTTGCTGTAAAAATTTCGCAAAGCATTCTGTTCGCTGGATCGTCGCAGAACATCCGGTTTTGCGACGTCGCAAATATCAGTCGCGAAACCGATTCAAAACTCGGGAATTTTGCGACAAGAACCGGGTAACGACCCCACAAGAAAAAATTTCGGGCATGTGTCGGGGCGCTTGGCTGTCGTTCGTCTTGTATACCCGACACGACGGGGAGATTTTGCAGCATGGCGAAGATCGTATTCGGAATGAACCAGTCCCTCGACGGCTATGTCGACCACCAGGAATTGCCTGCGCCAACTCCCGCGCTCTTTCGTCACTGGATAGAGCACGTGCGCGACCTGACCGGCAGTGTGTACGGTCGCCGCATGTACGAGGCCATGCGCTATTGGGACGAAGACCGTCCTGAGTGGAGTACGGAGCAACACGAGTTCGCGGCGGCGTGGCGGCGCCAGCCGAAATGGGTTGTATCGCGCTCGTTGAAGTCGGTCGGTCCCAATGCCACGCTTATCGCGGATGACGTCGAGGTAGTGATACGCAGGCTAAAGGCCAAGCTAACAGGAGAGATTTCCGCTTCCGGACCAGAGTTGGCGCAAAGCCTGACCGAAATGGGTCTGATCGACGAATACCGCCTCTACCTTCACCCCGTGGTGCTTGGTCGCGGCAAGCCCTTCTTCGCCGGCTCTCGGCCACCGCTCCGCCTTGCGGCCAGCGAGCGAATCGGCGGGGAAGTCATCAGGTTGACCTACGTTCCTGCCTGATTACAGACCACGCCGACCAGGCCCGCTTTGAGGTTGAAAGACACGCCAACGTCACCGCTGAATGCCACGCCATTTTTGCAGACTTGACGCACACAGCTGGATCGCCATTCGGCGGGGATCGGCCGAACGGCTTAGGAGCGCCATTTGCCGACGTTCATTGCGTTTCTCCAAACCTGCCGTTCGCGCCTGATACCACCCTAAGCGGAAGCTCGTTCGCACCCGGCCGAATTCACGCCCATGACCCGAAGCTGCCTTCCATCAATGCGGATTTTTTTCAGAATCTCCCGTTCGGGCTGGCCGAGGCCTCAGGCAGGATTCGAAGTGTCGCGGCCAAACGGGCGCCATTCAGACATTCCGGTACCATCATTGTTCACGGGGCCTGGTATCCTGCAGCGTCTGCGAACTCTGCCACAGCCGGATTGCGAGCGAGCCTGAACGCCCGCGGACCTGTGCTTCCACAGGTCCTCTCAGAGCACCAGATTTGAACAACTCGCAGTCGCGGCCGGCGACTTGCAGCATTTCGTCGCTCACTGCGACTTCGGCATTTTGGTCGGCCGCGATCTCCATCAAGCGACTGGCGACGTTAACCGTATCACCCGTCGTCGCGATGTGCTGACGGCCTTTGCCACCGAGTCTCGACGCAACGATTGTTCCGTAATGCGCTCCGATCTTGAAGCCGAGCCTAGATGCAGTTGATGCGGGCAGCGAGACGAGCCAGTTGCTGGTACGGCTGGAGAGCGCTGCGCAGCAGCGGGCAGCATTGAAGGCATCATCTGTCGCTGCTTCCGGTAGACCGAACAGGATCATGGCTCCGTCACCCATGAAATTCGTGACAACGCCACCGCATCTTGTCACCTCTTCGTCCACCAACGCATGGAACGTGTTCAAAAGTTCGCGTGTGGCGTTCGGCCCCAATGTTTCGCTCAGTCCGGTGAAACCGGACAGGTCAATGAATATGATGGCGGCGTCCCTCCGGACAGGTTCCAGGAGA
Organism: Mesorhizobium sp. WSM4817; assembly: GCF_055811135.1. NCBI lineage: Bacteria > Pseudomonadati > Pseudomonadota > Alphaproteobacteria > Hyphomicrobiales > Phyllobacteriaceae > Mesorhizobium > Mesorhizobium sp. WSM4817. Next base: position 29,266 of record NZ_JBVVQQ010000023.1, on the reverse strand, counting down.
AAGTCGCCATGCTCCGCAAGCCACCCCGCAAAGCCCGGGGCCTGAACTCGTTGAAGCAATTCGCTCTGCGTGGCGAAATACTGGGCCTGGTTCCTGCCCAACCAAAGCTGCGCGGCCCCGAACAAAATAGCCGGCGGAACGGCGGCGGCCATCGGCAACGCCGCGCTCAGCCAGATATGGTGTGAGAATGCGGTCATATTGACCACGAACCAGATCGCAACCACGCCGACGATCGCTGCAAGGCCGACGGCGTTGCGACGCCATGCCAACAGCCCCACAAGAACCACCGGCAGCACCACCGCAAAGCCGGCATCTGCAAGGCGAACGTACTGATCTCGCACTATGCCGTCGCCGGTCATCAGATGGGCAATGGCCGTCGACATGACCTCGACGCCTGGGAGCACGGGATCAAACGGTGTCGGGAAAACATCGCCGGCGCCGGTTGCAGTTGCTCCGATCACAACAATTCGATCCCGAATAATGCCGCCATCGACTTGGCCGCCCAGCACCGTCGTGGCGCTGATCGTGCGGATCGTGCCGCGGGGGCCATAGAATGTCAGAGGGAGTATGTGACCAATGTCCGTCCGAATCCGCTGTCCACCCAGAGATAGATAGTCGGGCGCTATTCCCGGATCCTCTCCCACCGCCATGGCGGCAACGCGCAGGGAGAAAGACGCTTCAGTCCGATTTCCGGCCCGAAACAGCAACGGGACGAACCGAGGCGTTCCCGTCCAGTCGGTAACCACGTTCACGACGCCGACAGCGGCGATATCCGAGAACGCTTTCAGGGGCCACAAAAACCGCTCGGCATTCGGCACTCGGGCGAGAGGGCCATCGCCCTCGACTGCAATCGATTGTTTACCTCCCGAGTAGACCGCTGCAGCAGCGATTACGCTTGAAGTCCCACGCAGCGAACGCGCGAGCGCCTCATCATCATCTTTTGTCCCGGGATCGACCAGCAGCAGGTCGAACGCAATGGCTTTCGGTCCAAAGCGAGCTATCGTATCGACAATCCGGGCAAGCGTGGCACGGCTGAGGGGATAGCGGCCATCGTTTCGGACCGCTTCGTCGTCTATGGCGATAATGGTAATCAGCTCCGGCGGCTTTGTGGTTCCCCGAACAAGCGTTCGAAGATCCGTCATCGTTGCTTCGACGCGATCGAGGGACCACATGTTGCCGCGCCAGTGCGCAAAGCCAAGGCCGGCCCCCCAAAGACCCGCCAGAACGAGCGCGATCAGCGTCTGAAGCGCTCGCCCGCTCATTTAGCTTACTGACCGAAACGGGCCATCAAAGCCGAAACACGTGCGGCGGGCCAGCGCTTGACCGTCAGTGTGCCTGTTCCGGCTTCGACATCGACGCCTTCGCCCGGCCCGAGGACTACACCAGCATTGGACGCCGGCCTTTGCACGGCGACGCGACCTTTGACGACGAAAACAGAGGTCTTGCCTCTGGCAACGTCGACTGCCCATTTTGTACCTCGCACCGCGGCAATCGCCTGCGGGGTGACGACAGCGAAGCCACCCCGGACCCTGCCGGCTGGAGCATCGAGCAACAGCGCCTTGCGCCGTAATCTGACCGCATCGGCACTACCATTTCGATCACGGTCCACCAGGGCAAAACGAGCGCCATCTTCCGCAATGATGGTAAGGCCTTCCCGGCATCTCAGAATTTGTCGGGACGTACCTGCTACCAGTCTGAACGTACAGCCGGCGTTATTCGACTGCGCTGAAACGGTATCCACCCAAAAGACACAGGCAAGCATGCATGCCATCAGGCTCCGGAGATATCGGCCACTTGCGCTCATGAACGTCTCCTTGCTTTTGCGAAAATCTGCGGCAAGAAAATCTTTGCATTGTCTTCTGCGGTCAGCCTGGCAGTATACTCATGCGTACGAACCGGCACTTGCAGCCGCGTTGCCTTAGAGGTAGCACGGTGCCGACCAGCGATCTTAGCACGATAGCTTGCTCCAACACCAAATAAGCCGACATCAAGCCGTTTGAAGCGGCCGCGATGCGAATGTCGCGAACCTCACGCGGCGACGCTGCTGTTCGGCTCATCTGCCAGAACGAGCAGGTCGCGCCAGAAGCGGTCACTCCGTAGCAAGCCCTTGAATGACCGCAATGGGGCCGAGAGCAGACCGGCAGCTTTGGGCTGCGAATATTCAAGATCGGACATTCAGGTTGGTGTGGGCATCGTCGTGACCTGACCCCAAGCCGACCTTCATCAACCCGTTTTTCTGCCCGATAGCCGACATTCGCGGCCACCAGCACTGATGACCCGAAGCAGTCATTGACTGTTGAAGGCTCAATGTCCCGAAAGGGGTAAGAGACCATCATTCCACTCAGGTAGCCGTTCTCGTTGCTGGCCACGATGGACTCCTCCGTGCGGCGCAAATATCATCGATCCAACCAGTGAGGCGATCACTTAATGGCTGATGAACGCGTCAGACGCCGTCTTGCCGCCATCGCTGTGGCCGACGTGGTCGGCTACAGCCGAATGATGGAGGCGGATGAGGCGGGTACGCTGGCGGCACTGAAGGAGCGGCGCAAGGCGATCCTGGAGCCGATCGTTCGCGATCGCGGCGGGCGGATCGTCAAGCTTATGGGCGACGGCGTGCTGATGGAGTTCACCAGCGCGGTGAACGCGGTCGAGGCTGCAGTCGAACTACAGGCCAAAATGGCGGAGGCCAACCAATCCGTCACCGAGCACCGCCGCATATTGCTGCGTATCGGCATCAATCTGGGCGACGTGATCGGTGAGGGCTCGGACATCTATGGCGACGGTGTGAACGTTGCGGCTCGCCTCGAAGCCTTGGCAGAGCCAGGCGGGGTCTGCGTCTCGGCCAAGGTTCATGAGGAATTGCGAGGCAAGGGCAACGCTGCCTTCGAGGACATGGGCGAGGTGGCGCTCAAGAATATCGTCAGACCGGTGCGGGTTTACCGTGTGGAAACGAGTACTGGTCAAGTGGGCGGGCGGGCCGCAACGACGTCTGCTGCCAGGCCCTCCATTGCCGTTTTGCCATTCGACAATCTGAGCGGCGATCCCAGTCAACAATACCTTTCGGACGGCATCACGGAGGACATCACCACCGAGTTGTCGCGGTTCAGAAATCTTACCGTCGCGGCGCGTCACGCTTCGTTCCATCTTGCCAGGATGGGCATCAACCCAATGCAGGCCGCCCGCGATCTGGGCGCGAACTACGTCATCGAAGGTAGTGTGCGGAAGGCGGGCGAGCGGATTCGCATTACTGCACAGTTGATCGACGCAAGGACAGGCAACCACGTCTGGGCGGAGCGGTATGATCGCGAATGCCACGACATTTTTGCTGTGCAGGACGAAGTCGTGGCAGCAATCGTGACGACGCTCGAGGGGCGAATGGTGGCCGCTGCTGCTCTTCAGGTGCGCAAGCGGCCAACGTCGAGCTGGACGGCCTATGACTTTTTCCTGCAGGGCCGGGAGCTGGCCGACGCCAACATGGAGAAGGAGGCCGTTCCGCTTTTTTCCCGCGCGACGGCGATCGATCCCGATTTTGCGCACGCCCACGCCTGGCTGGCGATCGCTCTCCTCGGCCGCTACTGGTTCGACACCGATCCACGAACGCTGCACGAAGCGTCACTTGCCGCACAAAGAGCCATGGAGTTGGACAGCAACGATCCGACGGTCCACCACGCCAACGGCATGGTCATGGTGTGGCTCCGCGAATACAAACGGGCCGGCGTCCATTTCGACCGCGCCGTCGCTCTCAATCCGGCCGATGCGCAAATTCGCGCGGACCGAGCGAATTGGTTGCGATACGCCGGCCGGCCGGAGGAGGCTCTGGCTTCAATCGACGACGCGCTGAAGAGAACCCCGTTTCCACCACACTGGTTCTGGGTAATTCGCGCCAAAATCTTGTTGGAACTGAGGAGATATGGCGAAGTCGTAGCGGCCTTGGACAACATGCCAAAAAAGGATCACCCCGCTTGGCTCACACTGGCGGCCGCCCATGACCATCTCGGCCATGCCGCTCTCGCTGCGCATGCGCTGGCGAAGGCTCGCGAACTTAGACCCAGCATCTCATCGCGGGAACTGATCGCTGTGAATCCTTATGCTCACCGAGATGCGCTCAAACCTCTGCTCGATGGCCTGCGCAACGCCGGATTGCCGGAGTAAGTAGGCCGCCAATGGGACATTGAAAATTTACACCACGCGACGAGTTCACCGGAACGCATGCGGATGGCTTCGCGGTCGCAAACGATAGTTCGTCCTTTGAGGTTGCGGAACACCGCGCCTCTTGCCCCGGCCGTAGGCTACGCGCGGAGTGGGTGACGAATGCGGCGTTTCGCGTTCGTATCGTGAATGCCCAAAGATGGCGTGATCAAGGCGATGCACGCTTCAGCCGCTCAGTATGTCCAGAGCGGCATTAAAGGACCGGATCGGGTGGGAAGTTCACGTTACTTGCCGCCGATCCGAACGGTTAAGGAGCGTCCCAAGGACGGACATTCAAATCCAAAGAGTAGCCTTCGGCATTGTCCTAGCCTAGTCGTTGTAGCGTCGATCAAATGGACTCGCCCGAGTGGCAGAGGAACTGACATACAGGGATGAAGCTGCGGCCGGTTACGACGGTGCCTTCGCGCGCGTCACGACACACTTCGCACCCTACCTACTTCGCGCGGCTCACATCGCGCCGGGTATGCGCGTCCTCGACATCGCCGCGGGCACAGGTCTCGCAGCCGAAGCGTCGCGGTTTCAGTCAACACAGTGCCAGGACGGTCCTATAACACTCGCATTAACCTCGCCATTGCACGGCACGTGCCATCGTTAGCGGCCGCCGCCGCCCGCGTATTTTCGCTTGGCGACGAAATGAAATTGAGGTCGCTGCTCGAGGTCGCGGATTTCCGGGACGTGGAGATCACCACCGAGATGCATCGCTTCGTGCTGCCTTCCTTTGATGCATACTTCGAACCCTTCGAGAAAGGTGCGGGCTCGGCTGGGCAAGCATTTGTCTCGCTTTCCGCGGAGGCGCGCAAAGCCGTGCGCGAGGAAGTACGGAGCGACGTCGGGGATACTGGCGGCATCATCGAGGTAGACGTCGAATACAGGTTGGCTGGCGGGCGACGATAACGGCCGCGTGCATGACCGCTTTGAGTCAACTTGTGCCGTTTGCGTGCTCGAATCCCAACGACTGGAGGCGGGTCGACTCGATCCGTTGCGCGAACGGCAGCTTTTTTTCGCGAGCGACCAAAGCACTCAGCGTTCGTCTCGAGCGTTCAGTTCCGTAGTTGCGTAATAAATTCTTCAAGCACCTTGATGGCTTCGGCTCGGCTAGCGCCTTTCAGGAAGGGCACGTCGATCTCGACCCGCAATCCTTCCTGGATGTGGCGGAGCACCGGCGCGGGAGTCGGTTGATCGCCCCGAATTCCAAGCACCCGATATGACCGAACCGGTTCCGAAAAGCCTTTGATGGTCAGCGGCGTCAGCTCCTCTGACTCGATGTCGTCCTTGACAAGCGCCCAGGTCTCATGCGCCAGCAGGATGCCGCCAAGGTCGGCATGTGCCTGAAGACGCGAGGCGAGATTCACCTCTCCGCCAATGATGGTGTAGTCCATCCGGTCCTCACTGCCGAAATTGCCGACTGTGCAGTAGCCGGTGTTGATTCCGATACGCAGATGGAAGGGCAGTTTATAGCCTGCGTCCACCCACTCTCTCTGCAGCTCCTTCATGCGCCTCTGCATCGCGATCGCCATGCTGACGCAGGCGAGCGCATCCTCTCTGGTGCCTTTGGTCTCGGGGTCGCCGAAGAAGGCGAGGATGGCGTCCCCAACATACTTGTCGATGGTTGCGCCGTGCTCCAAGGCGATCTTCGCCATCTCGGTCAGGTACTGATTGAGCAGTTCTGTCAATTCCTCGGACTCGAGTTTGTCCGTCGTCGCGGTAAAGTCGGCAATGTCGGAAAAGAACACGGTGAGTTTCTTTCTCGATGAAGAAATCTCGACGTTCCGTTTGCCCGAGAAGATCGATGAATAAACCTGCGGCGAGAGATACTTGGACAGCTTGCTGGAAGGCGATTCGAGCATGCGGTTCTGTTCGCCGACGCGATTGCTCGCTTCCTCCGCCTCGCGCCTGGCAGCCGCCGTTGCAGTGTGAAGTTGAGCGTTTTCCAGCGCGATCGAGGCGAGCTGTCCAAAGCGCTTCAACAACTCGACCTCTTCCTCGCCGAAGTCGAGCGCCGAGGCGTCGTCGTAAGCAATGCCGAGCACGCCAACGACCGTGTCGCCGGACTTGAGCGGCACCCCCATGATCGCCCGAATAGTGATGTCCATTTGGGCTGCGGCAGCGGCCCGTCCCGGCCAGTTCTGATAGTCGGTGATCACGAGCGGCTCGCCAGTATTCCACACCGTGCCGGCTACCCCTTCGTTTATCACCAGCCTCTGGCCGATATGCGTGGCGTAGACCCCGACTCCGACCTTGCGCTCGAGAGATTCACCGGCCTCGTCAACCAGGTAGACGTAGCCGTGCTCGGTACCCAGCAACTGCGCTGCTCGACTCGTGAGATCCGACAGAAGCTCGGCAAGATCGAGCCTCGCGATCAACCCGAGCGACGTGTCATGCAAGGCGCCCAGATATTCGCTCTGGCGGCGAAACCGTCTGGCGAGGTTCTCCTGCTCTCTGCGGCGGTTCTCGAGGTCTCCAATGTTCGAAGCCAGTTGCACGGTCATGCTGTTGAAGCTGGCAGCGAGCTTGCCGATTTCATCGCCTGACTCGACCTTCGCGCGGGCCGCGAGGTCGCCTCTGCGCACGCGATCGGCGACACCGGTCAGTCGCTGGATCGGTCCGGCGATACTGTCCCGGAATATCAGGCCAAGCAGTAAGCCCGACAAAACGGCTGCTGCCCCGACGGTCAGGATTATTTGTTGCGCACGTTCGAGCTGGTCCCGGCCGCCCGCGAGGTCGACTTGAAGCCGCTGCTGCTCTTGAGTGGCGACAGCGTCGAGGAGCGCGAGCATGCGCTCTGCGATCGGCACTGCCTTCGTGCGGAACAGATAAAGGTCCTCGCGTGCGTGTTCGCCCTCCACCGCCTCGAACATCCGCGCGGGCAGCTCGAGGAATGCAGTCCGGCTCTTGGCCATTCTATCGATCAATACAGTCTGGTTAGCCGCAAGCGTGGTGCCCTCTTTCGCGATGTTGGACCAGGCCCCTTCATTGATATTAAGGTTGGCCTGATACTCATATTTGAAGCTCTCCCGTCCAGTGGTGACATAGCCGCGCAGCCCAGCGACCATCGCGTAGAAGGAGCTCTGGAACGAGGCCAGGTCGGCCAGGAGCGCCGTATTGGCAGCCGTCGGATCACGGTTCTGCTGGGCCAGCATCATGGCTTTGGCCGACGCCACCACCGTCGCTATGAGCGGGTTGGCGTCGCTCACAAGGATCTTGAGCGCGGGTTCCCTGCGCAGCTGGTCGTTACGCAGTTCGAATAGCTGCTCGGACAGTGGTTTCCATTCAGCCAATAGTTGACCGATTTCTTGCATGCCGAGCTCGGCATTGCTGCGCCCGGCTGGCGACTCCCCCTTTGCGCGCAGGAGACCCTCGAGCTCGCGCATGTCGCCAAGGAAGGCCTCGTTGGCCAGCCGATAGTCATCCCGATAGGATTCGTCGCCAAGTGCCAGATAACCTCGGACCTCGCCCAGCATGCGGAGCAGATTCGCTTGAGCCCGAGCCGATGCAACCGCGCTTGGCGCGCTGAGATCGGTGGTTCTGTTGATGTTGCGAACGGCCGCTATGCTTCCCAGGTAGTTCAACCCGACGACAAGCAGCATTAAAGCGACCAGGATGCCAAAGCCGACCGTAAGCTTGCCGCCAATGTTGAGCTTGCGCAGCGCCGCCGCGACCCAAGCGGTCAGTTTCCCCAAGGGAGCGGTGTACAACTGCCGAATTTGCCCCGACTTCCCGTCCGCTTGGATGCCTTCTGCGTCCCGGCCGCCTCCGATCACTTCTTGCGATGCCACTTCGCTATGTCCCAGGTTTCAGCGTCCCAAGGGGTAGGATAGTAGCCGGCTATGTCATTGCGCAGGCCCGAAGTATAAGCCCATTCGATGAGCGGAATGACCGCGGCATCGGCGATCAGGAGATCGTTCATCGCCATGAACAGCGCGCCCCGTTTCTCCGGATCGACTTCGGTCGCCGACGCCTGGAACAGCGCATCATACTCGGGATTGCAATAGCGGGCCCAATTCGTTCCCGACCAGTTGTTTTTCTTCTGTGCTGCTTCGGCGCAGGTCCAGCCGATCATGTAGCTGCCGGGATCGGGGCCCTTGTTGCCGTAAGCGAACTCCTCGAGGTCCGCATAGAAGTGCCGTCTGGTGTTCGTATTGTCGGGCGACGACCCCAGGAAGATGCTGGAATCGATCAGCTTGTTTTCCACCCGGACTCCGATCGAGCCGAAGTCCGCCTTTATGAAGTCCTGGGTCGCCTCCCGCACCGGGTTGATGCTGGTCTGAAACACCAGCGCCAGCGGGACGCCGTCCTTGTCGCGGACGCCGTCGCCATCGGTGTCGCGCCATCCGGCTTCGTCCAGCAGAGCGCGCGCCTTATCGAGATTGAACTCCCATTTCGTGTTCGGCGAGGCGAAGGCGGCCGGTGCGACTAGGAGATTGGCGGTGGCGCGGCCACTCCTGCCGTGCAGTTCGGCAGCTTTCCGCCGGTCAACGGCGGCGGCCAGCGCCTGCCGGACGCGCCTGTCGGTCAGGATTGGATGCGGGAACTCCACGCTCGCGCGTTCGCCGTCGGCGGTTTCCCGTCTGGGATCGGTGAAATTGAGCATGATGCGTTCGACATAGGATCCCCAATACAACTCGACCCTACCAACGCCCTTGGTTTCAAGGCTTCGAAGGTCAGCCTCGCCGACCTGAAGGTTCCACGCGTAGTCGACGATGCCTTCGCTCACGGCGTTTGCAGCGGTTCTGGCGTCGCCACCGCCCTGAAGCGTGACCTGCGTGAACGCCAGGCTGTCACGATCACGATACTCGGGATTTGGCTCGAAGATGATCTTGACCGTGTTGACGACGTCCTCGCCGATGAGAAGGACGTCCTCCGTCCGGAACTCCTTGAGTCGGTAAGGACCGGTGCCCACCGGGGCGAGGTTTGCCGGAGCGCTGGCGGCATCTTTGTTATTGTACTGGCCGAATACGTGTTCCGGAATAATCATTCCCTGCACGCCGACGAAGGGCAGCGACCAGGCGGGATTGACGTCCTTGAAGGTGACCTTGACCGTTAAGTTGTCGAGCGCCTCCACCTTCGCGACTGATTTGTACGAGCCCGCGCTCGACGAGCCCACGTCCTCGTTCACTATGTATTGGTAGGTGAAAAGGACATCCTTCGCGGTGAACGGCACGCCGTCGGACCACTTGATGCCCGGCCTAAGCTTCCATGTGACCGATCTGCCATCGGGCGCGACCTGGCCATTCTCAAGCGATGGAATCTCGGCTGCGAGAAAGTGCACCAGCCGGCCCTCTGCGTCGAAGCTGGCCAGTGGCTCGTAGACGATACGGCTTGCCGTTTGATCCTTGATGCCCGGCGCTTGGTGTGGGTTCAGTGTGCTTGGCGCTTGCCACAGCAACAATCTCAACGGATCGCCATCCAGCTCGGTCGGCTGTGCGGGTTGGGGCAAACCGACAACGAGCGTCGCGACCATGAGCAGCAATAACCTGCAAATAGCATTGATGCGGGCCAACGATACACCCTCTCGGCTCCGAGACGCTCGCATCCCTTCCTCCCTGCCCCTGTGATCCTGCGGCCGCAGCTCCCTTTCAGACAGTTGGCTGTGCGAGGAGATGTATATCTCCAGTCTATGAAATTGATCGCAATTGCAGCCGCTGGCAAGACCAATCGGTCCGAGACAATGAACCTGCACCTGGGGCCCGAATGATGCATCCGCTGAAATCGCTGGAGAGGTCACCGCGATATGCAAGCGACTGTGCGCTCGGAATCTGCAACCGCTGTTTAGATGCAAGCGGTAGGCCAAGAATCACAGCCCATCGCTCATGCGAGTCCTTGCCCTAACGGTGGAAATGGTGTTTTCGGGTCGCTGGAGGATTGCTGCGAACGAAGGGCACAAAATCGTTGGGATTGAGCCATTCGGCGGGCGTCGGCCGGACGTCAGCTCCTGGCGCTGCCTGTGCGTTCCGGCAGTCGGCTCAGACAGCAAGATTCCACCCGACCCGGTCCTTTAATGCCGCCCTGGACATGCTGAGCGGCTGAAGCGCGCATCGCCTTGATCGCGCCATATCCTGACCTACACAGCGGGAACAGGTAAGGTCGCCTCACGCCCCGATTCCCGACGGTGGGGTTGGCTGGGATGGCGACCACCGATCAGTTGATTTGACAATTGGTCGGGTCGGGCTCTGGATGATTTGTTCGTGCGCACCACGCACATGCTAAATGGAGGAAGCGATGAAATCTATGAATCGCAGATCCACACTTGCCTTCGGTATTACAGTTGCAGCAGTTTTGACCGTATGTGGAGGTTCGGCATTCGCGGACGATATGGATGTGACCCTGCTTACGCCTGACAAGCTGGTATGGAAGGATAATCCTAGCCTGCCAAAAGGGGCTAAAGTCGCTGTCTTGACGGGCGATCCGACAAAGACTGGCGAAGTGGTTGTCACACGCTCCAAGTTTCCGCCCAACTATCAGATTCCGCCCCACACTCACCCGTATGCCGAGACCATCACCCTGGTCAGCGGCAGCATTGGCTTTGGAGTCGGCGAAAAGAGCGAAAAGACTGGCGACCTGCTAAAACCCGGAGCCTTCCACGCGCTGCCAGCAAATCAAGCGCATTACGTCTGGACGGGAGGCGAAGAGACTATCATCGAGGTTCATTTCGTCGGACCGTTTCGTATTACTTACATCAACCCGGCTGACGATCCGCGCAAGAAGTGAAATGCGGCTCAGCCGGCTACTTTGCACCTCGCACACCCTTGTTGCCCGGAATAGAAGCGCGAGCTTTACCTCACGCGGATAAATGCAAACCGCATCAACGGAAGCGGAGCTCGGCAGCTCAGGCTCCCTCTCTCTCCTTCTGCCAAAAATCGTGGCCCATTGGCGATATTAAGAAAGCTGGTCCCGGAGACGTTGGAATTTGCCACTGGGGCATGACCGCCTCGGATCATTCCGAACGGGAAGGTCGCGCCAGGAGCGGTCTTTCGATGCTCTGCCGCTGTGATTTCGGCTGTCGTGATTGGGTCACGGATTGTCGTAGCGCCGCCCAGAAGGAAGGGCATGGAAGGGTCGGATCAGGTCGTAGCGCGAACGGCAGGTTTGGAGCAGCGCCATGAAGGTCAGCAAATGGCGCGACCGACCCAGCCGAAGGATTCGTTCTGCCGTACAGCCGCGGAGCGTTCTACATCGCGGTCGAGTGGAAACCGGCCATTTGCCGAGCCGTCTCAAAGCGCTGTCGCGAAACTTGTCTTGGCCCTGCTATACTGACCAAGCCAACCCGCGCTGCGCCGCAGTTAGTGAAATGCCTCACCGCTGCGGACACACAGAATGTTGAACCTGCAGGAGTCGCCAGTCCGGATCAGAAATAAAACGACAGGGAGGATGACGTGTCTCTCGACGCCAATGATTTCGATCAAGCAGTTGAAAAATATCACCTAGCCCTGGATGAGTTCATGAAAGGAAACCCCGCGCCTGCGAAGAAGCTCTTTTCCCAACGAGACGATGTAACACTGGGCAATCCCTTTGGCCCTTTCGCGCATGGATGGAAGCAGGTCGCTGAGACGATGGAGCAAGCGGCATCGAATTACAGGGACGGCGACGCTACCGGCTTCGAGAGCATAGCGAAGTGTGTGACGTCTGAGCTGGCATACCTCGTCGAAGTAGAGCAGCTCAGGTCCAAGGTTGGCGGTCGGAGCGATGTCACACCTCTAGCGTTACGCGTGACGAGCGTCTTTCGCCCAGAAGATGGTCTCTGGAAGATTGTGCATCGTCATGCCGATCCGATAATGACGGCTCAGCCGGCCGATTCGGTACTCCGCCAATAGGCGCGGTTGTGGTTTTGGGGAGCGGTCGATCTCGCAAACCCCTTGCTGCGGCAGCGCGGCTATTCTTCAGTCCGTTCTCTGCGAAGGGTCGGCCCATGTCATCAGGCTCGCAGCATCGGACGGCCGCTTTGGGTCCCCATCAAGTCATAGCGCGAACGTCAGGTTTGTAGATGCGCCATGAACGTCGCGAAAAGGCGCAACCACGACCCTAAGCGAGGTTCTTGGGATGTCGGCTTTCAGGAAGGGGCAATGCTGATCTCAACGTCCGATTTTGGGCGCATTGCTGCTCGAGAGCATAGTGGGCCGAGAGCAGACCGGCAGCTTCGGGCCGCGAATACTCAAGAGCGGACATTCAGGTTGCTGTGGGCATCGTCGTGACTTTGCCGTCCTTCATCAGCCCATTTCGCTGCCTGATAGCCGACGTTAACCGGAACCAACGTTCCTGACCCCTTGCTGACCTTCTTGAGCCGGTGCTCTTGCCAGAAAGCAGACATTGGCCGCGACCAGTGCTCATGATCCGTTTTTGACCTTGCCTACGAGGTAGGCCGGGGTCGGACTGATAGACTCGTTCACGAAGCGTCGGTACACTGCCGGACTGCTTTCAGATGAGAGCAATCGCCGCACATGACCGACGAACGCATCCAGCGTCGACTCGCCGCCGTAATGGCGGCCGATGTCGTTGGCTACAGCCGCCTCATGGAAACGGATGAGGCCGGCACGCTGGCCGCGCTCAAGTCCCGACGTAAGCAAGTGCTGCAGCCGTTGGTCGCCAGGCACCATGGCCGGGTCTTTAAGGTGACTGGCGACGGCGTGATGGTGGAGTTCGCCAGCGCCGTCAATGCTTTGCAATGCGCCATAGACGTGCAGCATGCGATGGCTGCCGCCAATGCCGCTCTGCCTGAGAAGCTCCGTATCGTGCTGCGCATTGGCGTCAATTTAGGTGATGTGATGGTCGAGGGCAGCGACCTTTATGGCGATGGCGTCAACATCGCTGCGCGCCTGGAAACCACCGCCGAGCCAGGCGGCATCCTCATCTCCGGAACGATCTACGACCACGTCCGAAATAAGATCGAGGTTGGCTTCGAGGATCTCGGGGCCCAGACCGTGAAAAACATTGCCCTGCCAGTTCGCATCTACCGCGTTTCCGGCACGCCGCCTGTTGTGATTTCTACGTCCAAGGCCATTACCGACAAGCCTTCGATTGCCGTTCTGCCATTCACGAACATGAGCAGCGATCCCGAGCAGGAATACTTCGCCGACGGTCTTGCGGAAGACCTGATCACTGACTTGTCGAAGGTGCCTGGTCTGTTGGTGATCGCACGCAACTCCACATTCGCCTACAAGGGGAGGTCAGTCGATGTCCGCTCCGTCGCCAGGGATCTGAGGGTGCGTTATGTGCTTGAAGGAAGTGTGCGCAGGGAGAAGGCAAGGGTGCGGATCAATGCCCAGCTAATCGACGCGACGGACAGCAGTCATCTCTGGGCTGATGCTTCGACCGGGATTTGGCGGACGTATTCCTGTTGCAGGACGAAGTCGTCGGCACGATTGTAAATGCCCTGTCCGATGTATTGCCAGCCGCTGCGACCTCAAGCACGCGTAGGGCGGCAAGTCTCGAAGCGTATGATCTGTTCGTCCGCGGCCGGGTGCTGGTGATTCAGTCGCCCGAAAGCAACAGGGCCGCGCCGCCGCTCTTGGAAAGGGCCATCGAACTCGATCCCGGCTTCGCCGATGCTCATGCTTGGCTTGCGATGAGCCTGGATGCTCCAGAGCGCCATCATTCGCTGGCTCTGGCGGCAGCCCGGCGCGCCGTATCGCTTGATCCGGAAAATGCCGTGGCCCATGCAATTTTCGGCGACGTGCTGATCTACGATGGCAAGCCGGATGAAGGCGCGGCGGAGCTGGCCACTGCCCTTCGGGTCAATCCCAATCATGCCGATGCCTGGGCATTCCTGCGGCAACTGCAGGCATTCGAGGGAAAGGCTATCGAGGGCATCGGACATTTGCGCCACGCCATTCGCCTCAATCCGCACCCGCCGGGGTGGTACTATTGGCTTCTCGGGCTCGCCCAATACGCAGCGGGTCAATACGCCGATGCCGTCGAGACACTCCGGCATGAGGCCACGCACCGGCTCGGCTCGCAACGCATCTTGGCTGCAAGTCTGGCGCGGCTCGGGCATATGGAAGAGGCCAGGGAGGAAGCAAGGCAATTCCTCGCCTCGAATCAGGATTTCTCAATACAGCACTGGGCAAGCACACAACCGTTCCGGCACGAGGCCGAACGACAACATTTCATCGATGGCTATGAAGACGCCGGCCTGCCACAGTAGGGCCGGACGTGGCCACAACCCCATCCGTGCAAATTTGGATATCTAGCCTTGCTGACCATTCGCACAGCCACACTTGCCGACGCAGACGCCATTTGGAACATAGTCGAACCCATCTTGCGGGCAGGCGAAACCTACGCGCTGCCGCGTGACTGGAGCAGATCCGACGCGCTGTCCTACTGGTTTTCCCCGGATCACGAGGTGTTCGTCGCAGAGACGGACGAACTGGTGATGGGGAACTTATTATCTGCACGCGAACCAACGGGGCGCCGGTGCCCACGTCGCCAACTGCGGTTATATAACCGCGCCGGACTCGGTCGGCCGGGGTGTTGCAACGGCGATGTGCCAGCACTCTCTGGGTCACGCGGCTGCGCGAGGCTTCCGGGCCATGCAGTTCAACTGTGTGGTCAGTACCAACGAACGCGCGGTCAAGCTTTGGCGTCATCTTGGATTCGACGTTGTCGGAACGATTCCGCGAGGTTTCGAGCATCCGGTTCTGGGGTTCGTGGACACGCTGGTAATGCACCGATCGCTCTGACTGCCTTGCGCAGGCGCATAGCAGCCCTTCGTTCGCCGCGGCCATGGGCCGGGCGATACCGCAGAGGATCGACGACCAGCAAGAAGGCCGCAGATGGCTGGCGGCGGACTGGCATGGACTCTATTCACTTCAGGCTGTCGAGCATTGCTTTAGCCTCTTTGAGGTCCGATGTCTCAAATCCCTCGGTGAACCACGCATAAACCGGCACGAGCAGATTGCAGGCGTCGGCATGCTTGCCCTCGTCGCGCCAGAGCCGGGCGAGACTGGTGGCAGCGCGTAGCTCCCAGGACTTTGCGGATTGACGCCGGGCGATCTGGATCGCGCTCTGAAACGCGGCGCTTGCCTCGCCTGGTCTTCCGCCGTCCGGCAAAGCTGTCAGGAACTGCCCTCGCAAGCGATACAGTTCGGCCTCCGGCCAACGCTGCCCCGTCCGCTCGACCGCCGCCATAGCCTCATCCAATTCCCCGAGCGCCCGTAGCACGTCACCGGAGAGTGCGCAGGCCTCGGCCAGCAGGCCCAGGAAGAACGGACGCATCCACGCCGCGCCGCTCTTCCCCCAATCCGCAAGCCCGCGCTGGATCGCTTCTATCCCGGCGGCCTCCTGACCGTGACGAGCCATGGCCCAGCCCTGGACCACCGTCGCGCTGGCGGCCCATAGATCCAACTTGTGTTCCCGGGCCAGCTCCAGCAACGCCGCCGCATGCCCCGCGGCCGCGCTGTCGTCGCGGCCGAAAGCCCCCACCAGCGCGCTGTACATCAGGGCAAACCCGAGGGTGTTCTTATGGCCGACCCGGTGGGCTACGGCCAATCCCTCGGCTTGTCGGCGGGATGCCTGATCCGGGTAGCCCAGCAGCCACAGCACCCAGGTCAGGTGGGCGAGCGCGGACACGCCAAGGTCCTGGCCAAAAACAAAGGCCGTCGAACCATGCCGTTCCGGGTCGTACAGCGCAACGGCACACTCGAGGTGCTCGCGGGCGGCGAGCAGCTCGCCCCCCACCTCATCTGTCGCGCCGCACATTCGGTGCGCCAAGCACAGCCGCTCCGGGTCTGGGTGCAGCTCGGCCAAGGCGAGAATTTGCCTGGCCAGCTTCTGCTGCTCGGGAAGCGCCATGCGTACGAATTGGACAGCCCAGAACCCATACAGCACAGGAAACTGTTGTGATGCGTCGCCTACGGCCTCTACCAACTCCTGCGCCCGGGCGAAAGCGGAGGCGGTCTCAGGTGCTGCGTGGCCGTACCGGGCAATGCACGCCTGACCAAGCATAGTCTGAAGATGAAGTTCGCGCTCTGCCCGGGCGCGGCTCTCGGGCAAGGTCCGCACGAGGTCAATGCTCCGGGTGAGATGGCCGATGGCTTCCGCAACGGCCGAGCGCCGGAAGGTGCGTTCCCCGGCCCGCTGCCAGTAGTCCGCAGCCCGCTCGGTCAGTTCCGCCTGGGTAAAGTGATGGGCCAGCAGCTCAGGCTGGGTTTCGACCACGTCCGGCCACCGCTCTTCCAGCACCCTGGCGATCCGCGAGTGGAACTTCTGCCGTGTGCTGCGTAGCAGGCTCCCGTAGGCGGCATCCTGAACGAGAGCGTGCTTGAAGGAGTAGATACCTTCGGGCGGGGTGCCGCGGCGGAACGCGAGACCGGCGCTTACGAGCTCGTCCAATCCTTGCGTCAATGCCGCCTCCGGAATTCCCGCCACCGCGGCCAGCAGCTCATTGCTGAACTCTCGACCGACGACCGCGCCGATCTGTGCCACCTGTTTTGCGACCGGCAACCGATCCAACCGTGCCATCAGTGAAGCCTGCAAGGTGCTCGGCACCGAAAGCGCTGACCCAGCGCTATCGGGCTGACTGGCGCGTTCCAGCACGGCCTTGGTTAATTCCTCGATGAAGAGAGGTACGCCATCGGTCTGCGCCACAATCCGCTCCAGCATCCCCGCCGGAAGCGCCTGACCGACGACAACCTGACTTGCGAGCGTCGTCGCCTGGCGAGGACCAAGCCGGCTCAGCGCCATCAAGCTTACGCTGGCCTGGCCGACCCAAGGCGCGTGAAACTCTGGCCGGAAGGATATGATGACCATCACCGGCAAAAAGGCCAGTCGCATGATTAACCTGTCCAACAGCTCAAGCGAACTTGGGTCGGCCCAATGCGCGTCCTCGAACAGGATCAGCACGGGGGACCGGCGTGCCCTTTCGTCCAGAATCCGGTTCAATGCTCCGAAGGTCTGCTCCTTCTTGCGCTCCGAAGTGAGTTCCAGCGGCGGATACCGCTCTCCACCCGGCACGCCGAGCAACTCGGCAATGAGCGTCACCTCTTCGCGAGTTGCCCCGAGTGGGAGAAGCAGGGCTTCCAGCTTGTCAAGCCGTGCGTCCGCAGACTCGCTGCGCACGAAACCCGCATCGTTCTGCCAGCGTGCGATGACGGGCTGTAGTGCGCTGTCGCGGTGATGCGGCGAGCAGAAATATTTGAGTCTGAGATGCGCCTCCCCGGCCACGCGCTCCTCGAGCGCAGCGATCAGGCGGGATTTGCCGATGCCGGGCTCGCCGGAGATGAGCACTACCTGCCCTTCGCCGTCCTTTGCTTGCTGCCAACGGCGCAGCAGCAGATCGAGCTCGTCATCGCGCCCGACCAGCGGCGAGAGGGAGGCCGCGTGCATTGCCGCGAAGCGGCTCTCAACCAAGGCTTCGCCAAGCACTTGCCACGCGCACACAGCGCCAGACAGGCCTTTGAGATGAAATTCGCCAAGCTCGCGGCACTCGAACAAGCCGCCGATGCGCCGCCGTGTTTGTGCGTCGATCACTGCGCAGCCAGGATCAGCGAGGGATTGTAGGCGCGCGGCGAGGTTTGGGGTCTCGCCTATCACCGTCTGCTCCTGTGCGGCCCCGGCACCCAGCAGGTCGCCGACGACCGCGAGACCACTGGCTATGCCAATGCGAGCGACCAGCCGTTCGCCGGCTGACGCGGCCTGGCCGACCTCCTCCAGCGTAGCCAAGGCGGCGCGCACAGCGCGCTCGGGATCGGCTTCATCAGCTTGTGGCCAACCGAAGTAGACCAGGACCCCGTCGCCCATATACTTCGCCACGAAGCCGCCGTAGCGGCCAACTGTGTCAGCGACACTGCGATGGTAGGCTCCGATCACCTCGCGCATGTCCTCCGGATCCAGGCGGCCTGCGAGTGCCGTCGAGCCGACGACGTCAACGAACATGACCGTTAGCTGCCGCCGCTCAGCCTCTGGAAGCGGCGGGGCTGTCCCTGGGACCGCCGCCAGGGATCTCGTGGTCGAGGTGGCCGCGGTATCCGAACTAGCGCGCAAGGCGTCGATGGCGGCGAGCAGCTTGCGGCGGTGACCAATCGATGTGACCCCGAGCGCCACGAGATCGTCGGCCGTAAGCTGGAGAAGCGTATCAGCTTCAATGTCGTTGTCGCGAAAAGCCGGCTCGTATTGCTGCAGGCCGAGGCTCAGTAGCCATGCCGCGATATCCACGCCCCTTCTCCTCTTCGGCTGCGGGGGCTGCCCTGTTCTCCCGACTATATCCCAAATTGATGGAGTAGGCGGAAATCTCTTTGGAAGAGGCCGCTGAAAGGGAGATATCGGCCGTGGAACGAGTGGCCTGGCGAGCATAATGTTGCAGACGCTAGAGTGTGCACTCCGCAGGCAAAATCGCCATATAAGCGATGTGTTTCTCTTCTAACTCCGCTTGTTCTCGCATGCTCTTTTCAGGCGCCCTGCGCGCATCGTGAGGTTGGATGCGGTCGACCGGCACCACCTCATGCCACAAGTCGCACGGGCAACTGTGCGAGGGCGCGGATGCCAAGGCGCTTGCGCCATTCGATATTCCCCGTCCTGTTGTCGAGGCGCATGTCTGGAAAACGCGCAATGATGCGCTCGAGGGCGATAGCGGCCTCCGCCCGAGCGAGTTGGAAACCGAGGCAGAAATGCGCGCCTGTGCCGAAGGAGAGGTGCGGGTTCGGGTGGCGCGTGATGTCGAAACGGTGCGGATCCTCAAACTTGGCAGGATCGCAATTTGCCGCCGCCAGGAATCCGGCGAACATGTCGCCGCGGCGGAATTGCCGTTCCTGCCAAACCATGTCGCGGGTCGCAAAGCGCGGCTTGGTCATTTGCACTGGCGATACGTAGCGTAGACATTCTTCGACGCAGGTGGGCATCAGGCTTAGTTCGCTCTGCAGCCTGCGGCGTTGATCTTCATGCGATAACAATGCAAAGAGCCCGCCGGAAATCAGATGGGTGGTGGTTTCCTGCCCGGCACCGAAGAGCAGGAAAATCATCGAGACTAGTTCGTCCTCGCTGAGCTTCTGCCCATCGGTTTCGGCATCCCGTAGCGCAGCGATCAGTCCGTCCGGCAAGGCTCCGCCTCCGGGTCGTGAGACGCGGCGAAGATAGCGGACGACACGGATCACGCCGGGAACGGCGCGGATCACCGCTCCGATATTGGCAGTGTCCTTGAGCCCGCCTAACCAGTTCTTGAACCGATCGTGATCCTCCTCCGGCAGGCCGAGCATCGCGCAGATGACCGAAAGAGGCAGGTCCCGGCAGAATTCAGACATGAGATCGACCTCCAGTCTTCCCTCCATCCTGTCGAGAAGCCGATCTGCTATTTGCGCGATCATCGGCTTCATGGCCTCGATGGTTCGGCGCTGGAAAGCCTGATCGACTAGGCCGCGTAGGCGGCGATGCTCCGGGTCATCGTGACCGAGCATATTCAGCGCCAGAAGGCTGATCGTCCTTGGCAGGAACCTCAATATCCGCGCCTGTGTCCTGCTCCCGGCGTTCCCAGGGTCGCGCGCGAAGCTCTCGTGATCCTTCAACAACGCCGCACAGGCTTCATGTGTGACCGCGAGGTACGTGCGGCCAACAATCGGCAGCTTCATGCAAACGACTGGGCCTTCGGCTCGCATGCGGTCAACCGTGGGGAAGGGGTTTGTATGGAAGCCCGGCGATAAGATGTCGAAATCGCGCGTCTCGATCATGCGCTCACTCCCAATGTTGCCAGTCCTTCATGAGGCACTGCTGCGCTTCTCCGGCTAATCCGTCTCGGCACTTCCACGGCACCGGCACGCTAGCAGAAAAGAGTCCAGACTACCTCGGTCGCGCGGCTGAGTGTGATGAATGCAGGTGTCTCAGCTTGTCAGGGTTGGCACCACATAGATTGCTGCAACCTTTCCGTCCTCGATTTCGGGCGCGGTCGTCTGAAGTTCACCATCGGCCCTCTAACGTGGTGAAACCGGTCAGTCCGTTGACGAAACCGGCACGAACAAGCTTCGAGCCATTCTTCCGAAAAGAGTCGCCAGACTTTCATGGACCTTCATGACGGCATCGAAGCCGAAGATCGGCTCGTGACGGCCGTCGGCATGCGGGCACTATAGCTCGGGCCAGACTGAAGCGAGCAAAAGAAGGACAATTCCAACGAACGCGGCATTCCAGACGAGCGACCGGAGCAAAGGAACGCCCGCTGCGTAGAGTAGAAGGTAAACCAATCTGGCGGGAAAATAGAGACCAGCTCCCCATTCGCTGAGGGCGCTCTCACGACCGAGCACGTGAACAAGGAAGACCGCCACCACAAACACCGGGAACGTCTCAAGAAAGTCGAAGTGCTCTTTCCAGGCGTCCTGCTACGCCCGTGAGCGGAGAGACTTCGGCGTCACGAGAGCTGGCCGTCCAACGATAACCTCGTTGAAAGCTGGCAGCGTGGGAGGAGACAACAATTTGAATTAAACAGAGCACGCAACTCGCCACAAGCATCGCTAGTTCGAAGCTCATTCAACCCTCACACCTGCCCGTTCTTCAAAGACCCTACCAGAATCGTGCGTTGTATGCCGGTCCGCTGGCCAGGTTGATGTCCGGGAAGGGTCGATCGTTGGGATTCATCAACGCCGGTGGGCAGCGGTCCTTCCTTACTGCCCAGATTCAAGGGAGAGGTGCGGGCGTCTGCCATCAGTTCGAATTGAACTGGCCTCCCAGTCTTTTGTTGCACAACCATGGCCCGGGTCCGAATCTCAACGAGGCGGATGGCAAACATAGTCTCGGTGGCAGGGCCGGTGGCAGCCAACGCTCGGCTGACTCAGGATTGCCTGCACGAAATCTAGAGCCACGAAAGCGAGGGGATGCGCAAAGCTGTAAACATTTAACAACCCACAACCTTTGACCGCGTTGCTGAGATGTGCTCGGAGGCTCGTCGCGACGCCACGTACAGCGCGGTCACAGGAGATGTCTGCTTCCGGGCAACGTCGAGATCGACTTCTACGGCCGACATTGGGCGCAAAGCTGCCGTCCACGTCGCGGCAGATGTCAGTCGTCTTTGGGTCACGAATGCTGGTTCCGGCCAATGTCGGCTTCCAAGACGAGAATTCGACTCCGGAAGGTCTCGAAAGGGTCAACTTATTCCGTAGCGCGAGCGAATCTGGACGACTGGAACGGGTCGACCTTTGCCGTTCCCTAACGACGCAGAACCACTCAACACTGCATCCCTCGATGTGTTTAATGCCCTTCTTAAGGAGATAGGACAGCATGTCTGCCCTGAAGGCAGAGTAGTGGCCAAAAGGGCAAAATCGCGTGGCAATCGACAACCGCCAAAAGGGGGGCCACGAGCCGCCCTTTTTCACTGCAGTGCGAATTCCGCCACGTTGTTTCCGAATGCGCTGGCGCCGTGGTCGGCACGGCCGACCATTTGCCGCAACCCGGCGAAAAGCTCGCGGCCAAAACCGAATTCATTGCCGACAAGATCGCTGTCCGCCGCCCGCCGCAGCGCGAAATCGCCTGCCGGCACCAAGACTTCCAGCGTACCGGCGTCGGCGTCGAGCCTGATGATGTCGCCGTCATGAATCCTGGCGATCGGCCCGTCCTCGACCGCCTCCGGCGTCACATGGATCGCCGCCGGCACCTTGCCGCTCGCGCCCGACATGCGCCCGTCGGTGACCAGCGCCACATGCTGGCCGCGATCCTGCAGCACGCCGAGCACGGTGGTCAGCTTGTGCAGCTCCGGCATGCCGTTGGCTTTCGGCCCCTGGAAGCGGATGACGGCGATGAAATCGCCGGTCAACGTGCCGGCCTTGAACGCCTCGTTGAGCCCTTGCTGGCTGTCGAAAACCTTGGCCGGCGCCTCGATGATGCGCCGCTCCGGTTTCACCGCCGAGGTCTTGATGACGGCGTGGCCGAGATTGCCTGACAGCATTTTCAATCCGCCCGTCGGCTGGAACGCCCTCTTGAACGGCGCCAGCACCTTCTCGTCGCCGCTTTCGCGGGGCGAGGCCTCGCGCACCACGCCGCCATCGGCGCCGAGCTTGGCCTCGACCGCATAAGGCCGCAGCCCTTCGCCCCAAACCGTCTGGACGTCCTCGTGCAATATTCCCTCGTCGAGCAGTTCGCGGATCAGGAAGCCGAGCCCGCCGGCTGCGTGGAAATGGTTCACGTCGGCAAGGCCGTTCGGATAGACCCGCGCCAGCAGCGGCACGGCTTCCGAAAGGTCGGAAATATCCTGCCAGCTAATGGCGATGCCGGCCGCGGCCGCCATGGCGATCAGGTGGATGGTGTGATTGGTCGATCCGCCGGTGGCGTGCAGGCCGACGATGCCGTTGACGAACGAGCGCTCGTCGATCATCCGGCCGACCGGCGTGTAGGCGTTGCCGAGCGCGGTGATCGCCAGCGCCCGCTTCGTCGCCTCCCGGGTCAGCGCGTCGCGCAACGGCGTACCGGGGTTGACGAAGGAGGCGCCCGGTGTGTGCAGGCCCATGATCTCCATCAGCATCTGGTTGGAGTTCGCCGTGCCGTAGAAGGTGCAGGTTCCCGGCCCGTGATAGGATTTTGACTCGGCCTCGAGCAGTTCGGCCCGTCCTGCCTTGCCTTCGGCATAGAGCTGGCGGACCTTGGCTTTCTCGTCGTTGGGCAGGCCCGTCGTCATCGGCCCGGCCGGGATGAACACCGCCGGCAGATGGCCGAAGGTCAGCGCCGCGATCACCAGCCCCGGCACGATCTTGTCGCAGACGCCGAGATGGACGGCGGCGTCGAACATGTTGTGCGACAGGCCGATCGCCGCCGCCATGGCGATCACGTCGCGCGAGAACAGCGACAGCTCCATGCCGGGCTGGCCCTGGGTGACGCCGTCGCACATCGCCGGCACGCCGCCGGCGACCTGGGCAATGCCGCCGGCTTCGCGCGCCGCGTCCTTGATCAGTGCTGGAAATGTCTCGAAAGGCTGATGCGCCGACAGCATGTCGTTATAGGAGGTGATGATACCGAGGTTCGGCACGCGGTCGCCGCCCAATG
Source organism: Mesorhizobium sp. WSM4817 (assembly GCF_055811135.1). Lineage (NCBI taxonomy): Bacteria > Pseudomonadati > Pseudomonadota > Alphaproteobacteria > Hyphomicrobiales > Phyllobacteriaceae > Mesorhizobium > Mesorhizobium sp. WSM4817. The sequence continues at coordinate 6,115 of NZ_JBVVQQ010000023.1, read as the reverse complement.
CCAGCTTTTCCGAAGGGCTGCACACGGCAAAGCCGTGGGCGAGGTTGCCGCAGGACAGCACGGCCCGGTTGGCGGTGCGGCTCGATGCCTCGGCGATGCGGCCGAGATAGGCCTCGCGCCCCGGTCTGGAGCGTTGGCGGATGCGCTCGGTGATGGCTTCGATGTCGCGTCTCGCGGTCATGGCGTCGGTCCTTTCAGGCGAGGTCCCGCAAACACGGTCCGTGCGGGACCCCTCGGCAAGTTGAAATCAGGGTGCCCAGAAAACCTGTACGGGTCTCTCGGCTGCGTCGAGCACGGCGCGAATGGGCTTTCGCGTGTCCGATGCCATCGCGCTTTCGAATGCCTTGCGCTTGTCCTCGCCCTCGATGTGCAGCGCGATGAAGCCGGCCCTGACGATCCGCGCCAGCGACAGCGTCAGCCGCTGCTCGCCGGCGCTTGTCGCGTGAACCGGGAGCACGACCCTTTCCGAGGACGGGTCGAGCAGTGTTTCCAGATTGTCGGCGTCAGGAAAAAACGACGCGGTATGGCCATCGGTTCCCATGCCAAGCACGACCACATCGAGCGGCCAGGGCAGCGACCGCAACATCCTGCTATCGGCCTCCGACGTATTGCCGACGCTTTCTGCCTCTTGGTAGAGCGGCACGAAACGTGCGGCTGCGGCGGCGTGTTGCAAAAGATTGGCGGCGACCAGCCCGGCGTTGGAGCGCGGCGAGGAGACCAGCACGCAACGCTCGTCGACCAGCGACACCGTGACCTTGTTCCAGGCGATCGGGATGGTCGAAAGCGATGCGAAAAATTTCGCCGGCGTCGTGCCGCCGGAAACGGCGAGCAATGCCGTGCCACGCTCAGCGATCGCAGTGGTCAGGCGGCCTGCGACGTGGCCGGCAAGTGCAGCCGCCAGGTCCTGGCGTTCGGCAAATGCGTGCCAGTTGTAGGCGTCGCTGTTCAATTGCTCTCGTGCCATGTCCGCCCGTCGCGTTCGATCAGCGCAATCGAGGCGGAGGGGCCCCATGTGCCGGCGGTATAGCCCTGCGCCTCCTGCCTGGCGCCTTCCCATGCGTCCTGAATCGGGTCGATCCATTTCCACGCCGCCTCGACCTCGTCGCGGCGCATGAACAGCGTCTGGTTGCCACGGATGACGTCCATGATCAGTCGCTCATAGGCGTCGGGGGCGCGGCCGTCGAAGGATTGCGCGAAGCTCATATCGAGCGGGATCTGGCGCAGCCGCATGCCGCCAGGCCCCGGATCCTTGATCATGATGAACTGCTTGACGCCTTCATCGGGCTGCAGCCGGATGACCAGCTGGTTGGCCGAGATCGGCCCGGCGCTGTCGCCGAAGATCGAATGCGGGATCGGCTTGAATTCGATGACGATCTCCGAAACGCGTGTCGCCAGCCGCTTGCCCGTCCTGAGGTAGAACGGCACGCCCGCCCAGCGCCAGTTGCCGATTTCGGCCTTGAGCGCAACGAAGGTCTCGGTGTTGCTGTTCTTGCCGAGCTCCTCAACATAGCCTTTCACCGGCCCGCCGGCCGAGGCCCCGGCACGGTACTGCCCGCGTACCGTGTGCTTGGGCGCTTCATTGCCGTTGATGCGTTTCAGCGCGCGCAGAACCTTCAGCTTTTCGTCGCGCACGGCGTCGGCGTCCATCGACGACGGCGCCTCCATGGCGACGAGGCAGAGAAGCTGCAGCATGTGGTTCTGCACCATGTCGCGCAGCGCGCCCGCCTTGTCGTAATAGGTGACGCGGTCTTCGAGGCCGACGGTCTCGGCCACGGTGATCTGCACATGATCGACATTGGCGGAATTCCACAGCGGCTCGTAGAGCGCATTGGCAAAGCGCAGCGCCATCAGGTTCTGCACCGTTTCCTTGCCGAGATAGTGATCGATGCGGAAAATCTGGCTTTCATGGAAATCGTCGCCGACCAAATCGTTGAGCTGGCGCGCCGAGGCGAGATCGCGCCCGATCGGCTTCTCCAGCACGATGCGCGAGTTCGGCGTGATCAGCCCGTTCTCTTTCAGCTTGTGCGAGATGTCGCCGAACAGCGCCGGCGCAACCGCCAGGTAGAAGGCGCGGATGCATTCGCTGTCGCCGATCGCCGTCTTCAATTTGTCGAAGCCTGCGCCGGTCGTCGCGTCAGCCGAGACGTAGGAAAGCCGGGCGAGGAACGTCTCCAATTCCGCGGCGTCGATATCGGCCGGTTTCACATGGTCGGAAATCGCCTGCCTGGCGAAAGCCTGGAATTCCTCGTCGGTCATTCTCGAGCGCGACGTGCCGATGATGCGCGTCGGTTCGGAAAACTGATGGCCGCGCTGGCGATGATAGAGTGACGGCAAAAGCTTGCGTTCCGACAGATCGCCGGTGCCGCCGAAAATGATGAAGTCGAAAGGGTCGACGGGAATGATCTGGCTGGTCATGGTCTGTCCGCTCTGACGCCGCTCGCTGTGTAGCGGTGGATATAATCTAATCGATTTAGATTTTCCAGTGACACGGCGTCACATCCCAAGCCAATCGGATGTTTGCCGATTGTTCTGAGGTGTGCCCTTGACACTGGCGCAACCCGGACGCTTGTCGGCGAGGTGGTTCCGGGAGGCCTTCGCAGATGCAGCATAGAGCGGGATCGAGGCGAAAGCCAAAGGAGAAATCGAGAGTATGTTGATCTTTCGGCGGCCATTGCCGGAGGCTGCCGGAGCGGGGAGTCTTCAATCATGAGTGAGAAAGCCATGCGCCTGGAAAACAAAGTTGCCATCATCACCGGTGCCGCGTCAGGCTTCGGCGAGGGCATGGCCAAGCGTTTTGCCGAGGAGGGCGCCAAGGTCGTTGTCGCCGACCTCAACGCCAAGGGCGCCAAACGCGTCGCCAACGAGATCGGCCGGGCGGCGATCTGGACCCAGACGGACGTCTCGACCCGTTCCGAGTTCGACGAGATGGTCTATGCCGCAAAGAGTGCCTTTGGCCGCATCGACATCATGGTCAACAATGCCGGCTACACCCATCGCAACGGCGACATGCTCGAGGTCGACGAGACGACCTTCGATCTGATCACGGCCGTCAACATGAAGGCGATCTACCACGCCGCCTTGGCAGTCGTGCCGGTGATGGATGCGCAAGGCGGCGGCGTCATCCTGACCACGGCCTCGACCGCCGGCATCAGGCCGCGGCCCGGCCTCACCTGGTACAATGCGTCGAAGGGCTGGGCGATCACCGCGACCAAATCCATGGCGGTGGAACTCGCGCCGAAGAACATCCGCGTCAACTGCCTGTGCCCGGTCGCCGGCGAGACCGGCATGCTGGAAAAATTCATGGGCGCCGACACACCCGAAATCCGCGAGAAATTCCGCGCGTCGATCCCGCTTGGCCGGCTTTCGACGCCGCTCGACATAGCCAACGCGGCGCTCTGGCTGGCTTCGGACGAGGCGGCCTTCATCACTGGCGTGGCGCTGGAGGTCGACGGCGGACGGTGCATCTGAGCCGTCCGGCCCTCGCACCCGGGCGGCTGATTGGCAGCAGCCAAATGAGCCGTGGGCAACGTCAAGGAATGGCCTGACCGGCCCTAAAGCGCGTCGCCTTTGAATCGACTCATGCGACGCGCTTTGGGTTCCTGTTTTTATGCATGTCGTTGTCGCAAAACCGCTGCGCACCCTCGGTTCAAGCCCGAGGGCATGCTTTTGCGCGACATGCATCAGGCGCCGGTCTTGACGAAGCTCTTGTAGATCCAGCCGCGTTTGCCGTTGTAGACGATCTGGCACCATTTCTTGCAGCCCATCACCTGAACCGAGGTCTTGGCGGGAATGGTGACGATGGCGGCCGCACTGTTCTTCGGACCGATGCGCATGGTGACGCCCCTGAGGATGCGTCCGGTATCTGCCGCGCTTGCTGGCTTGGCCTCGACTTTGGCCTGGGTGCCATCCTTCTGTGTCGCGGTCGGCAGCGGCTTCGGGGTCGAGATGGCGGCGGTGGGCGCACCGTCCGTCGCCGCCTTGGCGGGAGCAGCGACTTTGGCAATCAATGCTGCCACTTTGGTTTTCGCCGCCGGATCGGCGAATGCCGCCGCAGTGGACGGCTTGTCTGCTTTTTCAGCCTGGCCCGCCGTCTCGCCGCCCCCCGTCTGGCCGGATGTGGTCTTCGGTCCCGATCCTGTCCAGCGAGGGTCATTGGGCGCCAGCGCCGCTATCTCGGCCTTCGCTGCAACCACCGCCGACGAAATCGCATCGGTCTTGCTTGCAGCCTGCTGTGCCGCTTCTATCCTCGCGGCCGGCACGATCCTTGTCGTTTTCACCGGAATGCCGGAAACGATCTGCTCGGGACTGGCGACCGCTTGTCTCTCGGTGGCCGGCAATGCCAGCCATAGCGCCATCGCTGCCACGCCAAGCAGCGCTGCTGTGCCAAACGCGGCGATGACCAGATGCAGGTTCGACCGGATTTGCCGCCAGAACCTGGGCTGCATGTCGTAGCCAAACTGCATCGCAAAGCGCCGTCGTTCCGGCGCGCCGAAACTGAAGGGCTCTCTCACTGTTACAACCTCCATTTGCGGGCCAACGTTCTTACGACCTGTGCCGGAAACCGGCATCTGGTCGGCATCGGTCCCAATCCAACGCGGGCAGGCCCGCAAAATCCCCCTTCGACTGCCCAGAACCGGCATCCTTTGCCGGCGATTGTGGCATCACTGCGCCCTTGCCGGGCGGATTCTGCACCTTTACCATCGATTCTGCAACTTGCAAGGGATTTTGCAACCTGTGGTTATATGCGGTCCCTCAAGGCATACCAGTTGAGCGCAAGAAACATCAGAGGCGCGCGCAAGCGCCGGCCACCGGGAAAGGCCGGGATGTTCAGGTCCTCGATCAGCCTCAGCCGGTCCCGGTTGCCGGCGACGGTTTCGGCATAGAGCTTGCCGAAAAAGTTCGACAGCATGACGCCGTGGCCGGAATAGCCGCCGACCGAGATCACATTGGGCATCACCTCGCGCACGAACGGTTTTCTCGGTATCGTGATGCCGACATAGCCGCCCCAGCCATGGGTGATCTCGACATCCCTGAGGTCAGGGTAAAGCTCGGTGATCTGCCGGCGGGTGTGGACATGGATGTCTTTCGGATCGTTGACCGCGTAGATCTCGCGCCCGCCGAACAGCAGCCGCCCGTCCGTCGATTTGCGGAAGTAGCGCACGACGAAGCGGGAATCGTCGACCGCCTCACCGCCCGGCAACACGTTTGAATCGCCGAGCGGCACCGTCGCGCCGATGAAGGAGCCGATCGGCATGATATGCGCGGCACTGATCGGCTCGAGCGTGCCGCCATGGGCGTTGACGCCGATCAGACATTTCTCGGCTGATATCGTGCCTTTCGGCGTCGTAACCCTGACCTTGCCGCCAACGGACGCGATGGCGGTCGCCGGCGTCTGCTCGAACAGCAGCGCGCCCGCCTGCGCCGCTACGTTTGCCGTGCCGATCACCAGCTTCAGCGGATGGATGTGCCCGGTGCCGGTGTCGCGGGTGCCGCCGAAATAGCGCGCCGAGCCCAACCGCTCCGCCGTCTCCCTGGCGTCCATGAAGCTGATGTGTGGATAGCCGAAGCGGTTCGCCATGATCTCGGCATGCGCCTTGTAGTCATCGACATAGCGCTGCTTGTGCGCCACCGACATCTGGCCTTGCATATAGTCGATCTCGATCTTGTTGACGGCGGCGAATTCGAGGAGATGCGCCTTGGCCTCTTCGGCGAGGTCGAACAGCGCCTTGGCCCGGGAAAAGCCGTATTCCGCTTCGAGCTCCTCGGCCCAGGCGCGCTGACCGGTGCCGAGCTGGCCGCCATTGCGGCCCGATGCGCCGTCGCCGAAACGATGCGCTTCGACCAGCACGACATTGCTGCCGGCCCTGGCGAGGTGCACCGCCGCCGACAGGCCGGTAAAACCGCCGCCAACGACGACGACGTCGCACCTCAGGTCACCGTCGAGCGCCTTGTATTCGGGCCGCGGCCCGGCCGTGTCCTCATACCAGGAGCGGCCGGGGGAGATTGGGGATTGGTAGGGCATGATGCTCGGAGTAGGGGAGTAGGGCAGTAGGGCAGTAGGGCAGTAGGGCAGTAGGGCAGTAGGGCAGTAGGGCAGTAGGGCAGTAGGGCAGTA
>NZ_JBVVQQ010000022.1:18403-129736 GCF_055811135.1 Mesorhizobium sp. WSM4817 | reverse complement strand
GTATAACCCATGTCAAGGCAGCCAAGCCGGCGGCGAAGGCAGCCTGACCGTCTGAACAGGGGAAAGATGATTAAACTCGTATCTCCGCGGCCATGTCGCGCTGCTTAACCGCCCCACAAAGCCTTATGCTTTCCGAGAAGCAAGGCCAGTTGCTGGCTCGACGCTTGGTCCGAAATCGAGGTCCTGCAGCGTGGCGCATGGCTCGGTCGCTGCTCGTGGCCACGCTGCTGCGGTACAGGTCCCTCGCCGCCCCACCATCTCGCGCGCCTGCACCTCGGATAGCGATCATTCACCGTTTGTTCATTATAATAGCGCACGGTCATAACTGGACATGCTGGTAGCTCGTACATGCCTGAAGGCCCCGGCGCGCGACCCAGCGCAGGGGCCTTTTTACTTCCCCAAAATCCATTCCAGCAACGCGGGCACTTCGCAGGATGTCGCAATCTAGTGCGGACAATAACCGGATTGGCTTTCATTTCAGCCCTCAATGCACAAGAGAGTTAGGACACACACCCCCGCGCTTGGGATGATTCACCGTGTAGCGAATTCCGCGAGTCAAACGAATTCGGGTTCCTCAAATATACAATCGTCGACACCGATCCTGATGGATCGAGCCTCGATGACAAAATCAACCATCTACGGAATTGTTCAATATTGCCGAGAGCTACCGGTCCGACATTCGTGAGGTGGGCGGTCAGCAACGATCCTGGTGATCGCCGCATCTTTCGTGTTCACATGGCCACAGTCGGCCGCATCGGTGCCGAGATCAGACCAGAAGTCGCTGATCGTTTATGTCAGTTGGCAGTTTTCGCAGCAACGTACGCCATGATGTGAGTCGTGTCTTCCAAGCGCCGATTTGGCCGGGTAGGGTTTGCAAGGGGGCGAACAACCGGATGAACGAACGGAATGATACTGGAAAAACTGCGCGCCTGCTGGAGATTTAGCCCGACCGTCGATAGGAATGTCGCCCTGGTCGAAGGCTTTCTGAAGGGCAAGAGTTTCGCCGACCTGGCGCAGGAACATAGCCTGTCGAAATCGAGGGTGCGCCAAATCATCGAGAAGGCTGATCGGCTCGTGGGCGGCGGCATCCTGACCAAGGCTGAATCGTCCAAGGCCTCGCCTCGATCCGATTTCATGGTCGAGTATCCATATGTGTGGAACCTGGCCGAGATGCACCGGCTCGGTAGCGTCACGCCGCACCATTTCTTTGCGGAGCTGGAACGCGCCGGATCGCTGGAGCGGCTGGTTGACAAGATGAAGCGGTTGCCGAGGCGCACACCTACAACAACACGTGAGCTGGCGCGCCTCGTGTGGCAAAAGGAGAGGGGCGAGAGCCCATGGCCTGCAATGAAGCGATCAAAAGTTGTGATCGTGGAACCAAGCTGCCCTGCCGATCATCCGGATCGCGGCCTTCAATGCCAGCTTGCCTTGGAACCAGCCTTTCAGCAATTGGGTGAGCGCGCCGCGGAATCTGGCTGGACCGAGGACGAGATAGCCCGCGCGCTCCTCGAACTCGCCGGCGCGCGCCTCAGGAGCAATTCCGCCAATCGTGAGACTGAGAGGGCGATTGATCGTGCCAAGGCAACGAGATGAGCGGCACCTTCCATTCGATCCATGGTCCTGATCGTTGCTGACCACCAACATAGACATCGTCGTCGTCGCCATCGCAGGCGAATTGGAGTCCACCATGCCCGGTCGGGCGATGAAAGTGTCACTGCCGGCGCCACAAATCGTTGAGGATGCCCCTCCAGGGCAAGCATTCGGCCCCGTATAGTCGGCGTTGGCACCTTTTTCGCCTGCGCCCGCCCCCACAACATGCTGTCGAAATTGACCGTCAGGACGCGATCGACGCCAGCGTATCCGCTCTCGCCGGGTTCGCTGATGTGATGGATCCCATCTCGAATTTCTGGTTGATCCGCCAACTCGATCTTTCGCAACCCCATAAGAGTTGCAAAATGCATGATCGCTTGGCTAAGCCCATCGGCAGCGTCCGACAGAGTAGCCGAAGCCCCACCACTCGAAACCAGCTTTCCTAGTACTACAGTTGCGGATATTCGCGTCGTTTGTAGTGACAGATGGTGGCCGCGGCCCGATGTCGCCGTAGCCATAGCGACCAGGCGATGATGAAGGGCTTTTGTGTCGGCGGGAAGATGGAGGATCCGGGCGAGGAGATAGCGGATCTCGGGGACGCTCGGGACCAGCGCAGTCATCCGAATCAGGCGGCGATTGGCTCCTTTGGACTCGTTTCGTTCGGTTGCTCCATGCGCTGTGGCGAAGATCAGCCGACAGCTTGGAGAAGAACGCCAGGGCGGCCATGCACAGGCTCATGTGGCGATGCCATCCGTGCCAGGACCGAGCCTCGCAATGATCAAGTCCGAGATCATCCTTGGCGCGCTCAAAACACTCCTCGACCGCCCAGCGTAGGCCGGCCACTGCCGCCAATTCGGCCAAGGCGGATCCGGGCGGGGCGAAGACCAGGTAGTGGGCTTTTTCTGTCGATGTCGATCGCTTGCGGCGGACCATAAGCCAATGCTCGAAGCCGTCATTCGATGTCCAAGGGCGGCGGATGCGTGCCCAGTCGTAGAGCCGAGGCCCTTTGGCGCCTTCACCTGCCGCATGACAGACCCAGTCCTCAGGCGCGAGCTCGCTGGCCAGTTCCTCGGGCGAGGCTCCCTCAGACCGACGATCCCCCCACGACGCATGAAGTGAGCGCCTCGAACCGCCAGGACATAGGGCTGCTCGCGAGCTTCCAGCATCCGGCGACGGCTACTGTCGGCCCCGTAGACGGCGTCGCCCAGAAACGCACGGGACGCCGGCATCGAGCGCCGCCTCGACCATGGCGCGCGCCATCTTCGGCTTGGCCGCAAATTCGACCGTCTCCGGGATCGACGCCTTGGCACATCGCCCCCGATCCTTTGTCAGCTCTCCGGCAGATAAAGGCGACGATCGACTCGCGTAAGCCAAGGTGGAGCTAACGCGGGCGTATCCGATGATCATGAGTGTCACTTTCCTCATTGAGAGTTGGTGAACAATACAGAGTGACGGTAAGTGCACACGTCAAGCGGCGTGTTCACGAAGGTATACGTTTGTGAACACCCGCGCGGGTAATCCCGACCACGCCCCTCGGTCATGATCTCGGCAGTCGCCCTGGGCGTATATCCACCTGGCGGATTACGGAGATTGGGGCCACATCGTCACCAGCCGCGAAACGTCAAAGCCCCTGCGTCGTGGAGCGAAGGGGGCACGGGGGGTCCACGCGCGAGCCGGTTATCCGATCACCCGGGCGAATTTTTCCGCCAAACATTCCGAGCCAAATCCGCTATGGTCAGTAAATCTGGCACCGGGGGAGTGCAGTAGGTGATCAAGGCTCTGAAGCGATGCGGCGTATTGTTGTGTACAGCGGTCGTCACCTCGGCTGCCAATGCAGAGGTCCTATCGTTCCAATGCAGTTGGAACCAAATGGCTCCCGTGACAATCGCGGTAGACACCAACTCTATGTCTGCCTCGCGCGACGATGGCGGAAGTCCCTACAGCGTCATAAAGGTGTCGAAGTGGGGCGTGTGGTTGCTGGTCGATCAGCCAAGCCATGTGGTTGTGGCTACAGTCCAGATGATTGAGCGATCTTCCTCCTTCGACGAACCCGGCAATCCTGGTAAGTGGGTCGACGTATTAATTGCAATTACTGGGTCAGTGTCGCCGATAGAAGGGGGTGTGTGCTGGGAAAGAGGTGGACGATGAAATACATCATTGCCGTGGCGGTCGTTCTGGTCTCCTCACAGGCCTCGAAGGCGGCAGAGGGAACACAACTGCTGGGGGCCTGCCGTGAGCTTGTTGGAGGTCTTCACAGCAACAATCAGACTAAAGACGGCATCAACGTCCCAAGCACCTTCACTTCCGGGCTGTGCATGGGGTCGATGGAAATGCTGCAAGGTCTGTCGCAGCTATGGTTTCAGGGGGAAAGTCGGCCAGCCCTGGCCCTGTGTGTGCCGCCTGAAGTGCGGACAACACAGTATGCTCGCATCGTCATCAAATACCTTGATGCTCACCCTGAAGAGCTGCACCAAGATGGCTCTTACCTTGCCTATATGGCGCTGAACTCAGCCTTCCCCTGTAAGGAGGCGCAGTCCGCAAAGTAGGAAGGGGGCACGGGGGGCCTCGCGCGAGCCGGTAATCCGATCCCCCGCTCAGAAATTTCTACCAAACATTCCGGCCCCTTTTTGGTGCGAAATCGTACATTGATTTTTTCCGGGAAAGTGCAACAAGTGGTTACTTGGGGCAGTGGCTCGGGGAACCCTCGGGTGAACGTTAAGACGACCAACGGGCGCACATTCAGGGACCTTGTTATGGAGGTCATCGTGGCAGCGCCATACGGCGGAATCGTCTCCGTTAAGGCCACCATAGCAGCGGTGCGCGAAGATGGCCCCCATTGGGAAGTGACCGACTGTGATCTGATCGAGTTGATCGTGGAAGCGGCTCCGGCATTTGGGCGCGCGGTAGCCTTCGACCAACGCGAATGATCCTCTGATGGCCGTCGGTTGATGAGCCAGTCTTTCGCGTTCGGAAATTTCTACCTCACATTCGGCCCGTCTTACGGAACCCTTTTTCAGTCGAAGAGTTGCGTCTGAAACTAGGTGGACCGTTATGGTAACCCGAGACAGGGACTGTGGCTTTCGCGAATTGATCAGTTCGGAAGACAATCGTCGGAAGCTACGCAAGCGATTGAGTCTGGAAAACGATCGAACTTTGCCACCAAGGCTGGCCGCCTTAGCGGTGAAGCTTCAGGAGGCCCTTGAGCGGCGAGAGCAAGAATTGTCCGACGAGAACCCGGGCAGCCCTATCCAAAACATTCCTGATCCCTGAAGGAACCATTCCGAGTTGCGGCTGGGCGGGGTCGGGACATGCAACATGGCAAAGCGTGATAAGGCCGGGCAAACGCCCCCCCGTTGCGGAGTTCATTCGGCAGTTCATCAGTGCTGAAGACAATCGTCATCACGTACACAAGTTGCTTGGGCTGGAGGTCGAACAGGAACTGACGCCCACTCTGGCATCATTACTTGAGGCGATCGGAAAGGCCGGTCGGGACGAAACTCCATAGCTGCCCTTACGGGTCCTGCCAAGGGGGAGCCCGCCGCCATTGAGGGAACAACGACGGACCCCACAGCGGCTGGATTTCCACGGAGAATCGACCGCCGCGATTCTCAACCCGCGCGGGCCTACATCGTTCCCTTATCAGCGGCCTCTTCCCCGTTGCGGGGCTGTTGGTTCGATCTCGGCTCACGTTGGTCGCTACGTGCATACTCCGATAGGGGACGGCCCGACAGCCTATCGAGAGACTATCGGGCCCCCACGCCTAGCCGGCGGGCGGGGGGCGTTGGGGGTCGCCGGCTGGGCGAACGATATGCCACTACATGCACAATTGCTAATTTAGCAAAAGGATCATGGTCCGTTCCCCTAGTCATCAAATCGGATAAGCCTAGACTCGAACCTGTGCGCAAACGAGTGACTGCCGGTGCTGGCCGGCTGGAGTTCATTCCTCCGATGATGCCGTCCTTGGTGGCCAAGCCGCCCCAAGGAGACGGATGGACTCACGAGGTCAAATTCGACGGCTACCGCTCTCAAATCCTCATCGACAATGGGGAGGTTCGCATCTTCACCAGGCGAGGTCTTGATTGGACAGCCAAGTATCGCGACCTAGCCGAGACAGCCAAGTATCGCGACCTAGCCGAGACAGCCAAGGGGCTGAATGTCCAGAACGTGATCATCGATGGCGAAGTGATCGTTCTCAACAAGGAGGGCCATTCGGACTATGCCGAGCTGCGCAAGGCGATCACCCAACGCCAGCACGATCTTTACTTCGTCGCGTTCGACCTGCTGCACCTGAATGGCCACGACTTACGCGACATGGAGCTGGAGGACAGGCGGGAAATCCTGGCCGGCCTCATAGGGTCCGTCAGCCGTATCCAGTTCAGCGAGGCACTGCCCGGCGACGCAGACGCGATCTATCATCTCCTCGATAAGGCCGGCCTGGAGGGGATGGTCTCGAAGCGTTCGGACTCCAAGTATCGCAGCGGCCCGACGACCAACTGGCTGAAGACCAAGTGCTTCACAGTCGGCGAGTTCGAGCTGCTTGGCGTCGAGCGTGAGAGGGGCAAGCCGGCATTCGCCCTCCTAGCTGAACCTGGCACCAGGAAATACGCTGGCAGCGCCTTCGTCAGCGTCAATCGCGAGATGCGGGAACGGCTCTGGGACCGCGTCCAGGAACATGCCGGGCCACCGCCCAAAGACATGCCATGGCGGCCGGCAACGCAGTGGGTCAAGCCAGGCATCAAAGCCCGCGTGAAGCACCTTCGGGGCGAGGAAGATCTTCGCCATGCCACATTGCAGGACTTCTGGGATGAATCCACGAAGAGGCGATGAAGGCAGACTTGTCCTTCGCATCGACAGAATCTCAGCGTTCATCCGGGGCTATCACTGGTGCCTTGATGTCCGTCCGATAGGACCAGCGAATTTTTATCTCTACAGCCTCGACAGGACCAACGCTCACGCAATCCGATTTCCGGTTCCTGTATTCTGGAATCTCAAGCCAGATGGTGCAGCGATAATATCGCGGATCAAACTTTGGGTTATGTTTCCTATAGAAGATAACTACCGTGTTGACACCATCCAGCACCTCTTCGCGCAGCCGGTGACAATCCGAACGGCGGACATTGTCAACGATACTGTACGGCGTGCTGCGCCAAGGCGCGTAAGGTGTCCTCCGCTGGTACGCGATGCCATTTTCAAAGACCATCTCTTCATGCGTCACACTGCGTTTCTGGGGCTTCTTGATCACGAAGTCCCGCGTCGCCTGAAAGGCGGGCATCCTGGCGAGCGCTTCATTAGCCGCAGTCATAGGATAACATGCGTCTTCAATCTGCTGATTGTTGCGCAAATCTGCATAAGATGCCGAAGGCAAACACCCCGCGCTGACGGCAAGGGCGGTGAATCGTGTCAAAAGGCTCATCGTTGGAAGCATGTCTCGTCTGACACCGTGAGATGGAATCTCCGACTGAATTAGACCATGCATGGGGCCTTAGAGGAAGCGCTCGCCGTCGGCGCGGTGCTCGAAACAGAACCAGTGCGGCGTCTGCCTGGGCTTGGCAAAGCCCCATCCTGCATTCTTGCAGCAGCCGGGATGCTCGCACCGATGGTGTTGAATGCCGGGGCGCGTGACGGGCTCCATTGCATCCGGAAGGCGGATCAGTTCGTCGCTCATCCTATGATCCTCCCATCTGAGCAAGAGCCACCTCTTCACTCCATGTCGGGCACGTCACCGCCAACGAAGAGCGTCGTCGGCTCCCCGTATTCTCCAAGCGCCGGATTGGCTTCGCGCGACCATGCAATCACACCGGCGTGTTTTCGCCGCCAAACCCTTGGCCGTCCTTATTGCTCGGTCCTCGGTCTGCTGCTCGGCTGGCCCAAAGACAGGCTGAAGGTCGCCGCTCTCGTCGCGGTCGAAGGCAGTGACCACGATTAGCTTGGGAGTCTTGTGCTGCGGGAGGATGTTCTCTGACATGCTCATTTTCTTTCGTTGAACTGCCGCTCAGGCGCCAAGGACGCGAGCTTATCCAATGGAAGGACTTGGCGCACGAAGTCGCTCGTTCCACCTGGACCAGTCGCAACAGCACCGACAATAGGCACCATCGGCAGTTCTCGCTTTGGCGCTTTCTCTTTGGCCTTTAGGTCTGCGATTTCCTCGTCACGCCTAGCAATTCGGCTTTCCAGATTGGCGATACGCTCGGTCAGCAAGTAGCGGCCGACCAAGAAGCCGCCCCCTCCGAATAGAGCTGCAAACGTCGCAAAGACGGTCGGGTTCGCCAGCACCAGCGCCGAGTTGGCTTCCAGGAAGGCGATAAGGTCATGCATCGGGCAACATTCGTCCTCGCGTGAGCGCCCACGGCTGTCACCCCAAGATGGCACGCGTGTCGTCGTAGCTGACATGCACCAGCCCCGGATGCCGGTGAGCGAGGGCGACTATCTGGGTCTCAAGCTCGCAGTTGTAGGCCATGAGCGCCTTCACCGTCTCAAGCGGGCTGTCGTAGCGAGCGATGAGTTTCTCGGCTTCGGAGTGCAGTTCCGCCTTGGCCTCGGGGTCCAGATGCAAAATGCCCATTGTGGTGCCTCCTATCGCGTCGCCCGGCGCGGTGCCGAGAGTGCGCCAAGCCGTCCCCGAAGGTGCCTGTTAAGGAGGATCACTTCCTTGAGCGCCTTCACTACGTCGCCTTTGTGGACGGCAACGAACTTGTAGGCCGTATCCTGTAAGGCGGCCTCTTGGCGGCTGTCCAGCGTCACATTGTGGTCCATGGCAGTGCCTCCAAACGCCCTATGACATAGTGAACAAAATAGGAACAAAGATGTCAAGTGAGAATTGACCAGAGGAGGAATGAGTTCCTATCTTGGATCATGCCTGACACTGGTGGAAGACGTAAACGCGGCAGCGAATGGAAAATCAGCAATGCCCACGAGGTCGGGCAGCCGGGCTCTGCAACGTCAAGCGCTGGTATCAGCCGGAGGACCTGAAGGAAATCTTCGGGGACATTGAGGCGGAGCTGGTGGGCAGCAAAATGAACTGCGAACGGTGTGGCATGAACGAGTTCATGAATGTGGAGACGCAAAACCCAACGGCGCGAGAACGGCAGGGCATCCGAGTTAGGCGGCTTGCTGAAATCAGGACGGTTCGGCGCGTGATTTGGCGGGACGAGAATTGAGAGGAGACTGCTTGTGATCTTAGGCCGATCCTACTGCGAGATTTCCCTTCTTATCGAACAGTGTCGTGCCGCATTGTCCCGTTGCCTCGTCGAACAAGGCTGACCGTTTGGTACCCAAGGTGTAGGCCAGACCATAGCTAAATTCCTCATCGTTCCACTCTCGAAAAATTCGGACTTCCTGAGTTCCCGGCAGGAAGCCGCGAGAATAAGGGGTCACCCTAACTTGGTCGACTTGAAGCTCCTTTGGGCTCTCGGAGGTTAGGTAAAAATGGGTGGCATCTCGTAATGCCGCCTTGTAGTGCACTCGAGCCGACAGCTCTCTGAACTGAGTGCGGGATACTGTTGACCCGGCAAGGCCAAAAGGCCCCTGCGGTCCCACTTCCATCTGCAGGCCGCCATCGCTGACGAAACAAATACCTAGATGTCCGGCCATTATTGCCACGGACTGTCCCAGGATGTTCGTCGACAAATCGAAGCAATCTTCTCCACCATCTGCAATTTGGAAGTGGTAGAGTGAGAAAGGCAACTCGCCGTGCAAACATCGAAATACGGTCGGCTTGCGGGCGCTTTGCATTAGGAAGTGGCAATGATGCAGTTCCTCAATAAATTCTGAGGAGACAATCGGGCCGCTTTCAGGCTTCGCGCGGTCAAAGAGCAGACTGGTTTCCTTGACGAGTAGACCGATAAGTATCTTTGCCAGCCAACGCCCGATTACCATCTTCTCGGCGATTGACCGCACCGTTCCACGCGCAAAGATCGGCTGCACAAAACCCTCTATCCTCGATAGAAAGCCGGTATTGCAATTCACGCAGCATGGGACCGTTAGGTGCCGATACTGTATCAAGCTCCGGTTGAGGAGGGTGAGGCGCTGATTGGCCAGCTTGAACTGCTTCTGTAGCCACTGGGGAACCACGTGTTCGCCACGGCCGGAGCTGGGTGGACCTCCGCATGCAAAACACTGCCGTCGAGAAATGTTATCCTCCAATACGGCTCTGCGTGAGTTCTCAAGAACATATGTCACATCCCCTTTTGATGACATTCCCCACCCCCTTAGAATAACGACCCCTGTGCGGGCGCTGGCGGAAACTTGATCTGCGTCGCGGGCTTCTCGACAACCATCAAGGCGTCGTCGGCATCCCCAACGCAGATTGGCGACCTCACGCTGCCCGTCCGGCGCGTTCTGGACCACTGGGCCGGGCTGGTTGGGGTAGATGTCGATAGACGGCTCAAGGTTGCCCAAGGTGTCCCGCAAGGCGCGGGTCCACCCGTCACAAATGCAGCATCAGAACTCTGGCACCGGCTTGTCTCTACAACCGAACTTGCCGCCCGTCGCCGCGTCCTTGATGTTCTCGTTGTAGAAAGTGCCCTTCGACTGGGCCGCTAAGAGGGCAGACACCGTGCCTTGGTCAATCTCGCAGTAGTGATACCAAACCTGCTTCAGACGGATAAGCATGTAGGCATGAGCTGCGTTGTAGCATACCCGCTTGACCACACTGCTATCCAGTTCGCCGCTGCACTCGAAGTGGGCAAGGTCCACCGGGCCGCGATACTTCACGTCCACGGTCTCGGCAAAGGCCGATGCTGTCGCCAACAATGCGACGGCCAAAACTGCCAGTGATAAGTGCTTCGGTAAGATGGACATCAATCTCACTCCTGATCCGCTGGCTGAACAAACCATCTATCCAGCGTCAAATCCGGCAGCTCCTCTCCGACGGTTATCACTATCAGTGCATTTCCTTTGCCATCGACGTAGCGGAACCTGCATTGTGCCATGCCAGTACCTGCGCAGGTTTCCGTCTCTTGAAATGCGTTACAGATGTCCGATCTGCCGCCGCATCTCTCCTCGGCCTGGCCCCAAGGATAGCGGACTGCTTGCCACCCTCCGGCAACCAAGAGTTTCCTCGCTTGTGGATAATCATCCCCTGGTGGAGCGCGTCATAAGCTTCTTCGCGCGGCCCGGCGCTGACTTCCATGACGCCAAGCAGCAAACCCAACACGACAAACGGTAACTTTGACATTGTCCCGCCTCCACCAAAGTTCCTTGGTCCTAATCAAAGGCGATCTATCGGGCAAGCCTAAGGTTTGTGCTGCTGGGCGAGATTGGGTATGTTCTAACCAACTTTTGCCAATGCCTTCTCAAGCGCCCGTCTGGCCACCTCAAGCCGCGCCTCGTCGCCCCCGTAGTCCTACCCAACGCTGCCCGAGGAGTGCCCAAGGACGATGTCTTGATCCGACTTGGTGACGCCGGCCAATCGCAGCCGATCCTTCATCAGGTGGCGAAGGGAATGGGTGGTGGCCTTCGGGTCAGAGACACAAGCCCGAACATGTTTGCCGAGGGCAGCGGATGCTGACGCCGGACCACGCGGCCTACCATAGGCAGGAAAGAGCATTGTCGAGTTGCCAGCCGCCCTAACAGCCGCGCGCGCTGCCTCAAGGGCGTCACCAATCAACGGAACGTTCCTGCGAGACACTTTATTCTTAATGCGGCGGTCGGCGTGCCATTCGACAGTCATATGCGGCGAAGCATGATCAAGGTGTACGTCTGTCACTCTGAGCCCTGAAGCTTCTGCAAGGCGGCTGCCCGTGCCATCCAAGAGCCTCCAGATGTGCTGAAGGTCTTGCTTGGCCGTTGACATGATTCGGGCGCGTATTGCTGCGGCTTCGTCCAGGGTGAACGGGCGACGTTTGTCCTTGTCAGGCTCGGCCTTGTCCTTGGGAGCCGCCTCCAGGTTCATGAACGGGTTCGTGACCTTGAGGTCATGTTCCCGGATGGCGTGATTGATGGCGGCGCGCACCACGTTAAGGTAACGGTCACGGACGAAGCCTTCCGGCCTTCGATCATGTGGTCGCGGACTTCCTTGGCATCCTGCCGCTTCAAGCTGCTAAGTTTCCGGTCCCTTCCGAGACCCTCTCTGACCAGCTTGAAAATCCGATCAAGCTCCATCTGCTTCGTCTTGTCGTCCCCTACTTTCTCATTGAGATAAAGCTTCCGGGCATCTTCGAGGGTGGGGTCGGGCTGCACGTCACGGCTGCCTAACATCAATGTCCGAAGCAGCGCTGCGTCATTGCCGGAAACACCAATGGGATAGCCGTCGTCACCCGACTGGATACTTCTGGGCGATACTGTCAGCAATCACGTCTCTCGCCACCGCTTCGTGGTCGAAATCCCTGCCACCGCCTTGCCAATCGGGATCAAGCTTCCATTGCCTGACTTGCCTGTCGGCGCGTTGAAACTGGTCCAGGGGCGTGTCTGCGGTCCCGGGTGAGACAGGCTGAGGCGCATTCACCCGTAGTGCGGCGTTTTTCAGTCGCTGCTCAGTTTCGGCATGGACCTTCTTGTATCGTGCCATTGCTTCGGCCTCGGTTTTCCCGAGCGGCACAACGATCTCACCTCGACCGAGAAACGCCTTGAGGGCAGGGGGAACTTTACGTCGATAGCGCCATCCGGCCTTGCCGCGTTTCTGAAGATATTGCACTAAAATCATCATTCCCGTGTACCCTTCGGTGTACCTCGGGCGAAGCGCAAACCCTTGCAACTGTTGGGACATAAGACTTTGAGGTTTAAAGTGGCTCCCCGGGCCGGATGTGACTTGCTGTCCCTTCCAAGATCAATCAGGAGATCCCCATGAGCAATCCAGTCCTTCTCAACCTGACCATTCCTGACTCCGACGTTATACCGCTGACCAGCCGTGTTGGAGCTGAAATCAGAGGCGTCCGCCTTGGCGGAGACCTTTCGGACGCAGCGATAGCAGCCATCAACCAGCTTCTTCTAAAACACAATGCTTCGCCCTGCGGACAGCCGACGGCGAAGCCACCGCGGCCGCGAAAATCTCTCGACGACGGCTCGATTCCAGGACCGTCCCGCCATTTTTGGGATGTGATCCGTGCAGATGCTTGAGCCGGGATCGGGACCTGACCGGCGTTGCATCGAGATCCGCAGACTGAGGCGAAGAGGGCGAATCTCGATACGCCGGCCTGGGTCATCGTGGACGAATTCAATGTCTATGACCTCGCGGCCTCATCGGCTTTGGAGTGTACCGTTCCGGTAGGCCAGTTCACGCGACGTTTCATGGGGAAGGCAGCGGCGGCCATTCGGGCCAAACACACCCGCACATACCGCGGCAATGATCACCGCATGCTCGCTGAAATCCGGCACGTCCCTCAAAGGAGGCGGCCAAGGTGACGGAGGAAATCGCCGGCTACACAACAGAGTCGCAGGCGAAGTTGACGTCAGCCTTGGATCTGGTACGCGAGCTCAATTGAAAGCATCCGCAGCCGGGCAGAGCTTCGCCGAGGTGATGGAAGGCCGACAAAGGCCTCGGGAAGCGCTGTTTGCAATCGGTGCCAGGCGTTCTATGTCATGTCGGACGTGATTCCGTCCCTGATAAACACGCGTTCTTTGCGCTTGAAAAGGCAGTGCGTGCGGCGGGGAACCACCAGCAATTAAGGGCAGCCAGGGTCGCGAACGGCCACCGAAAGCTCCCCTGCGAAACGACCGAGTTGCAGACAGATCAGCCTTGGCTGAGTTCTTTCAGCCTCATTCATTTCTGCGTCGCTGCCTTCCTCAACCAGTCGCGCATTTGTCGCGCGGGCCGTGACAGGTGCGCCGTGTCAGGGGTCAGCAGATGATACTGTTCCCGTCCCGGCAGCACTGGGCCGGGAAGCTGAACAAGACGCCCCGACCGCAGATGTTGGCCGCAGGAGAGATGGTCGCCGATGGCAATGCCAAGGCCGCCGAGCGCCGCGTCGATGCACAGATGGGTGCGGTTGAAGAACAGGTGGTTGTCGAGATCGTCCAGCATGACGCCTGCCGCTTCGCAATAGCGTCGCCACCAGTAGAGCCCGCGCTCGTGGATCAGCCTGTGCGCAGCGTAGAAGCCTCGTGAGGCCGGATCTGGGCCCTTGGCGATCAATGCGGGCGAGGCGACCGGGAACGCGTTGAGATCAAGGAAGGGCTCGGAGCGAAAGCCGATCAGCGCCGCCGGTCCCCACGTCAGCACCAGGTCGACATCGCCGGGCAGGCTGCGCGGCGGGTCCGGGCGGCAGCGGAGATCGACGTTGACCCGCAGCGCCTCCAGCGCCTGCGCCGTCAGGCGTGGCATGAGCCACAAGACCGCCAGATCGGTTTCCACATCCAGAACCACTGTTCCCTTGGCCGTGCCGCGTTTCAGACGTCCGACGCCGAGCGCCAGATCGGCGAAGGACCGGGCGACGGTGCGGGCGAAGAGGCTGCCTTCGCCGGTCAGCACGACATGGCGTGCATGACGCTCGAAAAGTTCGACGCCCAGTTCCATCTCCAGATTGCGCACGTGGCGGCTGACGGCAGCATGGCTGACGCCCAGTTCGTCCGCCGCCGCAGCGAAGCTGCCATGCCGGGCAGCTGCTTCGAAGGCGCGGGTGGCGTTGAGGTTGGGCAGTTTGCGCATGAGACCAGCATAACAAAAGCGTTCGCTTGCAGCAAAAAATGTCGTTTGAGTGAAAGCTCACTTCGCGCGATTTCCTGGGATCCCCATCGCCAGGAGGATGCCATGACCCGAGCGCAGAACCCCCAAACCCGGATGATCGTAGCGCTGATTCTCGGCGTGACGATCTACGGCCTCGCGATGGGCACCACCTATCCGCTTCTGGGTCTCTTGCTATCGGATCGCGTGTCAGGCGCGCTCAATGGCCTGAATACGGCAGCGACCGGCCTCGGCCTCATGACCGGCGTGGTGCTGGTGCCCGGCCTCACCCGCCGGTTGGGCGCGGGTCGAACGGCGCTGGCAGGTGTGGGGCTGCTGGCGCTGGCGCTCGTTGCACTGGCCTTCCTGCGGGACTTCTGGCCGATCTTCGCGGCCCGCGTGATTCTGGGCTGCGGTGCGGGTCTCATGTTCATCGTCGCCGAAACGGCGCTGAACGCGGCCGCGGCGCCAGAGCGGCGCGGGCAGATCATGGGCGTCTATACCGCTGCCAATGCCCTCGGTTTCGTACTCGGTCCCGCGATGATCGCGCTGATGCCCGACCGCCCGGCCGCGCTTCTCCTCGGTTGCGCCGCGATAGCGCTGATGGCGGTGATCCCGTTCGCCGCGGTGGAACGGCCGGTGAGCCGCTTGGTAGTGGCGGGATCGGCGCGCCACATCGTGTCGGCGATCACAGCCTTTCCTTTAGCCTTCGGCTTTCTCTTCATCGCCTCGACGATTGATGCCATCGCCATCAGCCTCATGCCGGTCATCATGCTCGATCGCGATTTCGACGTCTCGCAGGCGGTGCTGCTCGCCGCGGTGTTCCATGTCGGCCTGGTGATCGGGCAGCCGCTGATCGGGCTGGCGCTGGACAAGGCTGGCCGCCGCCGCACGGTTCTTGGTTGCTGCGGCCTATCGCTCGCCTGCACCCTGCCGCTGGTTTCCGGACCAGGTATGGGATTCTGGCCCGTAGCCGGGCTGATGCTGGTCTGGGGCGGCGCGAATTACGGGCTCTACACCGCTGGGCTCGCGCTGATCGGCGACCGCTTCCGGGCTGAGATGCTGACGGCGGCTACCGCCGCCCTTGCCTCCGTCTATGCTCTGGCCGCCGTCATCGGCCCCGTCGTCGCCGGCGGCATGATGAATGCGCTCGGCGCGCAGGGCCTATTCGGGGCGGCAGCGGTTGTCTATCTGACGGCGCTCTGCGCTGGCCTCTGGCTATTCCGGCCGGTCGAGCCGGAATGGCAGAAACATCAAATCCGCTGATATCCGCAATAGCTCGATCGTGCCATTCGCAATGCATGTCGAGACAACTACAACCGCTCGGCTTCGACTGCGAGCGACTGCCGCGCGTGTTCCCCCTCGGACCTCGAACATCTGGAAAGGGACCTCGTGGTGGAAATCTGCCAGTCCAGCTCGTGTTCAATGTGCGAGCCGATCGGGCGGCACGCGGGCTCGGCCCGCAGCCCAATCCCGCTCTCTTGAGATGGCTTCCTGGTCCAGCTCCGGATCTTCCACGATCAACCCCTGAAGGGGTCCGCTAGCAAGCTGCGGCCGCGGCGGCTTCGCCTTTGCGGTGATCGCGCCCGGAGCCCGACCTTTGAGGAGCCATCGAGCGGGAATTGGCCCGCTCCAAAGATGGAGTCCTCAGATGTCGCAAGATCTTTCCCTCGCCCAAAGCCACGCCTTCCAGCTCGCCCGCACCCTCATGGTCCCTGTCACGCTCTTCCGCTCCGGCGACGAGTTCGGCGTCCTGCCAAGCGCCGAACTCGACGACGATGAGGTCGAGACTCTCGCCGAATACGATCCCTTTGAACACGGGCCGGCTCATTGAGCCGGCCTCCTCCTCCCGGAGGTGCCGCTTGCGAGCTTGCGCCGGCAAGGGAAGCTGCGCCGCAGCTGGCCCGGGGGCGGCGGTCCGAGGTGCAAAAACACACATTGCCAGCCGCGCCCTTGCCGCCTTTGCTCTTCGCGGCGTCCGGAAGGGGTTCCGCAAGGTGCGGGAAAGAAAACCTGAAGGAAGGCGGGTGCCTGCGGCGCACGAAGAGGGACATGGAACAGAACGAACTCGATGAACTTCGACAAAGGGTGGCCTGCGCGGCCGCGCTGGATCACGCTGGTTACGCGATCGACCTGAAGGAGAGTACCCGACGTGCGGTCAAATACCGGCGCGGCGACCAGATCGTCATCGTGATCCATGACGGAAAAGGCTGGTTCGATCCGCTCTCCGACGCAAAGGGGGATGTGTTCTCGCTGATGACCCATCTGCATGGGGTCGGTTTCGGGGAGGCGACGTTGCTGGTCGCCCGCCTGGTCGGCCACGAGCCGCGCGAGCCTGTGTGGAAAAGGCAGGCCCGGAAGCGCAAGCCCGATCTCGGCGTCGCCGAACGCTGGAGCGCCCGCCGCGAGCCCTGGCCGGGATCGATGACATGGCGCTACCTGCGCGACGACCGCCATCTTCCGGAAGCCGTGATCAGCGCCGCCATCCGTCATGACCTCCTGCGCGAAGGTCCTCGCGGCAGCATGTGGGCCGCTCACAGGGACGGGGCGGGGGTCGTGACCGGCTGCGAGGAACGCGGTCCGGAATGGCGCGGCTTCTCGACCGGCGGCGCGAAGGTGCTGTTCCGCTTTGGCTTCTGCGATGCGCTCCGTCTCTGCGTCACCGAGGCCGCGATCGACGCCATGAGCCTGGCCGCGCTCGAGAGCACTCGCCGCGATAGCCTCTATGTCAGTACCGGGGGCGGCTGGGCTCCCGTCACCGATGCGGCTATCCGGCTGCTGGCGGCGCGGGAGGGCCTGTTGCTGGTCGCCGCCACCGACAACAACGCGCAGGGCGACACCTACGCGGTTCGCCTCGAAGCGGTCGCCCGCGAGGCTGGCTGCGGCTTTGAACGTCTCCGGCCGGACGAGGAGGACTGGAACGCCGAGCTCAAGGCAAGGGTGAAGAACCGGGTAAAGGGAGAAAAGAGGAAATAAGAAAGCCTGGCTGCCGCATGCCCGCCGGCCGCGTCAAGGGTAAAGCTGCGCCCGCTTCGCGGCCCTTGACCCGGCCGGACGGAGAGGCGGCCGCGGAGGAGGGGTCAGGAAGGGCCGGAAGAGGATGGCGACATCGAGTGGATGAGCCGCGCTCCAGCCCGACGAGGCTGAAAGGAGCCCACCCATGACCCGCTTGTCCGTCCGCAAGGTTTATCAGGGCATCGCCGACCGCCGGCAGATGTTCCGCATGTTCGACCGCCACGCTCAACGTCCGGATCGGTTCCAGGACGATGCCGGTGCTTTGTACCCCGGCGAATGGTTCGAGATCTCAGAGGCCGAGCACGATTACATGTTCGAGATCCTGCCGCCGCTCTTCATGCGCGGTGACATGTTCGCGCTGCCTGAGTTTCTCACCGACCGCATCACCAGCATCTTCTACGCGCTGAACATCGATGGCCGCATGCGGTATTTCCACGGCTATTGCGACCTGCTCGACAAGGGCTCGCCTGAGCGGATGCGCGATGCGATCGTCGAACGCGAAACCCGTCCCGTTCGGGCGATGACCCGCGAGGAGCGCCTGGAGCACATCTGGTCGAGCACCCACGACGACTATCGCGGCTACGCCGGTGAGCGCTGGCCGGAACGCGACCGCGGCAGGCGCACGGTGATGTTTTATGGCGGCGGCCATGGCACCACGCTGAAGCTGCTGGACGACCTTACGGATGCGGAGATCGCGGCGAAGCTGCCCGTGCATTTGCGCTATCTCCCAGACGCGATCGCGGCGTGACGGAGGCTGTGAGATGATGTTGACCTTCACCATCACCGCCGTCCGCGAGGTCATCGCTCGCGGCATTGTCGACGCGAAAGCCAATGGCGGGTTCCGCGATCCCCACTTCGGACTATCCGCCGCCGACAACCGCAAGCCCGGCCTCTGGCTCGTCGGAGACCACGGCGTCTACCTATGCTCCAACGGCGAACTGGCAAAGGGGGCGAAGCCGCTCGTCGCCTACGCCGAGGAATGCGATCCTCGCAGAAACGACGGCTGGTTCGAGATCAAACGCCGGACGTTCGGCGGCGACGACGGCGTGGATTTTCTCGACGCCGCAGGCCTGCAGGCCCTGATCGCAGCCAGTCCCGGCTGCACGCATCTGCGCATCGCGTTCCTAAAGGACTCGATGCAGCTCTTCGTGATCGTGCGAGACTAGCGATCCGTTGGCGGGCGCCGTCCGACGGCCGTCCAACATCCAATCCCCCACATTCCTCGCACGTCCGGCCGGCTGGAGCCATCCAGTGGGACGGCGGCGTGCGCCCTCACTCAGGAGATCCAGCCATGTCGCATGACGATCCTTTCACCATTGACCTTTTCGGTAACACCGCGCTGTCCTCCGGCCTCGGCCTCGGCGTGACGGCCTTTGGCGACGCTGTCGAGCCCGACGGTGACGACGATCCCGATGCGTCGTCGCCGGCGCCCGCGATGCCGGTCGCGGCAGTCATGCGGCCGCCGTCGACGGCCTGTCGGGCGCGCGGGCCGAACTTCCGTCTCGCTGGTAGCCGTGGCCTGGCGCGCGGCTGGAAGGAGCGCGCGCGCGACAATATCGCGGCGATCCGGCTCGCCGCCGGGATCGAGGCGGACGAGCGCCCGGCCACGGGCGAGGAGCAGGAGCGGCTGATCCGCTTCACCGGCTTCGGCGCGTCCGACCTTGCCAATGGCGTCTTCCGCCGCCCCGGCGAGATCGGCTTCCGCAAAGGCTGGGACGAAATCGGCTTAGAGCTGGAGGATGCAGTCGGAGAGGTCGACTACGCCTCGCTCGCCCGCTGCACCCAGTATGCCCACTTTACCCCGGACTTCATCGTCCGGGCGATCTGGTCAGGCCTGCAGCGGCTCGGCTGGCGCGGCGGCCGTATGCTCGAGCCCGGCATCGGCACGGGCCTGTTTGCGGCGCTGATGCCCGAAGCGCTACGTGATGTGTCACAAGTCACCGGGATCGAACTCGATCCGGTCACGGCACGCATCGCCCGGCTGTTGCAGCCCCGGGCACGGATCGTCACTGGCGACTTCGCCCGCATTGATCTGCCGGCGAATTTCGATCTTGCCATCGGTAATCCGCCATTTTCCGATCGCACCGTTCGCTCCGACCGGGCCTATCGCTCGCTCGGCCTGCGCCTGCACGATTATTTCATCGCCCGGTCCGTCGACCTGTTGAAGCCGGGCGCTTTCGCCGCCTTCGTCACCAGCTCCGGCACTTTGGACAAGGCGGATTCCTCTGCGCGTGAGCATATCGCCAAAACGGCCGACCTGATCGCCGCCATGCGCCTGCCCGAAGGCAGCTTCCGGGCCGACGCCGGCACGGACGTCGTGGTCGACGTGCTGTTTTTCCGCAAACGCAAGGTCGCCGAGCCCGAAGGTGATCTCTCTTGGCTCGACATCGAGGAAGTCCGCCAGGCGACGGAGGATGAAGGCGCGATCCGCGTGAACCGCTGGTTCGCGCGCCACCCGGATTTCGTGCTCGGCACGCATGCCACTGTCTCGGGGCCTTACGGTGAGGCCTATTCCTGCCTGCCCCATCCCGGTGTCGATCTGGAGCGGGCGCTCACCGCAGCGATCTCCCTGCTTCCGCAAGCCATTTATGACGGCGAGCCGGACGAGATGGATCGTGACGCCGAGGACAGTGCCGACGTTGTCGATGCCCTGCCGGAAATCGCCGGAGTGCGCGAGGGCAGTTTCTTCGTCGCGAAAAATACCGCCCTTGCGCAGATGGTAGATGGCGCTGCTGTGACCATCACCGTACGCAAGGGCCGCACCGCCGAAGGCATCCCCGAAAAGCACGCGCGGATCATCCGCAAATTGATCCCCATCCGTGATGCCGTGCGCGAGGTCCTGAAGGCCCAGGAGCTCGACCGGCCCTGGAAGCCGGCCCAAGTCAAGCTGCGCATCGCCTGGTCGAATTTTGTGCGCGCATTCGGCCCCATCAACACGACCGTCGTTTCCACCAGCGAAGACGCCGAGACCGGGGAGGTCCGCGAGACGCACCGCCGGCCGAACCTGCAGCCCTTCCTTGATGATCCCGATTGCTGGCTGGTCGCTTCTATCGAGGACTACGATCTCGAGACCAATACCGCCCGGCCGGGTCCGATTTTCACCGAGCGCGTCATCGCGCCGCCCGCAGCACCCATCATCACATCGGCCTCCGATGCGCTTGCCGTCGTGCTCAACGAACGCGGCCATATTGACATCGATCACATCGCCGAATTGCTGCATGAAAATGTCGATGACGTCATTGGCGAGCTGGGTGACGCCATCTACCGCGATCCGGAGACCGGTTCGTGGCAAACGGCCGACGCCTATCTCTCCGGTCAGGTCCGCGACAAGTTGAAGGTCGCAGAAGCCGCTGCCGCCTTCGATTTCGCCTATGAGCGCAACGTCACGGCGCTGCAGGGCGTGCAGCCGGCCGATCTTCGTCCCTCGGATATCACCGCGCGTCTCGGCGCGCCATGGATTCCAGCCGCCGACGTCGTCGCCTTCGTCAAGGAGACGATGGGTGCCGAGATCAGGATCCATCATATGCCGGAACTGGCGTCGTGGACCGTAGAGGCGCGGCAATTGGGATGGATGGCGGCCGGCACGTCCGAATGGGGCACCGATCGCCGTCATGCCGGCGAGCTCATAGCCGACGCGCTGAACAGCCGGGTGCCGCAGATCTTCGACACGGTGAAGGAGGGCCATGCTGAAAAGCGCGTGCTCAATGTTGTGGACACGGAAGCCGCCAAGGAAAAGCTGCAGAAGATCAAGACCGCTTTCCAGAACTGGATCTGGTCCGATTCCGACCGGACCGACCGGCTGGCGCGGGTCTATAACGACCGCTTCAACAACATCGCGCCCCGAAGATTCAATGGGGATCATCTGCAACTTCCAGGCGCCTCCGGCGCCTTTTCTCTTTATGGGCACCAAAAGCGCGGCATCTGGCGCATCGTCTCGGCCGGCTCGACCTACCTCGCCCATGCCGTCGGCGCCGGCAAGACCATGACCATTGCCGCGGGCGTCATGGAGCAGCGCCGGCTTGGCCTGATCGCCAAGGCCATGCTGGTCGTTCCCGGCCATTGCCTTGCACAGGCGGCCCGCGAATTTCTGGCGCTTTATCCGACCGCGCGAATCCTCGTGGCCGATGAGACGAATTTTTCCAAGGACAAGCGGCATCGCTTCCTGTCACGGGCGGCGACCGCCGCCTGGGACGCGATCATCATCACGCACAGCGCCTTCCGCTTCATCGGCGTGCCGTCGGCATTCGAGCAACAGATGATCCAGGACGAGTTGGAGCTCTACGAGAC
This sequence comes from Mesorhizobium sp. WSM4817, assembly GCF_055811135.1. Taxonomy (NCBI): domain Bacteria; kingdom Pseudomonadati; phylum Pseudomonadota; class Alphaproteobacteria; order Hyphomicrobiales; family Phyllobacteriaceae; genus Mesorhizobium; species Mesorhizobium sp. WSM4817. Next base: position 108,246 of record NZ_JBVVQQ010000022.1, on the reverse strand, counting down.
GCTGCTGACCAAGGTCGAGAGCGACGACCGCGTCTCGCGCAAGCGCCTCGAGCGGCTGAAGGAGGGGCTCAGGGAACGGCTGCAGGCGCTGGCTACCCGTAAGGACGACCTGCTGACCATCTCCGAGATCGGCGTCGATCAGATCATCGTTGATGAAGCCCAGGAGTTCAGGAAGCTCAGCTTCGCCACCAACATGTCGACGCTCAAGGGCGTCGATCCGAACGGCTCCCAGCGGGCCTGGGACCTTTATGTCAAATCCCGGTTCGTGGAGACGAAGAATCCGGGCCGGGCGCTCGTGCTGGCCTCCGGCACGCCGATCACCAATACGCTTGGCGAGATGTTCTCGGTGCAGCGCTATCTCGGTTACGAGGCGCTGCTTCAGCGCGGCCTGCACGAGTTCGACGCCTGGGCTTCGACCTTCGGCGACGTCACGACTGAACTCGAATTGCAGCCATCCGGCAAATACAAGCCCGTGACGCGCTTCGCCACCTTCGTCAACGTGCCGGAGCTGATCGCCATGTTCCGCTCCTTCGCGGATGTCGTGATGCCGGAAGACCTTCGCGCATATGTGAAGGTGCCGGCGCTTTCGACCGGCGCACGTCAGATTGTCACCGCCAAGCCGTCTGCGGCCTTCAAGCGCTACCAGATGGTGCTCGACGCCCGCATAAAGGCCATCGAGGAACGCGACCGTCCGGCAGAACCTGGTGACGACATCCTGCTCTCGGTGATCACCGATGGCCGGCACGCTGCTATCGACCTGCGCCTGGTCGATCCGGACAATGACGATGAGCCGGACAACAAGCTCAACGCTCTCATCGGCAATGCCTTCCGCATCTGGCAGGAAACAGCGAAAAGCAGCTATGTCCGCGCCGACGGCAAGCCGTTCGAGCTTGCGGGCGCAGCGCAGATGATCTTCTCCGATCTCGGCACGATCGGCGTCGAGAAAAGCCGCGGCTTCTCAGCCTATCGTTGGATCAGGGATGAACTGATCCGCAGGGGCGTTCCGGCATCGCAAATTGCCTTTATGCAGGACTTCAAGAAGGCGCAAGCCAAGCAGCGCCTGTTCGGTGATGTGCGGGCCGGCAAGGTCCGGTTCCTGGTCGGCTCCTCCGACACGATGGGCACCGGCGTCAACGCGCAGCTCCGCCTCAAGGCGCTGCATCACCTCGATGTGCCGTGGCTTCCCTCCCAGATCGAGCAGCGCGAAGGCCGTATCCTGCGCCAGGGCAACCAGCACGATGTCATCGATATCTTCGCCTATGCCACGGAAGGATCGATGGATGCCCAGATGTGGCAGAACAACGAGCGCAAGGCCCGGTTCATCGCGGCGGCCCTCTCCGGAGACACGTCCATCCGTCGGTTGGAGGATATCGGTGAGGGGCAGGCCAACCAGTTCGCGATGGCCAAGGCGATCGCCTCTGGCGATCCGCGTCTTATGCAGAAGGCAGGTCTGGAGGCAGACATTGCCCGTCTGGAGCGCCTTCGCGCGGCCCGCATTGATGATGAGCACGCCGTTCGACGGCAGATCCGCGATGCCGAGCGCGATATCGAATACTCGACCCGGCGCATCGGCGAGGTCGGGAAGGATATCGAGCGCCTCGTGCCAACCACCGGCGATGGGTTCAGCATGGTGATCGGAGGCGACGCGTTCACGGAGCGCAAACTCGCCGGTCGTGCGCTGATGAAGGAAATCCTGACTCTCGTGCAGCTTCAGCAGCAAGGCGAAACCACTATCGCCTCCATCGGCGGGTTCGATTTCGAATATTCCGGCGAGCGGTTCGGCAAGGACGGCTACCGCTATGCCACCATGCTGATGCGCACCGGCGCCGATTACGAAATCGAGCTCCCCGTCACCACCTCGCCGCTTGGCGCCATCGCCCGGCTCGAGCATGCCTTGGCCGGCTTCGAGGGCGAGCAGGAACGATATCGCCAGCGTCTTGAGGATGCCGAGCGCAGGCTCACCTCCTATCGCTCGCGTGAGGGTGGCGAATTCGGATTCGCTGGTGAACTGGCCGAGAAGCGCCGACAGCTTGCGGAAATCGAAACCGATCTTGCGTCTTCGATTGATGGCGAGGATCAGCGTGCAGCCGCATAGCAGGCTCAACACAGCTGCCGGTCAATGTGTCAGGCATTGACCGGCGGCAAAGGTTCAAGGTGGCTCGGGTGCAGACGATACAGGAGGCGCGCCGATATCCGGTCAAGCCGCGATACAAATCGTGGCGGAGTCCCGTCTCGGATCGTTCGGTTCTGGATCCACGTCGCAGGAAGGAGCAAGGAAAACGGAGGAAGAATAGAGCCCGCTCGCAGATCGGGCGGGCCGCTGACGCTGGGGCTCAACCGCGCCGCTCGCGATCCCGGCCGATCGCTCTGCGCAGGGCTCAAGAGCCCCGCTTGATCTGCCCGGCAGGGATGCTCGGCCGCAGTTGCACCTGCCCGTCCGCTCCGCGGGCCGGGGGATGTCTTCGGGAAGAAGACGAGGAAGGACCCGCGAACGGCGGTGTCCGCAAACCCCTTGAAGGAGCATCTCCATGGAACTGAAGTTTGTCGATCCGCGTGCGCTGAAGGGCAACCCTGACAACGCGCGACGCTCGAAGTCCAGCCCGCAGGCCGACGCATTGCTGCTTGCCACTATTCGCGCCGTCGGCATCGTGCAGCCACCTGTCGTGGCGCCGGAAGCGGATGGCGGCAACGGCTATGTCATCGATGCCGGACATCGTCGTGTGAGGCAAGCGATTGCCGCGGGTTTGGAAGAGATCGCCGTGCTGGTGATCGAGCGCGCCGAGGATGGTGGTGCAATGCGGTCGCTGGCCGAGACGCTGGCGCATGAGCAGCTCAATCCCGTCGACCAATGGCGCGCGATTGAGCGGTTGGTCGCCCTCGGCTGGACCGAGGAAGCGATCGCCCTCGCTTTAGCGCTTCCCGTCCGCCAGATCAGGAAGCTGCGCCTGCTCGCCAACGTTCTACCGGCCATGTTGGACCAGATGGCCAAGGGCGACATGCCCAACGAGCAGCAGTTGCGCACCGTCGCGTCGGCTTCGCTTGATGAGCAGAAGGAGGTCTGGAAGAAGCACAAGCCGTCCAAGGCCGATCCCCAGGTGTCGTGGTGGAGCGTGGCGCAGGGGCTGACGAAGCGCCGCATGTACGCGCGCGACGCCAGCTTCGGTGACGATCTCGCTCACGCCTACGGCATTGCCTGGGTCGAGGACCTGTTCGCGCCGGCCGATGCGGACAGCCGCTATACGACCGATGTCGAGGCCTTCCTTGGCGCGCAGCAGGAGTGGATGGCAAACACTCTGCCCAAGCGCGGCGTGATCGTGGAAGCCGGTCAGTGGGGCGAGCCGAAGCTGCCGCCCAAGGTCGAGCGTGTGTACGGCAAGCCGTCGAAGTCCGATCACACCGCCATGTATCTCGACCGCGACGGCAAGGTGCAGTCGCTCGCGTACCGCATGCCGGCGGCCAAAAAGCCCAAGGGCAAGAATGGCGCTGATGTTGAGGCCGATGGCGATGATATCGTCATTGCGGCGAAGCCGCGTCCGGACGTGACGCGCAAAGGCATAGAGATGATCGGCGATCTGCGTACCGACGCGCTGCACGAGGCGCTGTCGCGCGCACCGATCGGGGACGACACGCTGATGGCGCTGCTCGTACTCGCCTTCGCCGGCCAGAATGTCACAGTGGCATCTGGTGCCCGCGACATCTCCTGTTACGGGGCCGCAGGCCTCGGCGAACATGCCGCGCGCCTGTTCGACCAGGAGGGCAGGCTGGCGTTCGACATGGACACGCTGCGCATTGCCGTGCGGTCCTTGCTGATCGACGTTCTGTCCTGCAGGGAGAATCGATCGGACAGCGGCGTTGTCGCCCGTGTCGCCGGCGACGTCATCGCCGCCGACCACTACCTGCCGAACATGGGGACGGAGGACTTCCTGTCATGCCTGTCGCGGCAGGCATTGGAAGCCGCCTGCGCGGATACATCCGTCCTGCCCCGTCAGAAGGTCAAGGACACCCGTGCGGCCCTGGTCGAGCATTTCAAGGAAGGCCGCTTCGTCCACCCCTCGGCGCTGTTTGCGCCCACTCTCGAAAAGCTGACCTCCTGGCTGAAGATGAACGATGCCAGGGAACAGCCTGAGGACGACGGCACGCCGGAGGATCAGGACGAGCTCGACGGCGATGCGATCGTCGAGCCGGCGCATGATTACGTCGATGAGGACCCGGCCGCACAGGACGAGAACCTCACCGACGAGCATGTCGAGGCCTACAAGGTGGCCGCCGAATAGATCGGCGCCCCTTCATTTTCTTCCGATCGCATTCCCGCCGCCGGTGACCTCACCGGCGGCGGTCTCGTTTTCACCCTAAACACCGGAGACCCATCATGTCGGCTCAACTGATCTATGACCTCGTTCCACTCGGTTCGATCGTAACTTATCGCGATGGAACACCACGCCCGCCCGAACGGCATCGCAAGAAGCTCGCCGCCTGGGAGAACCGCAACAGCGGCGGCCGGCTGATCCGCAAGCAGGCCGAAACCCGCGTCGGCAACATCACGCTGCCGGCATCCATTACCCTGCACAAGGGTGACTATGGCAGTCAGGGCGCCATCGTCCTGCGCGTTCACCAAAGCTTTTCGGTGAACAGCGATCTCAACTTCGCGGTCAAGGAGCGGCCCGCTATCGGCTCGGTCCTGGTGCTCGACCGCGACGGCGAAGACGCCGAACTGGTCTATCTCGCCAGCCATCGTGCGGATGCCGAGGAATGGCTGACGCAGCACGGCTATCCGCGAGCCGTTCTGCAAGAGGTGACGGCCGATGCCGTGGCCGCGGATACCGTTGAGGGGAGGGCGGCGGCATGAGCGCGGCCACTCCCCGGATACGAGACTACGAGGCCCCCGGTAATCCGGGGGTTTGTTTTGGCCGCAGCGCCGACGGTTATCCCGTTGCGCTTGTCGGTGAAACGGCGTTCGCCATGGTTCCGGCCCGGAATGGCCGGCACTATCTTGTCACGGGCTGGCGTATCCGCCGGCCCATGGCCGAATGGACGCGCAGCGATTTCTACGGCCATGCCGGTGAGCTTGCCGACGAGGCGGCGTTTTGCGCGCATGTCGAGGAGAGCGCCCTCCACCAGCAGCAGCGCGCAGCTCTCGGACGTCGCGAGATCCACTCCCGTGCCCACACGCCATGGGGAACGTCGCAGGGAGCAACTGTCTATGCGGAGGGTGTGACCTGCCATTCGACAGCGAGCCATGGCGGGTTCCATCTGTCGGCGGAGCGAAATCGCAAAGTCCGTGACATGCTCCGTGCCAATGGCGGCTGGTATGAAGAGGACTGCCATTGGGCGGCCGTCGCCCAAGCCTTCCCGCAGCTCTTCACGGACTTCGAGAAGGCTTGTGCGGAAAAGACGATCCGCGACTGGTATCCGGACGCCTGGGAGGCGATCCACGGCAGGGTGCTCGAACCCGGCCAATCCGCGAAAAAGGACGAGCGGGCATTCTTCGAGAAGCATACCGATGACTGGGTCGTGGTGTCGGCGATCCGTTGCGAGCACCAGGCCGGTTTCACCGAGGTTATCGCGACGCCCGGCGGTAAGCGTGGACCGGGCACGGAGGAACGTCGCTTTCTCGTTCCGACCGACGAATACCATGTCGGCCGCTTTGGATTCGTCATCGATGTTGCGCGCCATCGTGTCTATGGCGGGCCATCGACCTTCATGAATTGGCAGGGGAGGGACACATAATGTCTGTCCCCGATCGCCGCGCGCAGCTCTTTCGCATGGAGGAGGCACAGCGTCAGACACAGCGCCAGCTTGATATGATCGACCGGCAGATCATAAGGCGGATGACGGCGATCATTCCGCAGCTCAGACCCCATTCTGCCGACTCTCGACGCGGGAGGGGCCCGGGGTCGGCAATGTTTCTCGAACGATATCGGGCCAACCTTGCAGCGATCACACTGGAGAGGCAGCACGAGATCGACGCTCTCTCCCGCAAGCTCGCAAGGCAGGGTGCTGCAATCGAGGTGCTGCGTACCAGACTGCCACCGGACCTGAGGCGCGCCTGATACTGCGGCCTGGTCAGCGCTTGCGTACGAACTCCGTTCGCAACACCAGCCCCTTGATCGCGTCATGCCGGCAGTCGATTTCGTCGGGATTGTCGGTGAGGCGGATCGACTTGATCACCGTACCCTGCTTCAGGCTCTGCCCGGCGCCTTTGACCTTGAGGTCCTTGACGAGCGCGACGGAGTCGCCGTCGGCCAGTACATTGCCGGCGGCATCGCACACCAATATTCCCAGCAGAAGCTGCAATGGCAGCCATCTCCGATGCTGGTCGCCATTCCCCTGTCGCGTCGTCATAGACGTAGTCGTCGTTCTGAGCTGTCATTGCCGCGGGATTGAATCCAGTGCGTTGTCAGTCCGACGTGGGAGCAGGCCGAAGATCTGATCCGCAGCAGCGGACCGGCGCACATCTCCGATACCGGCAGGAGTCGAAGTTCAACGCCGTCCCTCGCGCAGCCTGGCGGGCAGGCGGATCGTGTGGCGGCGGGAATTGAACAGGTGCATTTCCTCCCGCATGCCGATGTCCGAATTCATCCCTTGCCGGTCTTTCCTGCGGGTTTGCTGCGGTCTGAACCGGCGGCTGTCCGCTTCAAGGCCGCTATCGCGCCGCGGAGCGGCCGGAACCCGCCGATCTCGGCAAGGCTGCCCCGCGTCCCGCGCAGGGCCAGTGAAGAAGTGGCCCCGCTTGTCCGCAAGCCAACCTCGCTCGCCTGGCAGGCTCCGGACCCTGAAGCGTCCAGCTTCCGCCGGTTCCTTTTGACCGCACCCGCAGGAAAGACCGGCAAAGGGCCGGAACGCCTGAAGGGCATCGCTAGAAAGGAAAGCTCAATGTCCAGTTCAACCCGCTCCACCAGGACCAAGGCCCGCGTCGTTCAGCTCCGCAAGGGCACCACCCTCGAAATGGTCCGGCTCTGCTGCCCGGATGGCCACCAGGCCACGCTCATCTCCGAAAGCTTTGGCCTCCCCGTCCTCGACAGCGACGGCATACGCGAATTCCACGAGCGCAGCCTGGTCGATGGCGCCGACACACTCTCCGAGGGGCTTTCCGACAAAGCGATGCAGATCCACCTGCAGAGGATCGTCGGCTCCTATGTCGGCTCCGCCTATGGAGCAGGCCAGTTCTACTCGAAGGCCCTCACCGAGGCCAAGGACGCCACAGCCAGGCTGGCCAACGACACCCGCGACGAGGACCTCGACGGTCCTGTCGGTTTCGACAGCAATGCACAGCGCAAGCGCGAGTTCGCCGCCGACATGGGCCTTCAAGCCCACGCGTTGCGCATGGCGGCCGAGGGCGCCGTCGCCGCCTACGAGCACATCGTCGGCGAGAGCTGGAGGCCCTACGAGCGACAGGTCGAGAACCCCGGCCAGGGCGTCAGCCGGCAGGCGGCCGATCTGCAGATGGCGGCTCTGGGCTAACTGCCACCGGGCGGAGCTTCGGCTCCGCCCGGCCTTCTTCGTACGACGGGTTTTGCGACAAACCCGTGTGACGTAGCAAGTCCCAGGATTAGCGCCGCTCTTGAGCTTTGCTCCAGAGGGACAAGCCGCCAACGCAGACCGCAATGGCGAAGCCACACATCATGTAGAGGGTTGCCTCGGAGGCTCCGGGCACCATTGTCGGCAGCAGATATATGGCAAGGCCAAACCCACTGGTAAGCAGGGTCGTGAAGGCTTGCACGCGGCCGATCATCGTGGTGTCCACGACCGTCAGAAGATGGCCATTGGCTGCCGCCCGGGCCACGTTCCACAGCATGCCGGCCACGCAATAAAGAACAACGGCGACCGCCGGACTTGTAGCCAGGGAGAACAGAACCAGGGAGGCACCCGCGGCAATCAGGATTGTGGGCGTAAGATTTCGGAGGCGTTCGGCAATTGACGCAATGCCGACAACCGCCAACGCGAGCATCCCAGCGGCAGCGGCTGTCATTTCGAGCAGTCCGAACAGTCCGCTGTCTCCGCTGAGTGATCGGGTCACAAAACCTGGAAGGAGCAGATTGGTGATCTGGATCACGGCAAAGGCCAGTCCGACAGTTACCGCAGCGGAAAGGCTGTGGGGATTGTCGAGCAAATAGCTCAGCGCCTGCCTCGAAGCGGGCATGAGGCTGAGCCGCTGCGACGATCGAACATTGGCGCCATGCGACGTGATCATCTTCAGCATCGGAAGAGAGGCCAGCGCCACCAGTGCGAACAACAGGGCAGACATGGGACTGCCGAGCCTGTCGATGGCAAGTCCGGCAGCACCTGTTCCGATCGCTATGCCAGCCTGGTTAAAGAGAGAGAGCCGAAGGGCGAATCCCATGCGCTGGGCTTCTGGGACAATCGCCTGCAAAATGCCACTCAACGACCCCGACAAGAGCGCGAACCCGAAGGCTCCCAGTACGCCGGAAACGATGAGAAGCACTGGCGACAGAGAATCTGCGACAAATCCGGCGGGAGCGAGAAGGAGCAGCCCTAAGGCCCTGATCATCTGCCCCGCGACTGTGACGGTCCGCCTATCGTGCCGATCGACCAGGTGACCCGCGACCGGCGCAAGCAACAGACCCGCCACACTGGATGAAAGCAACACCAGTCCCACCAGTCGAGAGCCGCCAACGTGGAAAGCTATCCAGGCAGGCAGAACGATTCCGACACCAACGATAAAGAAAGAAGCGCACGAAAATGTAATGAATAGCGGTCGTTCAAAAGCTCTCACGCGGTATTCCAGCCCTGATCAACATTGCTGCGCCTGGCACCCGATTCGCCAGCAGGCACCTTGGGCCTAAAGCAATAGATGAGAAAAAGCAGGCAGACCACCTGATGCGGCCATGCCAACCGCGGCCATCACGAATGTTGGTCCTGCTCCGGTCCTCGTTCCGCTAAACGGCTTCGCCGTCCTCCACTAACGTTGCGGCCCTTACGCGACGTGTTCCTTTCTTCCGATTGCTCTTCTGCGGGTTCGCGGACCTGCGGTCCTGCGCTGTCGGACCTCGTGACGGCCGCGATTGGCGCGGCCTCGAATGGAGGTCCGGAAAAATGGACAGGAAGAGCAACAAATCCCGCGTCGATATCTACGGGAAGATCACCGACCGCATCGTCGCGGACCTGGAAAAGGGCGTGCGTCCGTGGGTGAAGCCGTGGAGCGCGGCGAACACCACGGGGCGTATCACGCGCCCGCTGCGCCACAATGGATTGCCATATCAGGGGATCAATACCCTGCTTCTCTGGTCGGAGGCGGTTTCGAGGGGTTTTGTTTCCCCGACCTGGATGACGTTCAAGCAGAGCGTCGAGCTGGGCGGTCATGTCCGCAAAGGCGAAACCGGCTCGATGGTTGTCTATGCCAGCCGCATCGTACGCACCGAAACCGATGCCCATGGCGAAGAGGTCGAGCGCGGAATTCCGTTCCTCAAGGCCTATACGGTGTTTTGTGCCGACCAGATCGACGGCTTGCCCGCGCAGTACTACGGCAATCCCGCGCCGGTGTCCGATCCCGTGGAGCGGATCGAACATGCGGATGCCTTCTTCGCGAATACCGGGGCCGTCATCCGCCACGGTGGCGACAAGGCGTATTTCAATCCGGCTCTCGATATTGTGCAAATGCCGCCGTTCGAGAGTTTCCGCGACGGGCCTGGCTACTATGCGACCCTCGGACACGAAATGACCCATTGGGTCGGGTCGGAAAAGCGGCTTGATCGCAACCTCTCCCGTTACCACAAGGATCGCGAGTTCCGGGCCCACGAAGAGCTCGTGGCCGACCTCGGCGGCTGCTTTTTAGCAGCTGACCTCGGCATCGTGCCAGAGCTCGAGCCGCGGCCTGATCATGCCAGCTACCTGGCAAGCTGGCTCGAAATCCTCAGGAACGAGAAGCGATTCATCTTTGCCGCGGCGGCCCATGCTCAGCGTGCGGTCAACTATCTGCATGATCTCCAACCGACTGCGACACAGATCACGGAGGCTGCGTGATGTTGCATTCTCCGATCGTTGCCGGGGGTGGCGTGGAGCCATCCCCCATCCGCCTTCGTGTGCTCAGCCTCGGGGCAGGGTCCAGTCCACCACGCTCGCACTGATGGCCGCCATGGGCATTTCGGCTCCTTGGATTGTGCAATCTTCGCCGATACCGGCTGGGAGCCTGCCGCAGTCTACGAGCATCTGCGCTGGCTGATGTCGCCGAATGTCCTGCCGTTTCCGGTGCATATCGTGTCGGCCCGCAATCTTCGGGAGAGCCTGATTGCCGCTGGCAACGGCAAGAGATGGGCGTCGATCCCGGCTTTCACCCGCACCGTCGACCGCCGCGGTAATATCTCGATCGGCATGATACGGCGACAATGCACCACCACCAGCAAGATCGAACCGATACGCCGCAAGGTGCGGGAACTGGCTGGTCTCACACGCAAACGTTCCCCGACATACCCCGTCGTTCACCAGTGGCTGGGAATCTCGATGGACGAGGTGGTGCGCATGAAGCCGAGCCGGGCAGCGTGGCAACTCAACCGCTTTCCCCTCATCGAGAGCCGCATGACCCGGAAGAACTGTCTCGATTGGCTGAAAAGCCATGGCTATCCGAAACCGCCGAAAAGCGCGTGCATCGGCTGCCCGTTCCACAGTGACGCCATGTGGCGATCCATGCGGAACAACGACCGGGCGGCGTGGGACGATGCCGTGGAGGTGGATCGGGCGATCCGCACCGGCCTGCGTGGCATACGCGGCGAGGCCTTCCTGCATCGCTCCGGCGTTGCCCTAGATGAAGCCGATTTGGGCGGCCGACCACGGCCAGCTCGACCTCTGGCCGAATGAATGCGAGGGCATGTGCGGTCTGTAATCGTCCCGCCTGGCACATGTCGGTGGCTTCAGCAAACCGGCGTTCCGCAGTCGGCTGAAGACCCCGCCATGGCACCGGTGAGTTCGGGTAGCTGCCCAGCGGGCCGAGTCAGATCAGCCGGCCTCTGCCGACGTCCAGCCTAGATGGGTATTTGCATGACCGTGTAGCGGCCATCCATCTTGAAGGGGCAGACGCCGGACCCGGACTTTCGCCAGTCGGCCGGTCGTCCTTTGACCGGATAGGAGGCGGCGGTGGCGCCCCTTTTCCGGTTGGACGGTCTGTCGTTATGCGATCGCGCCTGACGGGGAGGGACGTGTTTGATGGCGCCTAACCGTGGCTGCGGTTGCGGTGATCATGCCGATAGGGTTCGCCTGTCATCTGGCCGGCGGTTTCATGGAAGGGCGCACCACCTGCGTCCTCGATGTGGCTGGTCTGACCGAAGGCCGTCTTCGCTTCGCTCCGACTCGTTCTCAAACCCGCAACAGCCGGTCGCGACTTTCTTCCCCTGACGGCTGCGCCGCCATTCCGCGCGGAACAAGAAAGCCTCGCCCTGGCTGCCCTCCACTGCGTTGCGTCCCCTGCGGGGTGCGGGCCGATCGCCTCCGGTCTGTCGACCGCCATCGAGGTCGCGATGGTCGCGGCCCGAGAAACTCACGGAGACGACATCATGGCTACCATCGGCACCTTCACTTCCTCGGGCAACGGTTTTGCGGGCACGATCAAAACGCTCAACCTCAACGTCAAGGCCAAGCTGGTTCGCATCGACAGCCCCTCCGACAAGGGCCCGCACTTCCGCATCTTCTCGGGCAATGTCGAGTTGGGTGCGGCCTGGCAGAAGGTCTCCAGGGAAACCGAGCGCGACTACCTCTCGGTCAAGCTGGACGACCCGAGCTTCCCCGCTCCGATCTACGCCACCCTTATCGAGGTGGAAGGCGAGGAAGGCCTGCAGCTGATCTGGTCTCGCCCCAACCGGGACTGATCGCCTCGACGAAGGCTCCGCCGCAAGGCGGGGCCTTCGGCCTTTCCAAGCGAACGCCGGCAGGCGGAAGGGGATCCTTGATCTCAGCTTGCCCGATACATTCGACGGCTGGCCAGTTCGCTACCCCACCAATGTCCGTCCGTCCGCTGCAGATGCCCGAGCAGGTCTGCTGGGATCAGAACACGGTGTTGAACTATATACATTGTCGGCTTGGTGCGATCGCTTTCTCGGGAGGCAGTTTACAGCTGACGTCACCACGCACGATTGGCTTTCCTATCCCGAGCAATTGTTTTTGACCGTGACGGCTGGTGCGGTGTTTCGAGACGACATCGGCGAACTACGCGCTCTTAGGGATCGCCTTTGCTACTTTCCACGTGACGTGTGGCTTTACAAGCTCGCGGCCCAGTGGGGACGCATCGCCGAGGAGCGCGCCTATATCGGTCGAACCGGGAATGCCGGTGACGAGATTGGCTCCCGCGTAATCGCCGCGCGCATGGTCGGAAATATCATGCGGCTCGCAATGCTGGTCGAGCGCCGCTATGCGCCCTATCCCAAATGGCTTGGCACGGCCTTTGCCCGATTGCCCTGCGCCCCCGAACTCAGGGAGACTCTCGAGCAAATCCTGTCGGCTCCGGACGGGCAGAAGCGTGAAGCCGGACTCTTCGACGCTTGCTGGTTCATCGCCGAGCTGCAAATGGCAAGAGGCATGCCCGGCGCGATTGCTCCATCTGTCGGGGCGCTTCACAACCGACCGTTCCGGTTTGTCGATTCCCTGCAGATCGGCAATGCGCTTCGATCTGCCATAGCGTAGCGGATGATGAATTGCGAGAACTGCCGGAATTTGGGGCGGCCGACCAGTTCATCAGCAGCAATTTCGTTCTCGCCGTCCCGAAATTCTCGAGAACAGCGGTAACTGCCTTGCTGGATCTAAAGGCGGAACTCAAGTAACCAACGCAAGCATTGATCTAATCTTGCGCGAACGGCCTGGTCCGCTTCGGGCGCGATTCGCGCGGGTCACAGCATGTGCTGCAAATGGGCGCGAAGAATCCTCAGGCTTCCGGCGGCCGGGCATCGCGGTAGCCCCTTCGCCTCTTGCTCCGCTCGAGGCGGACCAGGGCGCTGTCCGCCTCTTCCGACTGATCGAATGTCTGAACCATCGACTGGCCGTTCGTTCCGATGCGGCCCCAGTTGCGGATGACCGAAGCGCCTCCGAACAGCGTTGGCTGGATCGCCAGCACATAGAAGCGCCGCATGTTTTGTGTCGGGTCGATGCGGCGAAGATGAACGGGTCCGGTTTCCTTGCTCGACATGGCGCGACTCTCGCTTCCTTCGGAAGCGCCGTCCAACGACTTTGCTGAATCGATCCCTGCCGACCGATTCACGCTGCTGATGCGTCAGTCGCACCAGTTCCGCCGGCCCCCGTCCCACCGGCGGGCAAGGCCCTCTGCGACCAATGTCTCGCCGATCGAATGCCCGTTCCTGGTCACGGTTCGCAGCTTCCGCCCATGTTGATCCTCGTCGCGCCAACCGGCCACCAATGAGAACTTTCCTGCATTCAGCAATTCCCGCAGCCTGCGCTTCGCCGTCTCACCCTTTGTCCGCTCTGCCTCGCATCGCGGCGGGCTCAGCTCCGGCGTGTCGATATCGGCAATCCTGATCTTCACACCCTGATGCCAGAACGTGTCGCCATCCACCACGCAGGTCACGCGGGGACCGTCGCCGCAAATCGGAAACGAAGCCGAAAGCAAGTCCTGCCGCGGTGCCGAGACGAGGGCCGCCATTCCCTCGATCCCGCCCGCTTGGCTGAGCTGGTAAGCGCCAAATGCCGCCGCCGCGGCGAGTGCGCCGACGACCAATTTCGCAATCGCCGATCCGATTTTCCGACGCGATGATTTCCTCCGATAGACGGACTGTTTCCCGCGCGGCGTCTTCGGCTGCCCGAAGCGCGGTGTTTTCTTCTGCCGGAATCTGACGACGGTGTTCAACGCATGCCTCCCTGCTTGGCTTGCGAGGTTGTCGCAGGATGCGGTTTCGATCGTCTTACGGGCATCGTTCAACTTCCCCGCATCTCAGAGGCCAGAAATGGCCACTTGGGCTGAATCGGATTTGGGCGAGCCGCGTACGGCGGACGGCTCTACTCGCGCCGAAAAGGCGGCGCTCACCGAACCCGCTAAAACGGTTTCGGCGCGTTCGCGTGACGATCCTCTCGCAGCAGGCGTGACGTTCGGGACGAGGGAAGCCTGATCGGCGTTGGGCAAATCAGCCACTGTCACCGCCTTCGCTCCGATGGAACCGGTTGGTTCCGACGCAGGCCTTCATGTCGTCGCGGCGAAACCAGATCGCGCGCCCGCAGCGCAGCGGCGGGTTGCCCGCGGTGAAGACGATCTGCTCGTCGGCCCGCATGCGCATGACCTCATGCGGCAGGATCAGCGGCCGGCGGTTGAGCTGCTTCGAGCGCGATCGCGACGATCCCTTCATTCCGGAGGAGCGGTTTGTCTGGTCGACCTCGACCGTCGTGTCGCCGCAACGCTTCGAAAGATACTCCGCTGTCTCCGGATCGTTGATCGCCGCGAACGAGATCCAGGATGCGGACTCGAACCATTTCGAGGCGGCGTCGCGGCCGCCATAGGCCTCTCGCATCTGGCCGATCGACTGGAAGATCAGCGTCAAGCTGATGCCGTATTTACGCCCCGCGTCGCGCGCGGTTTCGAGAATCCGCAGATAGCCGAGACGCGCCACCTCGTCGAGCAGGAACAGGGTTTTAGCCGCGACCTCGCCATTGTGGTTATAGATCGCATTGAGGAAGGAGCCGATTACCACCCGCGCCAGCCCCGGATGCGCCTCCAGCACCTTCAGATCCAGAGCGATGAAGATATCCGTACCGCCGCCCGCGAGCTCGTCGGTCGAGAAGCTGTCGCCCGAGACGAGAGCGGCATAGTTCGGATAGGAGAGCCAGTGCGTCTCCTTCACCGCATTGGCATAGACGCCGCTGAACGTCTCCGGCGTCATGTTGACGAAGACCGCGACGTTCTCGCGCACGAAGGCGGATTCCGATTGCTCGTAAATGCGCGTCAGCCGCTCGCGCAGCTTCGGCTCAGGCTCGGAGAGATTGGCGCGGACACGGCGCAGCGTCTGGTCCTTCTCTTCGGTATGACCGGAGAGGCAGACGTCGGCGATCAGAGCGGTCAGGAGCTGCATGGCCGAGGCGCGGAAAAAGTCGTCGCGCGCCGATGCAGCGCGCGCATTGTCGGTCATGACCCATGTCGCGACCCCGACGATGTCTTCCTCCTTCGTGCCGCCGAAGCGACCGATCCAGTCGAGCGCGTTGAAGCCAGTGGCAGGGCTGGCCGGATCGAGCACGATCACCTTGCGGCCGGCTCTGCGCCGGTGATCGACGACCATCGGCGCGACCTCGCTCGACGGATCGAGCACGATGAGACCGCCGCCCCATTTGAGCGCGGTCGGGATTGTCACCGACGTCGTCTTGAAACCACCGGAGCCGGCGAAGACGATGCCGTGCGACGAGCCGAACGAGCCATCGAAACAAAGCAGCGGGCTCTTGCCGCCGGCGCCCCATGTCTCCCGCGCCTCTGCCCGGAACGACACGGCCATCACGCTGTCGCGGTCGACACGATAGCGTTCGCCGATGACGATGCCGCCGGCATCCGGAAACATCCTTGCGGCCTCGGCCATGCCCATCCAGTCCGCCTCGCCATGGACCGCACGCTTACCATGGATACGGCGCGGAGCAGGCCTTGCGAAGGCGGCATTGCCCTTCACGGCGACGCGCAGCGCGAACGCGCCGGCGAGGAAGGCGGCGAAGGCGCCGAGCACCGTCGCCGGGTCGGCATAGGCGAAGACGGATTGGCCGGATGGGATATTGGCAATTCCCGCAAGGCGGACTGCTTCGCGCATCAACGCGATCAGAATCGCCGCCACGCTCCCGGTGACGACGCCCCGACCCGCCGCCCTGATGTTGGCCGCGCCGTTGGCTGCGAACAGGAAGATCACGCCGATCGCGGCCGCCGTCACATAGGGCAAAGCGAGACCGATGCGTCCCAGCATCAGCTTCGCCTGCGCCGTCTTGCCGAAGGCTGCGAGCCAGTGCTCGATCCCCGGCATGATGATGGTCACCCCGACCATCATCGTCGCCGGGATCAGGGCGAGGGCGATCCTATTCGCCGTCACTGCCGAAGGCCTCCGCGCCGATTGCGGTCAGGCGCGAGCGCTCCGCATCGTCGCCCTTGATGCGCTGGCTTGCGTCGATCAGCAGGCCGAGCAGCAGGGCTCGCTTCTCGTAACGGAGACCAGCTTTCGCGATCAGGCCGCCGAGCTCGATCTTCTCGCGCGTATCCTTCTTTCGTGCGTCGGTCGCTTGGCTCCGGCGCATTCGCTCAAGCCTCGCTACCGCTGCCCGCAGCCGCGCCAGTTGCGACCGTCGCGGGCGGAGCGCCCGCAGTCCTGCCCTCACCGGTGTTTCTCTTTCCGGTCGCAGCTCCCTTGCCGCCGCGAAAGCGCACGGCGATTTCCTCGAACGCTGCCTGAAGCGTGGCCTCCTCCATCTCGATTTCTCCAAGTCCGGCTTTCAACGCGATCCGGCCGATGCGCTCGGCCTCGCGCGTCTCGGCCTGCTTGAGCTGGTCCTGCAGGCGGGCGATTTCTTCACGTATCTTCGACGACGGCTTCTTCATTCCGGTCGCGTCTCCTTGAAGTCAGGTGGCGTTTGTTTCGGCGCAAGACTTTCTCAAAAGCACGTCCGGAGGAACGTGCAGATTTGCACGTCGGCAAGGCCGACACTTTGGAGGATCATCCCGCCGTTCCGAAGGAGCGGATCCAAGGGCGCAATTATACGTCGCTGACGCGACGTCTTGCGTCGAGGCCCAAGTGGCCGGCGGCTCTCGACGAATGAGCTTCGTGTTCGGGAGTTTTCGTCGCCGTGGCCATCGCCCATTTCTCCGTCAGCATCGTCAGCCGCGGCGACGGTCGCAGCGCGGTGCTGTCAGCGGCCTACCGGCATTGCGCCCGGATGGACTACGAACGCGAGGCGCGGACGATCGACTATTCGCTCAAGCAGGGCCTGGTGCATGAGGAGTTCCTGCTGCCGGCCGATGCGCCGCATTGGGCGCGCAAGCTGATCGCGGACCGGTCTGTCACTGGTGCGGCGGAAGCCTTCTGGAACAGGGTCGAGGCCTTCGAGAAGCGTGTCGACGCGCAGCTCGCAAAGGACCTCACCATTGCCCTGCCGCTGGAGCTCTCAGTAGAACAGAACATCGCGCTCGTCCGCGACTTCGTGGAAAAACACATCCTGTCGAAGGGTGTGGTCGCCGACTGGGTCTACCACGACAACCCCGGCAATCCACATATCCACCTGATGACGACGCTGCGGCCGCTCACCGAAGACGGTTTTGGCGCCAAGAAGGTCGCGGTCACCGGCGAAGATGGGCAGCCGCTGCGAAACAACACTGGCAAGATCGTCTACGAACTATGGGCCGGCGACGGCCAAGACTTCAACGCGTTTCGCGATGCCTGGTTTGAACGACTAAACCATCATCTCGCGGTGAACGGGATCGCGCTGCAGGTCGATGGCCGCTCCTACGAGAAGCAGGGCATCGAGCTCGTGCCGACGATCCATGTCGGCGTTGGCGCCAAGGCGATCCAGCGCAAGGCAACAGCGGAAGGGTGGAAGCCATCGCTGGAGAGGCTCGATCTGCAGGAGGAGCGGAAGGCTGAGAACCTGCGCCGCATTCAGGCCCGTCCGGAGATCGTGCTCGATCTCGTTACCCGCGAGAAAAGCGTCTTCGATGAATGCGATATTGCCAAGGTGCTGCATCGCTATGTCGACGATCCGGCAGTGTTTCAGCAGCTCCTTGCGCGCATCATCCAGCGCCCGGAGGTGCTTCGCCTGCAGCGCGACACGGTGGCGTTCGCAACCGGAGAAAGGATGCCCGCCCGCTACACTTTGCGGGATCTGATCCGGCTCGAAGCCGGGATGGCGCGGCGGGCGATCTGGCTTTCCGGTCATGAGACCCACGGCGTTCCGCAGAGGCTACTGGAAGCGACCTTTGCCCGGCATGCCCGCCTGTCGGACGAGCAGCGAACCGCCATCGAGCACGTCGCCGGTCCCGCCCGGGTAGCCGCTGTCGTCGGCCGCGCCGGCGCCGGCAAGACCACCATGATGAAGGCGGCCCGCGAGGCATGGGAACTTGCCGGATACCGTGTTGTCGGCGCAGCACTCGCCGGCAAGGCGGCAGAGGGTCTGGAGAAGGAAGCAGGGATCGTCAGCCGCACTCTGGCGTCGTGGGAGCTACGCTGGAAGGAGGACCGTGACACGCTCGGCGCCAAGACGGTGTTCGTCATGGACGAGGCCGGCATGGTCGCGTCGAAGCAGATGGCCGGCTTCGTCGAGGCCGTCGTCAGGGCAGGTGCCAAGCTCATTCTGGTCGGCGATCCGGAGCAACTGCAGCCGATCGAGGCGGGCGCCGCTTTCCGCGCCATCGTCGACCGCATCGGCTATGCCGAGCTCGAAACGATCTATCGCCAGCGCGAGGACTGGATGCGCAAGGCCTCGCTCGATCTGGCGCGCGGCCGTGTCGACCAGGCGCTTGCCGCTTATCGCTCACAGGGCAGGGTGCTCGGTTCGGAGCTGAAGTCTGAGGCTGTCGAGAAGCTGATCGCCGATTGGAACCGCGACTACGATCCGGCGAAGTCCACGCTGATTCTCGCGCACCTGCGTCGTGACGTCCGCATGCTCAACGAGCTCGCGCGCGAGAAGCTGGTCGATCGCGGTATCCTCAGTGCAGGCCATGCCTTCAGGACCGCCGACGGCATCCGCCATTTCGACGCCGGCGACCAGATCGTCTTCCTGAAAAACGAGGGCTCGCTCGGCGTCAAGAACGGCATGACCGGGCGCGTGGTCGAGGCAGCGCCGAACCGTATCACGGTCAGCCTGGGTGAGAGCAGTCAGCGCCGCCAGGTGACGGTCGAACAGCGCTTCTACAACAATCTCGACCACGGCTATGCCACTACCATTCACAAGTCCCAGGGCGCCACCGTCGATCGGGTGAAGGTGCTCGCCTCCCTCTCCCTGGATCGCCATCTGGCCTATGTCGCGATGACCCGTCATCGCGACGATCTGCAGCTCTACTATGGCCGCCGCTCCTTCGCCTTCAATGGCGGCCTGACGAAGATCCTGTCACGTCGGAACGCCAAGGAAACCACGCTCGATTACGAGCGCGGCACGCTCTACCGTCACGCGCTCTCCTTCGCCGAGAACCGCGGCCTGCACATCGTTCATGTCGCCCGAACGATGCTGCGCGACCGGCTCGACTGGACGCTGCGCCAGGGCTCGAAGCTCGCGGAACTGGCGATCCTCCTTCGTGCGGCGGGTGAGCGCCTCGGCCTGCTGCAGACCCCCTCAATGCAAACGAAGAAGGCCCGCCCGATGCTTGCCGGCGTGAAGCTGTTCCCGATACCCTTAAGCGACGCCGTCGAGCAGACGCTCGCGAACGATCCCGCCCTCAAAAAACAATGGGAGGAGGTCTCGACCCGGTTCCGCTACGTTTTCGCCGATCCCGAGACCGCCTTCCGGACGATGAACTTCGACGCGGTCCTGGCCGACGGCCGAGCGGCGTCGCAGACGCTTCAGAAGCTCGCGACGGATCCGGTATCGATCGGCCCGCTCATCGGCAAGACCGGCCTTCTCGCCAGCAAGGCGGACCGCGAAGCCCGCCGCGTCGCCGACGTCAACGCGCCGGCGCTGAAGCGCGACATCGAGCGCTATCTTGAGATGCGTGAGAGCGCCCTGCAGCGCATCGAGGGTGAGGAGAAGACGCTGCGCCAGCGTGTGTCGATCGACATTCCGGCGCTGTCGCCTGCCGCGCGGAGTGTGCTGGAACGGGTGCGCGACGCCATCGACCGCAACGATCTTCCCGCAGCGCTGGGATACGCACTCAGCAACCGCGAGGCCAAGCTCGAGATCGACGGCTTCAACGAGGCGGTGGCGCAACGGTTCGGCGAGCGCACGCTGCTGACCAACGCCGCGCGCAATCCCGCAGGTCAGCTCTTAGACAAACTCGCCGAAGGGCTCCAGCCCCAGGAAAAGGAACGGCTGAAGGAGGCCTGGCCGGTGATGCGGACCGCGCAGCAGCTCGCAGCCCACGAGCGCACGGCAGCTATGCTGAAGCAGGCAGAGGAACTGCGCCTTTCGCAGCGCCAGACGCCGGTGATGAAGCAATGACCAGGCGTGGTGTCACGGCGGCGCTCTGCGCGACCGGCAGCATCATCGGCGCGCTGGCGGCGATCGGTGTTGTCGGCGGCTTTCGGTTGAATCTCACGCCGAGCGAGCCGCTCGGTATCTGGCGCATCGAGCCGCTTCATCGAGCCGCCATTGCCGGGGAGCTGGTGTTCATCTGCCCTCCGGCCAAGCCGCGGTTCGAGGCAGCACGACAGCGCGGCTATCTCCGGCGCGGACTCTGTGCCGGCCGCTTCGCGCCTCTCATCAAGACTGTCGCGGCACTTCCCGGGCAGCGCATCGACATCGGCGTCAACGTCGAGATCGACGGCGAGGTGCTTGGCTCGTCCCGCATTCGTAAGACGGACGGAGAGGGCAGGGCGATCGACCCCTATCCCGGAGGCACCGTGCCACCGGGCCATCTCTATCTCCACTCATCCTTTGCGAGCTCCTATGACTCCCGATATTTTGGACCGGTACCCGACAGCGGGCTTCTCGGCCTTGCCCGGCCGGTCGTCACCTTCGATCCGTAAACGCTGGCGCGGGTCGGTCCTGATCGCCTTGTCGATTGTGGTTGGCACTGTCGGCTGGAGCGGAACTGTGCTGACCCTCCCGGTCGCGATGGTCTTCCCGCTGCTCTGGGCGAAGTCGCCGTCGCGCGTGGTCGCGGCCGCCGTCTCGGGAGGCTATTTCCTCGCCGCCTCACGCGGCCTGCCACAGGGTGTCGCGACCTTCTATGCCGCCGACATCTGGCCGGGCCTCCTGCTCTGGGTGATGCCCTCGACCTCCTTCGTCACCGTGCATGCGCTTCTCTGGACACGGCATCCGGGGAAGGGAAGAGCGGTGCGGTATCTCGCGGCGGCGGTGCTGATGGGGCTGCCGCCCTTCGGCATCACCGGCTGGGCGCATTCTACGACGGCGGCGGGCGTGCTCTTTTCGGGATGGGGATGGTGGGGCCTTGCCGCAACTGCGGCCAGTATCGCGATGATGACATCGCGATACTGGCCGGCAGCCGTCATTGCCCTGGGAGGCTTGTGGCTCTGGTCCGCCGCAACGTGGACAGAACCTTCCCTACCGGCCGGATGGAAGGGCGTCGACCTCGAACTAGGCCAGAGGCTCGGGCGTGACGGTTCGCTCGAGCATCACCGTGGCCTCATTGCAACGGTTCGCGCTCGGGCAGCCGAGGGAAGCCGATTCATCGTTCTTCCCGAGAGCGCGCTGGGCTTCTGGACGCCAACCGTCGTGCATCTCTGGCAGGAGGGCTTGCGCGGGTCCGACATCACCGTCCTCGCCGGCGCGGCCGTGATCGACGCCAGCGGCTACGACAATGTCATGGTGGCGATCACCGCCGACGAGGCGCGCATCCTCTATCGCGAACGCGTGCCGGTCCCGGTCTCCATGTGGCAGCCATGGCGGGCCTGGACGGGACAGGGCGGCGGCGCCCGAGCCCACCTCTTTGCCAATCCGGTCGTAGGGCTCGCGGGCACGAGGATCGCGCCGCTGATCTGCTACGAGCAGCTCATTCTCTGGCCGGCGCTCCAGTCAATGCTGCACGCCCCGGACATCATCGTGGCGACCGGCAACGGCTGGTGGACCGCCGGCACCTCGATCGTCGCCATCCAGCGGGCCAGCGCGGTCGCCTGGGCGAAGCTCTTCAACCGTCCATTGGTGCAGGCCTTCAACACATGAGCAAAGGAGAAACCGGGATGGTCGACGCCGCCCTCATTCAGCAATGCGCCGATCGGGCTCTGAAGCCAGCGATCGTTGAGACGTTCATCGAGCGGGCAGGGTCGCAGGATCCGCTGACCGTCACCGTCCGGTCGGGCAACCGTGTCGTGCTTGTTCCGAAGCCAGCCACGCCGGACGAGGCGATGGAACTGATCCGCCAGCATGTCGGTCGCAATATCGTGCGCGTCGGCATCACGCAATATCCGGCCGGCCTTGGCGTCGTTGAGGCGGGCGAACTCCAGCCCGACCTGGTCGATGCCTGCGCCAATCTCCGGATGGGTACGGCGCTGTTCGCCAAGGTCTATCGGATCGTTACTGAATGGTACGGCAACCCCACCGAAAAGGAGGTCCTGCCGCAGCTTTTCGACGACGCGATCATCGCCTGGCAGACCGGCTACTTCGAAGGCACGGCCGTGTTTCGGGCGCCCGACCCCACAGAAGAGAAGCTGGCCCAGCCGACGCCCGCGAGCGAAGGGGAAACCGCCGAGCAGCGTGGCGACAAAACCGCGGCTGGCGGAACCGATCTTGCGCGTGAAGCCGCGACCACCGACCCGAATAAAGCAGGCATTCGGATCGATCTGTCGGGTATCGGCGCTCGTGAAAAATAGGAGCCATCATAAACGATCAATTGATTGTCTTTGCTCAGTTGGCTGTCAGCTTTGTGACGGCCTCCGGCGTGTTGGCAATCTGGCCGAAGAAACGCGCCTCCACCCGGTCGGCGTCAGCTACCGCGGCGGAAATTGTGTCTTTGTGGACATCCAGTCCGAAATATGAGGTAGTTGTCATCATTTCCCTCCTGTTGTCGTGGCAGTGAATGTCGTACCTGCCGTCGCATTCTGGCGGCCGCAGGTGACGCGCACCTGGGCGGAAGGAGCACGGGGTCAAAAGGTCTCAGGGCCGAGTCATCTCGGATCCGAACCCCGGCTAGGGTTCAAAGGGTTCGTCGTCAGCGGGGGCGTACCGCAGCCAAACCTAAGGGGACTGGAATGGAATCGGACGACGCGACGTTGAAGGAAAAATTCGAGCTTCGGCCGATAGTGGGGCTCACGAGCGGACTTCCCCCGACCGACCTGGAGACCCTCACGATCGACGCCATCCGAACCCACCGGCGTCTGGTGGACAAGGCTGATCAACTTCCAGGCATTACCTGAGGAGTATAAGTCACGAAATGTGATCGGCGGCGCTCGGCATCTCTGTTACATCGAGGCCAGTATGGAGATGCACGCGCAGATGAGCGTTGTGAACACGCTGATCAGCATTCTCGGCTATATCCCGAAGGCATCGGTGAACTGAGCTTCAGATCAACTTTCTGCGGATGGCGAGGGCAGTCAGGTGCGTCGTTGTATGGACGTCGAAGCGCTTCTTGGTCTCGGCAAGTTTGACGCGTACGCTGTTGTACTTTACTCCCTCCAGTTCCGCCACTTCCTCCATCGTTTTGCCGACGGCGATCCAGCGAAGATAGGTGGCCTCCTTGGGGTCAAGATAGGCAGCCCTTTCGACGCTGGGCGTTGCCTGCAGGAAGGCGATGCGGGCATGGAGCTGGGCGACCGCCGTCGCAGCGGCAACGGCGTCGATCTCCCGGTCGAGGTCGACCGCCATCTTCTCAGAGGCCAGGGTGAACATCGACATCGAACCGTTCGCCGTTCTGACGGGGATGGTTATGCCGGAGCGGATGCCGAAATCAGCCGCGTGCGCGTAAAACGCGCGTTGGGCTTTTGAAAGCCGCGGCCTCTCCTGATCGCCGCTCCACGTGAAGGTCCGCTTCATGGTTTTCGCGCGTCCTACGACCGGATCGAGCGCAGAATAATTTCGTCCGAAGTATACCGACTGCCACTCTGGATGATAGTTCGAAATCGCGAGCGTGTGGCCGGGCTGGATGTTGAGATAGGCATACCCGCCAAAGCCGATCTGTTCAGCCAGGCCAGCCAGAGCATCCTTAAGGTTGCGTTGATCGCCTTCGACAGCGGTAAGGTCAGTCAGCTTATCCAGCCAGTGCTGCATTCGTTTCCCTCCCTGAACGCTTCGGCGATTTCGTGTGATCCCCCGATGGCCAGGCGGCGAGAACGGGCCTTCAACCCCTCATGTGGTGCGCCCGCTACGATCGGTTCGGCAAAGCGGACCAGCCTTCACACCGGATCACTTCGTTCCGACGTAGGGTCGTTCCGGCCTAGGGGACATTTGCCATGCTCAGCTCGCATGACCGACGCAACAACCGTGTTCAGCCTCTCTAGCGGGTCGCCGGTATTCGATCCTCTCCCGTGCCGGCCAAAATCGAGTTGATAAAAACGTTGATCAAGGACGAGAGCACGATAGGATACGAAGGCCAGCGAAACGAAACGAAAGCAGCGCCTGTAAGCCATTGATTAAGAATGGAAAAATATTTCTCCCTCCGCCCGGAGACGAAAGTGATTTCAAAGAAATATTCAAGCGGTTGGCCGCGGCGGGTGCTGGTCGGCCATTGGGCAAGGACGGGTTTCCTGCAGGCCCATGGACGCCCGAGCTTCTCGCAGAGGCGATTTCACAGATCGATTCCAACCGGATTGGGGTCGATCTGCGAACGGTGCAGCTTTGGTTTCAAGAGAACGAGAAGGGAATCAGCACTGCCAATATTCGTTGGCTGGCGAGGGTTTTTGGGTGCGATGATCCGGTGGCAACCAGCGAATGGCAGATGGAGCTTAGTGCGGCGCAATCGCGGTTATCGGCCAAGAGACGAGAATGGAAGAAAGCCGGAAGCAGCGTTGCACAAGAGATTCCAGATACAGCACTGGCTGCGACCTTCGATGACGACACAGCGTCTCCGGCAGAGCTAAAAAGGGATACTGACGGCAAGGGGCCGAGGCGGCGTTTTAGTTTGGCGAGGAAATCGGAGGCGTTCTTTAGTCACGGATCTCCCCTGAATTTACCGGCGTCGGTGTTTGCGGGTGTCACCGCCCTTGGGTTTGTATCGTATATTACGGGGATTCACAGCGTGACATATGGCCGGGCGGATGGCGTCGTCAAGCAGGTTGGGTTTCTTTGGACAGCGAATTGGACATTCGTCTTCATGGTATTTTTGCCACTGTTTTTTGCCTTCGTGACCGAGCTAGTGATTTTTTGGAAAGATGAAGGCCGTCCAAAGCTTGTGGGGAATGGCAATAAGATGGAAAGCGACGATGCCTGGGCGCGTAGCGTAGAAGCTTCTTCATGTTCATATTGGGCGGTTTTTTTGATTTGTGTGCTGTTCGCCGGTCTTTTTCAGTGGATCGGCGTGTGTTTGATTCCGTTGATGCAAGGCGGTGGCAACTATGCGACGGATTGGGGCTCGTTAGCGATTGTGCGCCCTGAGGTTATATCGGTGCCGGAAGCGGTCGTATTCACGGGGCTCGCTTACCTATACATGTGCCTGTGCTTTTATCTGTTCTTCGTAGGTCTCATTTTGCTCTATACGGTGATCCATGATCTTTGGAGAATTGGAGAAGCAGCGAGTAATCGGCCGGAAGTGGATTGTCAGCACGAGCACAACGAAGCCAGCCTCAGAGTGATGCGTGGAATTTTTCAGTGTACTGTTTTGGGGGTTCTGATCGCCATAGTCATGAAGGTCCAGAGTGCTTACTTGACATCGCGAGGAGAGAATATTGTGGCTTGGTTGGTCAGCGATATGACTTCCGCCTTCTATGGGCGCAATGATGTGAGCGCCGGGATCAGCTATCGTAGGCCGACCCATTACAGTAGCCTTCTTATCGCTATTTCGACCTGTGTTGTTTTTCTCTATGGTTCCATCCGTTTAGGTGTCGAACGTCGGTTTTGTATGCCTTTGTGGAGGATGTCAGCGATGGTAGCGTTACTCGTGGCTGGCTACTTGCTGATCGATGCATTTGCTGGCTTTTCGATCCTTCTGGGCGTTGGAGTGCTGCTCGCAATATACGGCCTGTTTGATCCAGGGTTGGGGCGATGGCGAGCGAGTAAGTTAGGAAATAATCAGAGTGTTTCATAGTTGGCTCGATCGTTGGGACGAACGCCGGGCCCTTCGCGCAGAGGAAGGGAAGAAACCAACGGATTTCGTCCTTG
Organism: Mesorhizobium sp. WSM4817; assembly: GCF_055811135.1. Classification (NCBI taxonomy): domain Bacteria; kingdom Pseudomonadati; phylum Pseudomonadota; class Alphaproteobacteria; order Hyphomicrobiales; family Phyllobacteriaceae; genus Mesorhizobium; species Mesorhizobium sp. WSM4817. Next base: position 82,425 of record NZ_JBVVQQ010000022.1, on the reverse strand, counting down.
ACGCGGAACGCGCCTTTCCAGGTGCGAAGAAGATAGCAAGTATCGAGGAGTTTTGTGTCCTTGCCGACCGGGCCGTGGCTGATCTAGCCTTTTTCGATGAGCCGAGCGGGAGCGATCAGGGTTTTGAAAGGCAAGACGGGTGGCTCAAATTTCCATCGGACATTTCTACTGACATCGAAGACAACAATGTAGTCTGGGCGAAAATCACAGAAAGCGGTTCGTTCGATCAGGCGATGGTGATTTTTCACCATTGGAATGCAAGCGCCCGGAATCGTCAGATTGCCAACTTTTTCTCGCAGCGTTGCATCACGGTTGTCGAGATTGCTATGCCTTACCACTTCGAACGCAGCCGTCCCGGCTCCATGCACGCCGACTACATGCTTAGCCCTAATCTCGGTCGAACGATCCAATCTGTAAGGCAGGCAGTGTTGGATGGGCGAAAACTCATACGTTGGTTGAAAAGGGAAGGCTATCGAGAGATTTCGGTTCTCGGAATGAGCTTAGGTTCCTGGGTTGCGTCCATAGTCGCGGCACACGACTTGGCTGTGTCAAAAGCCTCGTTGTTTCTGACGGCGGGGAGTCTAGCGGATATGGTTTGGACGGGCCGCGCGACACGATCGATACGCGATGGCCTTGAGCCTGAGATTGAGCTGGCCGATCTCAGAAGGGCCTGGGGTCCACTTAACTTGGAGAATTACGCGCATAGTTTGGCACGGCCTGGTCTCGATCTTCAGGTTGTGTTGGCCAAGAGAGACAAGGTGGTGTTGCCAGAGCTATCGGAGAGGTTCATGCAGAGGCTGAAGGACGCCGGGGCTAGGCCAAATATTTTGGAATTAAACTGTGGTCACTATTCGCTCGCCATGCCGCCTTACATTTTTTTGGCCGGTTTGAGCTTGAAGCGGTTACTAAGGCGCGGCCGTTGAGCGTTTTCTGTCGTCTGCTGACAAGTCGGCCTGGCGAGCATCAGTTTGGCGTTGGCCGGTCAGTTCACCAGATAATTCTCCTTGTGTTTCGGCGTGCAATTTTGACCCCCTAAGGCGGGGAATCGGCGTCCAATTTTGACCCCCCTGTTGATGGCGATCTGCGACCATCCGCTTGTCTCGGCGAGCGGATGGAGGGGGGATGAAGTCGGTGGATACAATTGCCCGTGTTCGGCGCGCTTTTTATGTTCAGGGCTGGTCCGTCAAACGGATCTGCCGGGACCTTCATCTGTCGCGCAACACGGTGCGCAAGATTCTCAGGTCTGATGAGACGTCCTTCTCCTATGAGCGCGAGCGGCAGCCGATGCCGAAGATCGGACCCTGGCAGGACCAGTTCGATGCGCTCCTGAGCAGCAACCGCGGGAAGTCCGGCCGTGATTGCCTGACGCTGGTGCGGATATACGAAGAGCTTCACCGGCTCGGCTACGAAGGCGGCTATGATGCGGTCCGGCGCTACGCCAAGAACTGGGCGAAGGCGCAAGGGTCGGCGTCGGAGGACGCCTATGTGCCGCTGTTCTTCCCGCCCGGCGACGCCTACCAGTTCGACTGGAGCCACGAGATCGTCCTCATCAACGGCGTGACGGTGACCGTGAAGGTGGCCCATGTCCGGCTCTGCCACAGCCGCATGATGTTCGTGCGGGCTTATCCGCGCGAGACGCAGGAGATGGTGTTCGATGCCCACGATCGGGCCTTCGCTCTTCGGCGGAGCCTGCACGCGCGGCATCTACGACAACATGAAGACGGCGGTGGAGACGGTCTTCGTGGGCAAGGACCGGCAATACAATCGCCGCTTCCTGCAGATGTGCAGCCATTACCTGGTGCAGCCGGTCGCCTGCACCCCGGCCTCCGGCTGGGAGAAGGGGCAGGTCGAGAACCAGGTCGGACTGGTGCGCGAGCGCTTCTTCACGCCACGGCTGCGCTTCAGGAGCTACGAGGAGTTGAACGCCTGGCTGCTCGACAAGTGCGTCGCCTGGGCTAAGGCCCACCGCCATGTCGATCAGCCGGACCACACGATCTGGGAGGTGTTCGAGGAGGAACGCGGCAAGCTGATCGCCTATCGCGGCCCGTTCAATGGCTTCCATGCGGTTCCCGCCTCGGTGTCGAAGACCTGCACGGTGCGCTTCGACAACAACAAATACTCGGTGCTGTCGACGGCAGTCGGACGGCCGGTCGAGACCCAGGCCTATGCCGACCGCATCGTCATCCGCCAGGACGGCCTCATCGTCGGCGAGCACGCCCGCTCCTTCGGACGCGGCGAGACCGTCTATGATCCCTGGCACTACGTCCCGGTCCTCTCCCGAAAGCCCGGAGCGCTACGCAACGGCGCACCGTTCCGGGATTGGGTTCTGCCGTCGGCCACGGAGAAGGTTCGCCGCAAACTGAAGGACGCTGACGACGGCGACCGGCAGATGGTCGCCATCCTGGCTGCAGTGGTCTCCGACGGGATCGAGGCCGTCGAGACGGCCTGTCAGGAGGCCCTCGACCAGAACGTCTGCTCGTCGGCTGTCATCCTCAACATCCTGGCCCGCCGCCGCGATCCGGCGCCGGCGGTGACCGTGCTCACTCCGGATGCGCTACGCCTGAAGCATGAGCCGCAGGCCGACTGCGCCCGTTACGACAGCCTCAGGAGGGCAAGCTGATGGAAAGGACACAGGTTCTCGAACTGATGGGCACCTTGAAGCTCTACGGCATGCGCGGCGCCTATGACGAGATCATGGCCACCGGGATCAAGCGTCAGCACGAGCCGCCGAGGATCGTCGGCGATCTGCTGTCGGCCGAGATCGCCGAGAAGCAGGCGCGCTCCATCAAATACCAGCTGACCGTCGCCAAGCTGCCGCTCGCCAAGGAGATCGAGGACTTCGACTTCACCGACACGCCGGTCAACGAGGCCCTCGTTGGCGAACTCGCCAACGGCACCTTCGTCGCCGACCAGCGCAATGCCGTGCTCATCGGCGGCACCGGAACCGGCAAGTCGCATCTGGCGATCGCCATCGCGCGCGCCCTGATCCGCAACGGTTCACGCGGCCGCTTCTTCAACGTCGTCGATCTCGTCAACCGGCTCGAGACGGAGCACCGAAACGGCAAGCAGGGACGCATCGCTGACTACCTCACCCGACTCGACTTCGTCGTCCTCGACGAACTCGGCTATCTCCCCTTCGCTCAGGCCGGCGGGCAGCTTCTCTTTCATCTCATCAGCCGGCTCTACGAGCGCACCTCCATCATCGTCACCACCAACCTGGCATTCGGCGAATGGCCGAGTGTCTTTGCCAGCGACGCAAAGATGACGACGGCGCTGCTCGACCGGCTCACCCATCACTGCGAGATCATCGAGACCGGAAACGAGTCCTGGCGCTTCAAGAACCGCGCCTGACGGATCTCTGCGACCATCGACCAAACAATCCGCACTCGCCGGGCTGCGCAACCCCGACCAGCTCCGTCCGGCGAGCGCTCCTCGTCGCGCTTATGCAAGGGGGGTCAATATTGGACGCCGATCAGGGGTCAAAGTTCGGCGCCGATTGACAATTCTCCTGGTAGGCGTCACGACACGACCAGGCCGCGCTGGATTACATGACCAGGCTCGAACAGGAGATGTTCGAAGTGTCGAGCGCCATTGTCAATCATAGCGCCACCCTGCAAGAGACGGCTCAGATCGATATCGCGGCATCCCGCAACTGGTTTATCTGCGCGATCGCTCTAGGACTGCTCGCGACCTTCCATCTCGCGATCCATCAGCGATACGCCTTGGTGAGTCGCGATCAGCGTATGCGTTCGTTCGCATCGCTGTTCGCCCACATGACGCGATAGCGGGATAGCGGGTCGGCACTCAGGCTCTTTCTCGACAATGCAGGGCTTGCGAAGCTCCCTAGTGCAGGCCTGGCCCTGCCTTGCCAGTTCGGCGAGGACCGGGAGAGCGGGGACAAGCAGAAAAGCGGAAGGGGGATCACCAACCCGAAGGCCGGTGCTGCGGCCCGAAGGCTGAAGCATGGGGAATGCCGGTTTCTGCTTGTGGGGGAGAGAGGGCAGAGCCCCTTCTACCCTCTCAGTGGTTGAAGTTTGTCGACGATATGCGTCATGCGGACGAGTGTACGCCCAACTGTCGTCGGATATTCTGTTGCGCCCCGACCAAGAACCAATCCGCTTCGACACACCGCGCCTTGCCGGATCGATGCGCGGGACGGGCTTGCATGCTGGCCAGCGCGATTGCGGCGCATCTGGCGATGGCGAGTCCTCTTGAAGACAGCGTGCGCAAAGGCAAGCTGTTTGCTTTCGACAGGCTTCGGAAGGTGCAGCCTTCGGCAGACCCTCGAGCCGGAGCCTTAGTGCTTCGCTGACCCTGGCCGGGTAGCGGTAAGTCCAAGCCGCTTCGACCAAGGGGCGGCGGGCGCGTCGATTGCCGGCGAGCGTAAGGCTCGACGGGCGGACCGTATCGCCAGTCGAGCGCTCTCCCGGAACCAGGCTGAGGGAAGGCCATCAACTGCGGCGGCGTATCGAAGCGGCGCACATCCCCGATCTCGGCCGCGAAGATCACTGCGACCAGGGACGAGGCGCCGCGCATCGCCTGATAGGCCTCGGCGACCCGTGCCATGGACCAGGTCGGCACGATAGTGCGCAACTGCTCGTCCAGGCGGCGTAGCCGCTGAGCGGCGTCCTCGATCGCGTCGATCTTCTCCTGGAACACAATCTGCTGCGCCATATGCTCGAAGCTCTGGCGGGCAAGCCAGCGCCGGTGCGCCAATGTCCAATGACCGCCGCCCTCGTATATCCGGCCATGGCGCAGAAGGAAGGAGAGCAGTTGCTGGCGTTTACGGCGCAGATCGTCGCCTGCAGTTTCCCGGGCCCGAACCAGATCGCGGACAGCCTCATGGACGACGTCCGGCACCCACACTCCAGTCAGCTCGCCCGCCCGATGCAGCCGCGCCAGCGTGACCGCGTCCCGTCGGTTCGTCTTGATCCGCTCGCCCGAGCGCTTCGGGATCAGGGCCGGCGCAACCACCATGCAGTCGTGACCAAGATCGCGAACCTGCCGGCACAACCCGTAACCCGTCGGCCCGGCCTCGAAGCAGACGTGCAGTCCATCATAGTTCTTTCCCAGCTTCTTGATCGTCCGCTCTATCGCTGCAGGACTATTTTCGACCTCGCCGGTGCGGCCGCCCTCCGCGATCGCCACCGCGTGCTTCTTCTTGGCTACATCAAACGCGACAAACGCTTCGCTATACTCTCCCATGGCTCGCCCTCCGTGCGTGAGGATCGGCTCGGCCCATCCGAGCAACCCTCGTCTTTCAATCGCACGAAAGGGCCGGCCACCGATCTCAGCCCTGGAACATGACGTCTAGCGTGGCGAAGCGACGAGCGCAGGAAGTGGTTTGCGCGCAGGTCAGGTGCGTCGAGCGCCTAACGCCTCCTAAATCTTTCCGCGTCTGGACCTCTGACGATTCGGCATTCGAGCGCCGCGGCCGGCCATGGTCACACCTCATATGCATGGTGTATGCAGCTGAGGCGGTGCGCGGTGCATGCGTTATGTCCGGATGTCGAGAAATAGCAACGCCGCAGAAACTCAATTCTGCTAGTCGAACGTTCAAAGGACGTCGAAAAAAGGGAAGCGTGGAGATGTGGTTCTGCAAAAATGCGGCCCAATGTCGTCGAACAGAGATGCCCAGTTTGGCTATTGACGCCAGGAAGCACGCAAAAGCCGATGCAGCCTACGACGCGGTGCTTCAATTGCTCTACGGCAAAGCCCACATGCCGGGGCAGCATCTCAGCGACAAAGAGCTAGCGTCCAAGCTCAACATCGGCCGGACTCCGGTGCGCGAAGCACTTATCCGACTTGCAGCGGAAGGGAAGATCGTGTCCCTTCCTCAAAGGGGCTACTTTACGAGACCTCTGGTCGAGTGGGTTCTATTGGACTCGTATGTGGTGGCGCGCGCAACACTCACCTTCGCCTTAACTCGTACACGAACTCACCCTCTCGACCGAACCGCCCCCTCCGGTGAGTCATCGCCAACGGAACTCGCTCTCCGAGCGGAAGAAATATTCACTGACATAGCTCTGGGGGCATGTAATTGCGAAATTTGCCAAATCATCGACAAGTTCTGTTTCTGCTCACATCCCCTTCGCATGGAAATCACCGCGTCTGAGCTTTCCCCGGTTTTTCGAACCAGTCTGGCAAGGCTAACGGACGCAATGCCTCAGCTCTGCAAGACTACGAGCGCAGTGGCATCCGCATTGACGAACCACCTTGATGTAGAACAGCGCGCTGTGTCGCACGCTATGCAAAATATGAGCAGGAGACAGCTCGCAAACTTCCCGTTTGCAATGAAGTATTTGTGAGTGAATTCGCCGACGGTAATCGAGTAGCTGAGCGATTCGGCTTGGACACTTACGGTTTCGGCTTTTGCCGATGAGGGCTGACGAGAGCCGCATCGGCGTAAAAGAGATCCCGGCGATCACCGGGGTCTCGTTTTTACTCACACGCGGGGCGGTTCGGCTGCGCAAGTTCTTCGGTATGCCGGCAGGAGGGGCGGTCCTGTGCGGTATGATGCTGGAGGCGGTCAAGACACGCTTCGGGAGGAGGTGCCCCATCCGATCGGGCACCTGTCGGAAAATGGCACCCCTATAGGAGCAAGGAACACGCGCCTTCGCCTCTGCGCTGACCGCGTTACTTGCTTCACGCCTGGTGAAGGGCCCCCAATCCAGCGGTGTGTCGGAAGCCTTGGTCAAAACCTTTAAGCGTGATTGCGTTCGTGTCACTCCTTTGCATGATCACCCATGGTGCTCCGCTAGATCGCCTGGATGGATGACTACTACGAGATCCATCCTCACTGAGCGCTCAGAATGCGATCCCCGAGGCTCGTCGATCAGGGTTTGACCTGCTTCGACAAGAAGCTCAAGTCGACCATCGTCTCAGGCATCACCTGACCGATCTTTTCGAGTTGGCCAAGGACCGCTGACAGATTTGCGATATGGCTCACCCTGGTGTCGCCTTCCACCAAGCCGAGTTTCTCTGCAAATCGCAGGGAACACTCCGCCGTCGACGGCGGCTGGCGCGCCTCGCGCAGGATTTCGAGGGCAGGTCTGACGCTTGTTCACGCCGCCAATGAGCTTAGTGATCTCGGCTCGGGGGATCGCGCCGTTCTTGGCGGGACGGCCGCGCTGGCGGGTCGACGGCACGTAGTCAGGTTCGTAGATGACTATCACGCGGTCCAGCGCCGCCAATTGCGCCTGGATCTCGACTTGCTTCGGGCAATTTCCTGGAACCGATCGCCAAATTCGGTTCGTTTTCGCTTCAATTCGTTCGCGATGTCTGAAACCTTCAGGGCCAGGATAGGCGAGAGGCAAATCGAGATCTGGTGGCTTTTCTACTTAATGCCGGAGTTCATTCGGACACAAACCCCACTAGCCGGAGTGCTCGCGAGAGGGGACGCCGGCGCTCGGTCCGGCGAGTGCTTCAACCAAATTACGCAAGCTAGCGGTGCTCCCAGATCGCCAAGCTTGGCTGATGATCTGGCCGGCGGGCTTTGGCGGGATGATATTCCTGCGCATCCGCGCGGCGCTTTTATCCTTGAAATGGTGCCGGTACAGGAGGCTGGAAAGCAACCGCGCGCTGTCACTGCAGATGCTAAAATATGTCAGATATGAGTCTAAGTTAGGCAAACAATAAATAATATATCCATAAATATATTTTAGAGGACCACTTTCCATTTTTGTCAACGGGCATTAAGTCTCTATTTGCGAAGGAGGGACTGCATCGTTCAGCGAGTTCATTTCCGACGAGGTTGACCGCCTCATACGCCGATTACGAGCTCGAAAGCTCTTTCCTGAACTCAAGCTAGGGTGCTACGGCACCCAGCCTGTTCTCAGGGGCGACTCTGCTCTTGTGGGTTAGCCGAGCCTCGTTGCAAGACGCAAAAGTATGCGAGAGACGGGTCGGTTCGGCTCGTGACTTCGCGAGTGGCCGATGGCCGATATCACACAACCAGCTATCGTCTGGAGGGACCATATGAACAAGCATGTAAGCTTAGCCTCGGCAGCAAGCACACGATGCGTCCACCAGAACGACACTTCTCTTGCGCTCTTTGGAGGAGATCCCACGGTTCCAGCTGGGCGAGTTGTTCTTTGGCCCGCTGCAAAACGTAAACATTTGAAGGCGCTGGCAAATGTTGTCGAAAGCGGCAAATATCATCGCGTCAATCACCCTATGGTGATTGAGCTCGAAAAGCGGCTAGCGGATTGGTCGGGTAACTGGTCTGTGCGCGCCGTTGGAAGCGGCACAGCCGCTATTCACGTGGCTCTCGACTACTACCGGAATCGAGGTCGCCGAGTCGTTACGTCGGCTTTGAACTGGCCGGGAGCCGTCGGCCCAATCGCGATCAGCGGACTCGAGCCGGTCTTTGTCGATGTAGAGCCAGAACTTGCGGGAGTTGATGAGAAGATGGCGGCCGCTCTCATCAAACCAGGGGACGCGGCTACGCTCATAACTCATCTGTTCGGAAATAACCTCTTGGTTCCCGGCTTGAGACTGGCGGCGCGAGCGCAAGGCGTGACGATTATCGATGATATTTGCCAATCAATTGGCGCTGCGAAAGATATTGTCAATGGAGCATACTTGGAGAGCGATGCACTCGCTCTCTCCGGCAACGGAGCTAAACACCTCGGGGCAGGTGAGCTTGGATTTGTCCTGACGAGGGACCCTGCTCTGATCCACCATGTAGATAATGTTTCGCTGACAAGCTCGTCGCGATGTGGAGCTAGGATATTCTCCCCGAACTCGAAAGGCTACAATTACCGACCCAATGTATTCTCCGCTGCGATTGCTAATTACAGGCTCAAGCAGATTGACCGGCAGCTAAAAAAAAGGCGAACGAATGCTAGGTTCCTTTGGCAGGAGATTGGCCACCTCTCAGGGCTTCTGCCTCTTTTCAATCCAGCAGATCATCAACAATCGATGCTTAATCTCCCGTTGCGTCTTGAGCCGGAAAAGCTCGGTTTTCTACCTGGCCCTACGGCCAGGGATTTCATTATTAAGCTCCTTCAAGCCGAGGGAGTTCCCGTTGCGGTCTGGCTGACGAAGCCCGTCTTTGAATATCTGCCGGATATCTGCGGCCAATGGTCAAGGACCGATTTTCCAAACACCATGAAGATATTGAACACCATGTTTTACGTGTCGGAAATCGCTCCGCCAAACGACGTTGAAGTAATGAAGTTGTACGCGGCCGCGTTTCAAAAGGTCTGGGCAGCGCTTCCAAACCTAACTTCGAAAATTCCCGAGATCGTATCTTTTGCCTGAGGGCGGGATGGCAAGCCAATGGACTGCTCAATAAAAGGTTTTCCACCATATGGCTTTTCGATTGTTCTCAAATTCGGCGGGAGCATCATGCGTGATCTTGCACTGTGTAAGCTCGCACTGGCTGAACTTGAGCGTCTCGCCGATAAGGGCCATCGAATTCTACTTGTTCCAGGCGGCGGCATCCCGGACAAAGCAATTGAGGCGATTGATGCAGCCGAGCGATTAGATCCGTGTACCGCGCATCATGCGTGTGCTCTAGCACAGGACCAAACGGGGTATTTGCTTGCGGACGCCGCCTTCTCTTCCAAACTGGTTCCAACGGCCAGCCTAGGCGAATGCCGAACTCTCGCGAGACTTGGGGAAATTCCAGTGCTGCTGCCTTCCCGTTTGCTGTTTGCGGCTGACCCAGTGGAATGGAGTTGGGATGTCACATCCGACGCCGTTGCCGCGTGGATCGCTTGGTTAACTGGGGCGCCACAGCTGGTGATTTTGACAGATGTCGATGGCGTGCATCGCGGTGGAGCAACCGATGATCCCGCTTCACTTATAGAGCAGATCGCTGCTCAAGATCTTGTCCTTCTCGGCCACACCTCGATTGACGCCTGCGCGGTCGAATTCATGGCCAAGAAAAACCTTCCCGGCGTTGTGATTAACGCCCGTCATCCCACTCGTCTCGCCGATTGGCTGGAAGGGAGGCGCGTTAGAGCGACTAGGATCACCGTCGCGAGCAGGAAGGCCCATATCACAAACGACCCTTTGGGGGGGGCGGCATGATGTCATCCACGGCGCTGATAGTTTATGGCCCGGAAGTCGCGCGCTCTGGCCTCACGTGCCTGCTCGACGAATTTATTCGCCGGCGAACCGGTTTGGAACTCTCGGAACGGTTCTTTTCGATTCATAGTCGCAAATCCATTGATGCGTTTTATACCCTTACCTGTTCCACCGGCGGGAAGCATTGGCCATTAGTGCTGGACTTATTCGACATGCGTCCGGTTTGCGCCACGATCTGGAGCGGACCTAATGCGCTGCACTTGTCGCAAAAACTGAAGGGTAACACACAGCCGGCCCAGGCTTTATGCGGCACCGTACGTAGTCTCTTTTATTGCGATAATCCCGTGACGAACCTCCTTCATGTGAGCGACAGTCATGAAGTAATGGATGCCGAGCTGAGAATACTTAGGTGCCGGTCGTTGGGCGACGAAGCGACCGCTTGGAATTCTCTCGATACCGGCTCTATTGCCCATTCATCTTTCCAGATGTTGCTAAACGTTCTCGGCGACAGGGGGGCTGCGCCGATGCCGGACAATCGGAGTGATGGTAGCGCCTTTGCCCACGCAAGATTCTGTTACGACAGAGCACTCCTGGCCGCAGCAAAGTCGGGCCTAACAACAGCCGTCCAGCGGTATTTCCAAGGGGATCGAGCCGGTCTAGAAGGCCTCTTCCGGTATGCACCCCTCCGCTCATCTTGGGACCGCCTCATTCTTGAGGCCGGTCTGTTTTCAATGCCTCTTTGGAATTGCTTACTGAAGCGAACCGTTGATGCCGTTGAGCCGGGAAAACAACCAGGTATGGTCACCACGCCGGTCGGCCGGAGAACAATGAGCGAACTTGATCATATCAGGACAACGCTTCGAACAAGTCAACAAGCCCCTTTCCCGCGTCAGATGCAGGAATTCGGACTGGATCTGGTCGTACAGGAAGGGGTTTTTCCTCCTGAGCACTTCCAGAGTTGGCGTTGGATTAGCGAGAATTTTCCCCCATTCGCCGGAAAGACCGTCTTAGAAATCGGCTGCGGTTTCGGTCTGCCCGGCCTTCTGTTGGCAAAGACTGGCGCGCTGTCGTTGCTGGCTTGCGACATCAATCCGAGGGCCGTCGCGAACACGCTGGAGAATGCTGCAAGAAACGGGATTAAGAACGTCGAGGTCATCGAAAGCGACATATTTACAAATGTTCCACCTAGCAGAAGGTTCGACATTGTATTCTGGAACTGCCCATCGAACTTCGCTCCAGAGGATTACGAGTATGTCGACGACCTCGAGGGTGGTGCGATCGATCCAGGGTACAACTTGCTCGAGAGATTTCTTTCAGACGGCCCAAGGTTCCTTACAGAAACAGGTCATATCGTTCTAGGGTTCGGCACTAATGCCCGTGACGACCTTCTTGAACAGATTGCGGATTCAAATGATCTCACATCTGTGCTCCTGCGATCCGGGACCTATCCCGACGTCAACGTAATTTACAGGCTGTTCTCAATATCAAAGAAGTGAACAAGCATATGATTCCCGAGCTGATGCGCACTGCGTTAGTCGCCATTTCGCCCAATCGGAGCAAAGATAGCTGGGTAGCGGGCAGCTGCGTCCTTTCGCAGTTCATCCAGCGTGCGCCGAACGACATTGACCTTCATCATGTCAATTTGGCCGCATTCACGGAGGCTGTGGATAAGGACACCAGGGCCCTGGTGGACGCGGGGTTCTCCATCGCCACACAGCGACGACCTGCCGGGGCGGAGCTGGAGATCGTATTCTTGAAATCGAACGGGACCTTGGCGATGAATTGGGTTCTCGAACAGGAACGACCGACGGCGTTAATCAACGATCCGCTTTTTGGGACAAGGGCGAGTTTCGCGGACGTCATCGCGCGAAAGATCGAGATGCACTTGGAAGACCATCATTCGAAGCATAGGGATGATCTCCTTGCACTCCTAGAGCATTCCGCCTCAATTGCGACCGAAATGAGTCCGGACCAATTGGTTGGTAGCATCTCCGCGTTAGACCTCGCGGAATACGTCAATACCAACCTTCCTGCCAGCATGCGATAGCTGTAGACCCCAATCTCACAGGAATATGGTAGAAGTGGACATGGAAGAGGACCCGGTCACCGGTCTGCCGCCCGGAAAAAGGTACCGCGCTGACCTGCTGTCGATAAAGAAGGAAGCCGGGATCTCGCGCTCGCCGACTGACCGGCGCTGGAGGCACGTGGTCGTACTGAAGCAGCGTGGTACGCAGGAAGGAAGGCAAGTGTCGAACCTTGCGCATGGACCGCCTATGTCACGGAGTCGACCTGGTGCTGCAGCCTTGCCAACGACGAGGAAGCTGGCCTAGCCCTCCAGTTTGATCCCGGTGTAGTAGTTCGTCAGCTTCTCCATTGTTGCAGCTTCCCCTGTGATCACCAAACAGCCGCGCCGTGGCAAGGGGGTGCACGGTGAGTTCGCGGTTTCCATGCAGAAGATGTGCACGCACGTTGGGGGTTCAGACTTCCGCCACCTGCAGACAGTGGCAAAGATATTCGCTCAGCAACACTAGAGGCGGCACGTGCATCGCCGACCCGGCCTGTGGCCAAGCCCCAGCCGAGGTAAACAAGACCACCTCGTCCGCAGTCTGGGCGATCGGGCAGTCCACGCGGGTCGTTATGGCAATCGTGTATGCTCCGGTTTCGCGCGCAATAGCCAGAAAATCCTTGGTTTCCACAGTGTGGCCACGCGAGGAAATGCCAATGGCGAGGCTCGATGAGCCAAGCCCTCGCGCGAGAGCGTGAGACACGGTGGCGGACCCCGAGCAATGCGCGGGGAACCCTAGCCAGATCAGTCGCATGGCCAGAATATCAGCGCAGACGGATGACGGCCCCGTGCCGAACAGTTCGACGCGTCGGGCCGCTCGGATGCGGTTGGCAAACCCACTAATTTGAAGGTCGTTAAAACCACGAGCGGACGCGGAAATTGAGTTTTGTAAAGCAGAACTGAGGACGGCGATCCGAGGAGCTATGTCTACAGCTTCTGATGGCGCGCGTTCAGCCAGTTCGCCGCTCAACTTCAGCCGCTCAATTTCGCCGCTGAGCGCAATCTTAAACTCGCGAAATCCCGAAAGTCCCAGGGTTCGGCAAAATCTTACAATTGAAGCAGAACCGGTAGCGGTGTTGCGCGCAAGGTCGGCGATGGACAGCGCGAGAACAGCCTCGGGGTCTTGTGCAACATACAGAGCTATACGTGCGAGCGCGTTCGGAGCTGTGTTAATTGCATCATAGATGATGTCTAGCAACAATTTCTGTGTATGTCGGGGCTTCGGCATGTGTCTTACGTCCTCGTTCCAAACTAGCCGTCGACCCGCGAAGGCGAACGGCAAAGCCGTGCATATTCGAGTCTCACTGACGGCTCACTGACGCAGATCATAGACACGGTCGACATCGGATTCCGGCTGCCGCTTCGTTCGCGCCCATGTCTCGGCAGCCGGGGCAAAGGAGGCAGAGGGCATGCGCTCGGCCGCTCGCCCGGCGGCCTTGCGAGCGGCTCATTTAAGCGTTCGTCTACGACTAGACTTGCGACGAGATCCCCGGAGCCGATCAGCCTGCACGGCCGAACGGTATCGGCCGCTCTGTTTTATCTGCGAACGGGAAGCGGCTGGACGACGTCTCCTGGCCCGATTCTGTCAATAGAGCTTACTTTACTGGCTGTGCATGCGCCGCGCAAACCGTGGTGTCCTCGTCGTCAGGGTAGTGGATACGACTGCATGGCAACGCACCAGCGTGCCGTCTGGGAAAATATATTCAATAGTATATTCGCGCACATTATCAATCTTACTTGAATTATTCTATGATTAGGTTCATCGTCCGATCGAAAAACCGAGGCATGACAAGGTGACTACATCTCTAGGGAACGCCGAAGTGGCGTTTGGTAAATAGCTCATCGGCAGCAAGTTGGCCACGAGCTCGCCGATGCCATCGTACTAGCGGTGCCTCGCGGCTAGCGCATGCGACGGGGCTTTACTTCTCTGGTGCGGCAACAGAGGGCGCGACTGCTTGAGGTCAAGCTGGTCAGGAACTTGTCCTGTCTCCGCATTGGCTCCGGCTGTTTGAAAAAGCCGCTGCAACAGTGAGGAAACCACAATGTTTCACCCGCTTCCAGAAGAGCTGCGCGGTATCGCCGGTCAACCCTTTCCACTTTATCCCTGCTCGAACGAATCTTGGTCAATCAAGCCGACGGCCGGCGCCTCAAGCTCGCGGGTTATGATCTGTTCCATCCCGAAGGCGGGCACCCACCTATATGCCCGTCTGCTTGGACTAATCGGGCTTGTACAGTCCGATGTGTTCTTTAATAAAGACTATCTTGGAGACTTCCGCTTTGTGGATGTCGAGCGAGCTCGCTTCACTCACTCGGAAAATATTCTATGGATACCGATCGAGATATCCTCGCGCTTTATTCAGCCCGGTCAGTTTGGCTATGGGCATCTACCGTGCGACATCGGCACCCGCCATTGTTTAGCGGATTTCAAGATCATCTTTCTTTCGCGCGAAATGCGTGCGGCAATTGTGTCGCAGATGCGATATGTAGGTGACAGCGATTGGTGCCTGCCTGAAGGTGCTGAGATTACGTGGCGCAATGAGCCGAACGGACCTGACAAAATGCTGAAGTACTTCGATGAGATCGCGCCTTTCATTTTCAACGATCGGTGCCATCCAGTGGCACCGTGGGCGGATCAGGACAATGTTCTTGGATTGAGCTATGAGCAGATCATAGGCGACCAAGGACGCGAAGTTCAGCTCGAGACCATTCGCAGAATTGCAGAGTTTTGCGAGATCGAGCGGCCGCAGCAGCCTGAGCTGATCTTAAACCAGCTAATCGGACAGCAGACCTTCACCCTGTCCAGCGGGCGAACTTCGTGGGAGGCTTGCTGGAATGCCGAGATCGAGGCGCGGTTTACCGCGCTGGGTGGGACGAGACTCAACGAGCGATTCGGATTTGGTTCGAGATAGATTTCAGGCTGTCGCAGAGCGCGGGTGGCACGGTGCCGGTTTGATTGAACACTGTCAGTCTAGACGATACAGCCGTGCAACGTCACGAGCGGAGGACTTTACGTCTACGCTCAGTGAGTGCTTCGAAAAATGCAATCGAGAACACACCTCGCGAGCGCCTCATTCTCGAACCCGTCGTTGTAAAGGGTGCCGATTGCCGTGAGAGCCATGATGCTCTTGGCGAATGGCGGCGTCAGGCCCGACTTCGTTTCCATCTCCCATTGAAAGCGCATCTGGGCGCCGTCAAATTGCCCGCTGGAGATCGCCTTGATCGACTCCGTCATGCTCGTCGTAGAACGCGCGCCAGAAAAGCAGCGCAGCGGCGAATGCGCGGGGATACTGGTCTTCTCCGTTCATCAGGGATTCGATTAGGTCGATCATGGTTCTTGGCTCATGCTGGGTGATTCTCGCGGGAGTAGAAAAGGGAGATATGGTTAGGTTCGATAGATGATTTCAACCCCAGTCACGGAGCGGCTAATCTGCAAGGCGGACCAGCACCTGCGAAGATGGGATGAGCAATTTGACCAGCTCGACGGTCGACGTGAACGAAATCCGCGATCTTGTTGCACGGCCTCAGCATGGCCGAGATCACACCATCAGCGCGTCCGTCGAAGCAGCCAGGAAGCCATGCAGGCGCGGGACAAACCGTGGCTTGAGGCGGCCGGCCTGGTGCTGGTCCGGCAACGGCCGGGGTCGGCCAAAGGCGTCATGTTCCTCACCATGGAGGACGAGACAGGCGCCGCCAACGTCGTCGTCTGGGTCACGGTGTTCGAGAAGTCCGGCGTGTCCTCCTCATCTCGGCCATGCTCGGCGTGCGCGGCCGCATCCAACGGGAAGGAAGGTGGTGCATCTCGTCGCAAACGGGCTGACCGCTCTGTCGGCCGAGTTGGCCAGCGTGGGAAATCGCGAAGACGCCATTTCCGTTGCCACACGGCCAGCCCATCATGGCGGATCGGGGCTTGATCCGCGCGGCATGACGAAAGCACGCGATATCGTCGATCCAAATGAGCACATCGACCGCATTAAGGTGAAGACCCGCGATTTCCGATGAAAGGTGCAGCTGATATACCGTCATCATGTGGTAGTCTGGCCCGCATGACGACGCTTTATCTCAATTGGCGCGGAAGACGGTGAGTCCGGCAAAGCCGAATAAAACGCATCCGCCGAAATGGATCGAGCCTCAGCTGACGCGCCTGGTCGACGAAGCGCCCAACGGCCCCGATTGGCTTCACGAGCACGCGCGAATGCTGCATCGGTTCCGTCGCCTGACCGAGAAGGCGCAATGACAATAGCATCAATCCAAGTCCCAGAACTGCGCGCGACAAGCCCTTGGCAGGCTTGGAATAGCTGAACCCAAAGGCGAACACGCCCAAGGCAATCATCAATGGCCCTAGGACGTGAAGGTTGAAGGCGAGACTACGCGTGACCAGGCTTGTGCCGACATTGGCACCAAGCATGACCGCCTGTGCCATGCCGTGCTACTCCGCAATGCGATCGTCGCGACTAGCCCGACGCCAAAGGCCAACACCCGATTGCGTGTACCGGAGTCGATCCATCGGCGCAGCCGCTTGCCGAAGGAGCGGAATCACACCGGTTTTGACCAGCCGAAGACCCCACAGCAGAAGTGCGACTGCCCCGATCAGGTCAAGCATGGGATTACCCCGGTTTCAGCCTGCAGCTCACAGAAACGATGTTTCATCGTCCAACCATAAAAAATGATGGTCTCAAAAGCCGGCATCAATCGTCGCGGGGGTCAGAAGGCTCCGAGTCGAGCCGAAGGTCCGCGATGAGCCTGACGATGAAACGTACGCCTCTCTGACGGTGATCTGCGTAAGCAGCAACAAGTTTGCCAATCACCTGCCTGGTCACAGCATCCGGAACTGCCGTGGTGACTACCGGCCGCCAGTTGCGGCACATGCTATTATCGGGTCCCCTTCTGCCATCTTGGAACTCGGCTGGACCTCGCTCGTCGTCAGCAGTACGCCAAGTTCTTCAGCTGATCGCGCGACGACCGCAGCGCCGGCTGAGAGCAATCGTTGACCGTGGTCATCGAGGCAGTGGCCGCCTGCCGTGAAACCGATCACCGTCATCCCCGCGGCCACACCGGCTCGAACGCCGGCAATGCTGTCCTCCACCACGACGCAGCGCACTGGCTCAATGTCCATTTGGGCGGCAGCGAACAGGAACAGGTCCGGCGCAGGCTTGCCGGCCTTTACCATGACGGAGCTGAACACGTGTGGATGGAAGTGTAGCCAAAGCTCGGTCAGTTCAAGACCAAGTCGCAGCTTGTCGGGGGCGCTGCTCGAGGCGACGCAGCGCGGCAAGGGCAACTTATGCAGGAGCCGGTGAATGCCGCTGATGGCTTGCAGTTCTGTCCAATAGCTTTCCTTGATCCGGGATTGCACGATGGTGTCGAAGTCGCTGGGTAGAGGACGGCCCCAGTCTTCTTCGATCATCTTCCGCATGGTGGCTGAGGACAGGCCGGTAAACCGCAGAATCACATCAGAATACGACGTGGGATAGCCAATGCGGGTAAGTTCTTCGGCGTCGATTCGACTTGCCAGCGTCTCGCTATCGATCAGAACGCCGTCGCAATCGAAGATGACCAGTTCATAAGGGGCCTGTTGTTTCATTGCATGCCCTCCGGAACCGGACCTTCGGCGGAGACCTCGACCACGTGTCGGTCGCAAACTTCGAAACGATGCACCAGGACGCCATCAACGTCGATTAACGCGATGTCGAAGGCAGGCGCATCCTGGACGAAGTCCGCGTCTCTCCGGGTGAAATGTGGAATGATCTTATGTGCCACGCCGCGGCTTGCACTGAAAGGGATGCCGCTCCAGGTGCCGCCGACATCGACGTGCACATGGCCGTGGAAAACGTGCCGCACATTGCCGGCGCCAACGATCGCCTGCATGATCGGACGCCAGTTCTCGGTGCTCCAAGGTTGGAAATGCGGCAGGCCGATCGGCTGCAGCGGATGATGGGCGAAGAGGTAGGCCGGCACATCCGGCGTCTCTGCCAACCGCGCCAGCAGCCACTCGAGCCGTCCATCGTCCAAGGAGCCGTGCCCATAACCTTCCACCAGGGTATCGAGGAAGATGAGGCGTCCCGCCGAGCTTTCATGGGCCGACTGGACAAAGCCGTTATTATCACGCGCCTCATCAGGAAACGCTCGAACGAAGCTCTCGCGGCTGTCGTGATTGCCGAGCAGAAGCCGGGTGGGTACGCACAGGTCCCGTAGCACGTCGTGCAAGACTTCGTAGGAAGCGAAATCTCCCTCGTCAGTGAGATCGCCGGTCACCACGCAAAGCTCGGCGTCGGCGTGATCGCAGTTGATACGCTCGATCGTCTTGCGCAGTCGTTCTGCAGGGTCGAAACCAAAGAGCATTGCGCCCGGCGGCACGAGATGGAGGTCAGTCAGGTGAATAAGTTTCATGGGCCATCCGCAGAATATGGGGGACGCCGCACAAGGTGCGGCGTCCCAGACGAGAGGATCAGTTGGTCTTCGGCAGGAGTGCGCGAACCTGGGACGCCATATCCGCAAGAGCTGCTTCCGGCTCCTTGGATCCAAGCGCGATGGCTGTCATCTCGTCGCGAAGGACCTGGGCGATCTGAACGCCGTTATCACCAGGCCAGGAAAACCACGGGCGAGCGCGGGGCGTCTGAAGCACGCTCGTGTACCAGTTTGGATGCTTGTCATAGAAGGCGCCGAGATGATCCTTGTCGAGTGCAAGCGTATTGGTGGGCATATAGCCGGTGTTTGGCACGACAATGCTCTGGCCTTCGGGACCCGTGGCGAACCTGGCGTAGTCCCAGGCAGCGGCGCGTTTGCCGGGATCGTCGGTGAGGATCACGGCAATCATCCCGCCGGTCGGCATGGTAGCGTTTTCAACGCCAAGCGGCTGCTTGGCCGTGCGGAGTGTGAACCGGTCTCCAATCTCATTTTCAAAACCGCTCACGCTGCCGGCGGAGGCGAAGAAGAAGCCAAGCTTGCCGGAGGTGAAGAGCTGCTTGGCAGCGCGAGGATCGATCGCCGGCTGAGCGCCGTCGGTATGGAACCGCTTAAACAGCTTGACTGCAGCCTGGCCAGCACGACCGTCAAACGCGACGTCGCTTTCCTTGTCGTTCATCATCTGGCCGCCGAAGTTGCGCACCAGGTTCTGCGTGGCCCAGTCGTCCGAGCCAAGCTGGTAATACATGCCGGACGTTCCGTCGCCGAGCGCTCCGATCTTGGCGGCAAGTGCAACAAAGCCGTCCCAGTCGGTCGGGATCTTGTCGGGATCGCCGCCAACCTTCTTCACCAGATCGGCATTGTAATAGACGACCGGCGTCGACATGGCGAAGGGAAGACCGTAGAGATGGCCGTCGATCGTTGAGAGTGACAGCACCTGGTCCGTGTAGCCGTTTTCGGTCAGGTGATCGGCGGCAACCAGATCGTCGATGGATTTCACAATTCCACGCGCCACGAGCGGCCGCAGCACATTGAAGCCGACGAAATGAACGTCCGGCAGCTGGCCGGCCATGCTCTGGCGGATCAGCGTCTGGACAGCTTCATCGTAGCTCGGCGCAGCAGCGCGGAAGTTGATCTTGATATTCGGATGGTCCGCAATGAAGCGATCGGCGATCGGCTTATGGATCACTTCGTGTTCGGGCCAGGCGTAATAGACGTCGAGGTTGGTTTCGGCTTGCGCCGGCATGGATGCCGCAGCGGCAGTAACACCGGCGGCAAGGATCATTGCAATTGTTTTCACATTGCTCTCCTGAGTTTTAGATTGGGTTTGAGAACGGAGCTAGTGTCGGCCGAGCACCAGACCCCTGATGAAGTGTTTCTGCATGAGAAGGAAAAGAGCGACCAAGGGCGCGGTCACGAGAACGCCCCCGGCCATAAGCGCACCGACATTTCCGGTGCCCTCACCCGACTGCCGGAAATAGGCGATCCCGAGGGATGGCATCATCATGTCGGGACTGGTCGTCACCACCAGCGGCCAATAAAGATCGTTCCAGTGGGCGACGATGGAGAAGATCGAGAAGGAGGTGACCGCCGGCCAGGCTGCGGGCAGCATGATCCGCAAGGCGATCGAAAGCTCGCTGAAACCATCCAGCCGCGCCGCGTCGAGCACCTCGTCCGGGAAGGTCACGAAAAACTGCCGGAACAGGAAGATCGCAAACACCGAGACGATCCAGGGCAGAATGAGCGCGGCATAGCTATCGAGCAGGCCGGACTTTGCAAGAGCTATGTAGATCGGAATGGTCGGTATCTGCACCGGCACGAGGAGCCCGAGAAGGACGGCGCCCAGGAGGATCGGACGGCCCGGGAAGGACAGCTTGGCAAGTGCATAGCCACAGGGAACGGCGACCGCGATCTGTAGCACGAGGATCGCCGCGCAAACGACGATTCCGTTTCCCATGAACCGCAGAAGCGGAATGGCGGACAATGCATTGCCGTAATTTTCGACGGCGCCGTCTAACGTCGGCATCGGCAGAAGGCCGCCGTTGAAGATCTCGCTCTGCGGCGTCATCGAGGCGAGCAGCATCCAGAAAAACGGGAAGATCATGAAGAGCGCGCCGCTCATTAGCACAACATGCGAGACAGAGCGGGACGCGGGGGATTGCGCCAGGATCACGACCGGCCTCCATTGGTTTTCCAGCGCGCCTGGTGCTCGGAAACGCGCATCTGGACGAGCGATAGGATGGTCACGAAGATGAAAAAGGAAACGGCAATTGCCGACGCATATCCCACCCGAAAGAAGCGGAAGCCTTCTTCATAGAAGGTGTAGAGGATGACCGAGGTCGATTTCATCGGCCCACCTTGTGTGAGAACCGCGACCGTCTCGAAGACCGAAAAGGCACGGATGATCGTCATGACCGTGACGAACAGTGTAACCGGCGCCAACATCGGCCAGGTCACAAGCAGGAAACGTTTCAGGCCCCTGTCCGCTCCGTCGATCGCCGCAGCTTCATAAAGCTCGTCCGGAATGGTCGAGAGACCAGCCAGAAAGAGGATCATGTTGAAACCCACGAGCTGCCAAATACCGATCGCTGCAAGCGCATAGATTGCCGTTGCCGGGTCTGCAAAGAACCTCACGGGAGAAGCGTCGAAAAGCTGCAACAGCGCGTTGGCGACGCCGAGACTAGGATGCAGGATCGCTTCCCATGCGGTTGCGAGCGCGACCAGGGTAGCAGCCACTGGCAGAAAGTAGGCAGTTCGATAGAAGGCCGCGAATCGCGACCGGGCGATCAGGAGAGCAACCAACAGACCCCATCCGATCGTCGTCGGCACGACCAGGAGCACATAAAGCGCAGTGTTGCGCAGGCTTAGAGCAAAACCCGGGTCGGTCAGCATGCGCGTGTAGTTGGCGAGCCCGACAAATCGGGCGCCAGCCAAACCGAGTGAAGCGTCTGTGAAAGACAAGGCGAAAACGAGGATGGCAGGGCCGATCAGGAGAGCGGCAATCATCAGCGTCGCCGGCAGGGCGAGAACGATGCCGGCACGGGCCTGAGCGCGGGCCAGAGTGAATTTTATTGAAGCCTTTGCAGGCACGGAGCTGATCGGGATATCCTCGACTACGGCCATATCAAGCTGCCCTGATGTGATCGTGGCGCCGGCGCGCGCTGTCGGTCGCGAAAAACCACGCCTTTTCCGGATCGATGGCCACCCCCAACTTCTCACCCTCGCGCAAGGACTGTGCGCGCTCAGCCGAAATCCGGACGACGAACTGAGCACCCGCCTCAGTACCGACAAAGACGTTCGCATCGGTTCCAGCATGCTCGATGCGCCCGACATGCACCGGCAGGGCGCCGAACTGGTCCGCTCCAGTCAAGGATGCATGCTCCGGCCGGAAACCCAGCGTACCGGACTCTGCCGATCCGAGGGCATCGCGAATGATGATCCGGTTGCTGCCGATCATCAGCCCGCCACCAGTTGGTGCGGGTACTGCCAACTCGTTTAGAAAAGGCTGGGCCAGAAACCGGGCAACATCAATATCGACGGGATCGCGGTAGAGTTTGGCCGGGCTCGCGACCTGGCGGATCTCGCCGCCAAACATAACGGCCACGCGGTCCGATATTGCTGCCGCTTCCGCTTGGTCATGGGTAACGAAGATTGTCGTCGCGCCCATTTCCTTGTGCAGCCGAGCGATCTCGCCGCGCGTATGGATTCGTAGCGCGGCGTCCAGGTTTGCCAGCGGCTCGTCCATCAGGAAGATCTTCGGCTTGCGCACCATGGCGCGCCCCAGCGCCACACGCTGCCGCTGCCCCCCCGATAGAGCCGCCGGGCGCCGGTCTAGGAGCGTATCGAGCTTGAGAAGTGCCGAGGTTTCCCGGACCCGCTCCTCGATCGAGCGGTACCGCTCTTTAGCTCCGGGCAACAGACCGCCCATGACCGGAAGCCGTTCGAGACTGCTCAACTCGCGCATCACCAGCGGCGCCGCGATATTGTCGTGCACATTCAGATGCGGATAAAGAGCGTAGCTCTGGAAAACGAAGGCAAGGTCGCGATCTTTCGGCGCGACGCTATCCAGCCCCCTGCCCCCTGCGCGTATATGCCCCCGATCTGCGCGCTCGAGCCCCGCTATGATCCTCAAGAGTGTTGACTTGCCGCAGCCGGACGGCCCGAGCAGCGTCACGAATTCGCCAGGGGCGGCCTCGAGGGAGACGTCGTGCAGGACATCCGTTTCGCCATACCGCTTACCGATTTTGTCGATGTGGAGGTCCAAGGCTGCCATTCCGCGATCCTTTTCGGTTGGCGGTAGCTCTTAGTGGCGTTTTATTTCATTTTCATGACAGTATGGAGTTTTATTTCATTTTGCAAGTGATTCTTCCATCACCTTTGAAAGGGCGAGCATTAGGCTTTCAATGACAAAGATCTTGCCAACCATCGGGGTCAACGTGCCCCCGATCGGCCGGTCATGGAGCCCGGAAGCCAGCAGGGTAAATTCTGCCGCCTCACCAAGAGGGCTGCGAGCGCGGTTTGTAATGGCGATGGTCACTGCTCCAGCAGAACGGGCACTCTTAAGAAACTGGACGGTATCCACTGACAGACCCGAAATCGAAAATCCGATCGCCACGCATCCAGTGCCAAGGCCGTTCGCGACTTCATGAGCCATGTTGGCATTTCTGAACGCCAAAGCTGTCAATCCGACGCGCAACAGACGGTAGGCAAGGAGCTCTGCCGTAATGCCGGACATACCCGCCCCGTAGAGATCGACCCTACGACTTGCGGCAAGCGCCGCGCCAACCTTCTCGAGCTTTTCGAGATCAGTATTGCCGTGCGCGATCCCTAGATTCTGCGCCATGGTGTCGTGCAGCGACTGCAAGGCGGCGTCCCGGCTTTTGGGAATAGTAGAAGGGCGGCCGATCTCGCCCGCCAACGCCAGCTTGAAGTCGCGAAAGCCGGAAAAGCCGATCTGTCGGCAAAGCCGCAGTATGCTTGCTTCACCACTGCCTGAGAATGATCCCAACTCAGCGACCGAGTGGTGCAAGACTTTCTCAGGATTTTCTAGGATGTATTTGGCGATCCGAGCGAGCGCATTCGGCAGATGATCGATGTCCTCCTGCAAGCAAGACAGGATGCTGTCGCGCTCTGCCGCTGTCGTTGCAGGTGAGTTAATGCTCATTGCCACAATCCCCATACCCTATGAAGCCAAAGGAAGAGGAGCGAGATACCATAGACCCATCGAACAATTTCAGACTTCCGATTTATTTCCAACTCGAGTGCTGAGCGGTGGCCGCAATCAATGTCCTTCGCCTGCCACATGTGCCCCATCCACATATTCCTGCTCCAAAACCGAGGCCAGGGCTGCGGCCACCACCGCCGAAAGGCCGACCGCCAGGAAGCAGACGCGTAAGCTGGTCGCTTCTTCGGCGCGAGCGAGAGCTCTAGTGAGAAACCGAGCCCAAACCGGGCGACCGGAGCCGACTTTCCGAGATGCAAGAACAAGGCCTAGCTCGTGACCTTCCCATGCCGGTCTGCCAAGATTAGTAGTCCTCAATTCTCTCCGGACCGGATCCACTTCTAAGCATCATTGCGGAAAAGCTGTGCTCTAAAAGGTCGGATTTCAGCGCCCTATGATGCTGACTATCCCATAGGTCATAATGCTCATTGGGGTCCTCCTGGTGGTCGAACAGCTCTCCTATTCCAACATCGTGATATACATTTAGTTTGTGACGTCCATCATAGTACATCGATGCGCGAGACCCTCGGCTGCCGCGGAATCTGAGGGAGTTGTGATACTCACTGACAACGTATGGCTTGTGGCAATCCAGTGAAGTGTTCCCAAGCAGCATCTGGTCGAGTGACAGCCCCTGCATGGCCTTGGGAATCTCAAGTCCAGACAACGAGAGCAATGTGGGCGCAATATCGACCAGTTCGACAAGCCCATTCGCCACCGATCCTTGGGCTGGGCTGCCAGGCACGGAAATCACAAGTGGGACATGCACCACACCCTCATAGAACCGGCAGCCTTTGTAGAGCAGTCCATGGTCGCCCATCATATCGCCATGATCGCTCATGAAGACGATTATCGTGCGATCCAGCTGGCCGGTTTCCGCCAGAGCGTCTAGTATCCGGCCGACCAGATCGTCCACTTGAGCCACCTCGGCGTGATAGGCCGCTCTCATCTCCCAAATATTGAACTTCGTTGGTGGCGCTTCATGCGTAGGTCCTGCCAATTCGTCGTTGTGCGCCTCACCCGCGTCTGTTGCTGCGTGCCAAGGATCCACCGCGAATTTAGCTTGCTGATCGACTCGTTCAAATTTCTTCTGGTGCTCGAGATCAATCGGCTTGAACGCAGGATCAGGCATATCATTGGGATTGAACCGCCTGAGGTAGTCTGGCGGGGGATTGAGGGGCGGATGAGGCGCGTCGATGTTAACGCCTAAATACCAACTACGATCAGAATGCATCTTGATGAAGCGCTCAGCCCGATCGCCTGCCCAACGCGCCTGCCGATATTCTGCGGCCGGTCCCGGACCATAGTGTTGGTCAAGATACGGTTTGAAGTAGGCTTCGGGATTGACTCCTTTTGACCACATCCACGCATGATAGTCGTGGTTGCCTGACCACTCCGGAAATGGCTCAGGGCTCCAGTAGAACTCGGCAAATCCATCATCGGGGCGCTTTTCTATTATGCCACGTGTGGCAGACAGGTGCAGCTTTCCTATGTGCCCCGTATAGTATCCGGCGTTCGCCATCAGTTTTGGGAGCAAAACGAGATGCGAAGGAAATGTGCCGGCGCCGTTCTGATGCACTTGGTGTGCGATCGGATACAAGCCCGTCAGAAAGCTCGTTCGGCTCGGCGTGCAGATAGGGCTTTGACAATACGCACGGGCGAATGCCGTGCCCCTCGCCGCCAGGCGGTCAATACTGGGAGTCTGCGTGCCTTTGAATCCTAGGCACCGCAAGGTGTCCCAACGCTGCTGATCGCTGCAAATCCAGACTATATTAAAGTTGCTCAACTCTCATCCCACGCGCTATGAAGGTTCAGTTCGCGCGCCACCGGCGCGCAAAACCGCGCCGGTGGCGACGTGTAACGGCTATTTCAGGTATCCAGCACGCTTCACGATTTCGACCGCATCACCTTGAGCATCGTCCAAGGCAGCCTCTGGGCTCTTGCTCCCGACAACCGCTTCTTGCAGGGCACGGCCGAGGCGGTCGCCGATCTCCTTGAATTCTGGAATGCGAGGATAATACCACTCGGGCGCCCCGCGAAGCGTTTCTGCATACGTTGCCGCAAACGATCCATGGCCATAATCATAGTCATGGCTCGCACGGATTTCCGGATCGTCCCACAGCGATGTCCTGGTGATGGCGACAAAGGTGCTGTCGAGCGAAATCCGCTTCATGAGATCTTTACTCGTCGCCCATTGAAGGAAGGCCGCTGCAGCTGCCTTGTTTTCTGATGCAGCTGGAATGACATACGCCTGTCCCGCAAAGGGCGGGAACC
This sequence comes from Mesorhizobium sp. WSM4817, assembly GCF_055811135.1. NCBI lineage: Bacteria > Pseudomonadati > Pseudomonadota > Alphaproteobacteria > Hyphomicrobiales > Phyllobacteriaceae > Mesorhizobium > Mesorhizobium sp. WSM4817. The sequence continues at coordinate 56,431 of NZ_JBVVQQ010000022.1, read as the reverse complement.
TCCCACTTACGCCGCCAGGGGGCAAAGCAAACCCAAGCTTGCCGACGACCTTCGACAGCTTGGGATCGAGAATGCGACCTGCGGTGGGAGCGCCTTCGACAGTCATAGCAATGCGGCCCTGCTGCATCGCGATGACAACATCATCGAAAGTTGCTGAGGTGCTGCCAGGCACAGTGAAATTGGTCATCACATCCGTGTACCATTTCAGCGCCTCCACCGCAGCGGGCGAATTTACCGTGGGCGTCAGATCCGCTGGTTCGTTCGCGAAATATTTACCGCCAAAACCATAAAGAACCTGGCCCCAAAACCATATATTCTCGCCAGTATCCGGTTGGCCCCGTAGCGCGGTGCACTGAATGTCTGCCTTTTTCAGCAGCTCACAATCATCACGGAATTCTTCCCACGTTTGCGGTGGCTGTTTGATTCCGGCTTTCTCGAACAAGTCGGCACGATAATACAGGAGCTGTGTTGCCGCGAAATGCGGCAATGCCAGTTGTTTGCCGTCCTTATTGTACAGGCGCAGCACGGGAGCGATGAAATCCTGTACGTCCTCACTCTTCATATCGATGTAATTATCGAGCGGCTCCAGGATATCGCCAGATGCGTATCGCCCGAACTCCTCGCTCCCTAAGTATACCACGTCGTAACTGTTTGAACGCGTCAGCAGCTCGACCGACACTTTTTGAACGGTCGGCGCATAACCGAAGAGATCAAACTGCACTTCAGCGCCAGTCTTCTCTGTGAATTCGTGCGCGAATTTTTTGAGCTCCAAATCGTATGCCGAGTTTGTCGACAGGACCTTTATTTTCGCGCCGTCATAGCGCTGCTGAGCCGACGCTCCCCCGCCGACGGCAACACCGAACGCAACGGCAAGAATTCCAAGATACCTCATTGATTTTCTCCTTGAGCTAGCGTTTCACCCTTTCACGGAACCGGTCGTTGTTGGGCCGGCGACGTATTTCTTTACGAACGGCACGAAAACCACGATCGGGAGCAGCATAAGCACGCATGCGGCTGCCGCCTTGCCCCAATCGGTCCCCTCAAATGGCATGAAATTCAGTATTGCGACGGCGGCAGTTTTTGCGTCATCGCGTGTCAGTGTCAGCGCGAAAAGAAACTCATTCCACGAACCAATAAATATCAGTATTGCTGTTGCCAGGATACCAGATTTGGCGATGGGTATCGAGATGAGCGCCATCGTCTGCAGCGTTGACGCGCCGTCTATCATCGCGGCTTCTTCGATTTCACGCGGCACTTGGTCAAAAAACGCCGACAAATACCAGATCGCAAGCGGAACCGCGAACATTGTGTTGACGATGATCAGCGCAATCTTCGTGTCGACGAGGTGTACTTGGCGAAAAAAGAGAAAGTAGGGGATGATGTAGATCATCGCTGGCGCCGCCCGGAGTGCCAACACCAGCGTCAATAGCCTTCGCATCGCAGTTTTCTGCAAATGAGAGATGCCAAAGGCTGCCGGGATCGAAAGCGCCATGGTCAATATGATGGTGCTGCATGAGACCACAATTGAATTGATGAGCGCGGAAGAGAAGTCCTTGTCAGCGATTATTGCGGTATAGTGCTGAGCGGATGGCTCCCCCACGATCACGGGCGGCCATTGAAACATCTCGGTCGGCTGCTTGAGAGATGTCGATAGGGTCCACAATATCGGCGAGAACAGGAATAGCGCAAAGGCAGCGCAGACAAGGTATCCGTAGATGTGACGTCCGAGGTCCCGACGCATGGGCTCACCTCCCAACGCGAGGGGCCGAGATTTGGCGAATGGATGATATCCGGAGATGTGACGTCCAAGGTATCGATGCATGGGCTTACCTCCCAACGCGAGTGGCCGAGATTTGGCGAATAGACCAAAAGCACACGCCGACGATCGTTGTTGTGAATGCCACGAGAATTGCGGCGGCATAATCGAGATCGAGATATGTAAATGCGGTCAGGAAAGCGTAGAAGTTTAGGGGTTCAGTCGCCCCAGCCGGCCCGCCACCTGTCAACACGAAGATCACGGGGAAAATCCCAAGGACCTCTAAAGCTTGAAACACGGCGACGGCTCCCATCGCAGGTAAGACGAGCGGTATGGAAATATGCCATTGCGCCTGGGCCCAACTTGCTCCGTCGAGGTTTGCCGCCTCATAAATCTCGTCTGGGATCGAGTCCAAAGACGAGAGAAGCAGCAAAGCAACTATGGGAACGCCAAACCAAATCGATACGATGATCACGGAGACAAGCGCTGACGTTTTGCTTCCAAGTAAGTCAGCTTCGAAATTGTGACCGAACAAGCTTGCGAGATACGACAAGCCGCCCACACCAGGAATGAGGAACAGCTTCCACACAATTCCGCCTACCGCTGGCGGAATTATCGACGGAAGCAGGAAAGCTGCTCGCATCCACCCTGTGCCAACGAGTTTTTCCTTAAGCGCTATTGCCAACGCTAATCCACACAGTAGTTGGAGGACGACGGGGACGACGACCAAAATGAACGTAACCAGCGCGGCGTTGATAAACCGACCGTCGGACAAGAAGCGCGCGTAATTGTAAAGCCCGATAAAGCGCGTCTTTTCCGGGAAGGCTATGTTGAAGTCCCCAAACGAGAGGGCAACGACAGCTGCAATCGGGACGAGCGTTGCGAGACATAGGAACCCGATCGCGGGTGTAATGAGCGCCGAATACACTTTAGGCCGGGAAGATGCCATCGTCCGTTGCTCCTGGAGTTATTTATGCTCGCCCTGGAATGGGCCCCTCAGCTGCTGCCAGCAACGCTAAAGCGAGCTTCAGCAAGCAGAGGACGTCAACGATGCAGTGTTCCCCGTGGTGAGTTATTCGCGGCCGTCGATGAAGTGACCGAGACAATTCCACGGTGTATAGTTTTATTGTAGAGTTACCTTTCCAAGTTTCATGCGCCTTTGAAAACAGAATGCTGCGCAGCATTCAATTGGCAGGCGAAGCACGACGCATGCCCGTCGACGGCCTCGAGGCAGCAGGTTCACTGCCACTTGCTCGCCATTGCTGTCTTGATCAGGGCCAAGAAGGATGTCCGGAACGTGTCATCTCGTGACGCGCGTGCTCAGACCCGTGGCTCCGATTCGTTCATGGTCACCTTTGTGTCATTTTGGCTATAACGAAACTGGGCATCAGTAAGTCCGGCCGCGTCGGACAGTTCTGCGGCTAACAGCTGAGCGGGCAGGATGTCCACGATTGATCGTGCCACGCGGTTCTGCAAAGACGGCACCTTCACAACTGCGAGGTTTTTGGCGTCCTGAGGCGACTCGCTTGCGGTCACCAGTAGAACGGCACAGCCGATTTCAGCCAATTCCTGCGCCAGTCGCACTTCGCGGCCGTCACCGAATATCAAAATCCCGGTTGCCTGATCCATCGATTCCATCGGGCCGTGCAAGTAGTGCAGCGTGTCTGCGACGCCGGTGGGCACCCTCGCAGCCTCGCGAATGAGCAAACAAGCCTCGCCCGCCGTACCCAAGGCCGATATCGCGCCAACGCAATCGATCGCCCGCTGGTCGTGAAACATTTCTCCAATACGTGCCATCTTTTTCGCCGAGGCTTCCAAGACCTCGCTTGCTATCAGAGGAATGTCGTTCCAATTGAAGCTGTCTTCACCGCAAAGCGCATCTATCAGCAGCCCACCTGCGAGCAGCGAGCCTGTGTAGCCGGTGCTCGAGGGGAGTGAATCCGGACCGGACTCAAAGCGAAGTGCTGCCGAAGCGGCGCGTGACAGTGGGTCGTTGCCTTCGTTTGTAATCGCGAGGGATGGTAACCTGCTGTGGACGGTGAGTGCAGCGATTGGCTCGATGCTTCTTCCTCCGACAGAAAAGACTATGATCGCGTCGCCAGGGTCGCCCGGCTCCATGAGATCGACCGCGCGCCAAGTGTTTGCTCGTCTGCCGCGACGTTGCAGTTCACCGGCCACTACCCCCGCTGCTTCGTAACTCGCGCCTATCCCGGTAACGACGACAGTCCCCTTTTCAAATGGCACGAGATCAAAATCGCGAAGCTGCGATCCGACGACTTCCAAAGTATGGCGAAACTGATCGGGTTGGCGGGCGATCGTTGACCTGTAGATCATTGGATATCCTTGTGTTGAAAGATGATTGAGGCCTCTGAGCGATCGCCGGCCATGTGAAGTTGCCGCGCCATAACGCAGGCGCCTAAAACCGGCGGCTTGTCGAGGAAGGTGACCGCTACTGTCGCCCCGAAACGATTGGAAATTTGATGGGAGAACGCATTGGCTAAAAGAGGCTGGGCGAGAATGACCCCCCCGCCTACCACAATGTCTTTGTGGGGCACGCCCGCCAACATCAGATGGTGGACCAACTGAGTCAGGGCCGCTGCGCCCTCGTCAATAACGCGTTTAGCCAAGGACGAACCTTCATTGGCGGCGTAGAAGATAACGGGTGCGTGTCGCCCCAGAGCCGCGGCGCTGCCTTCCTTCGCGATCGCGGTGCCGATGTTTGTGGGGCTATTCAGTCCGAATGCCTCACAAAGCGCTTCGACAAGCGGCTCTGACCTCGCCCCTCCCAGGTCAATATGCAATCGCACTGCTCGGCCGGCCTCGCGTACCAAACCTGGAGCGCTCCCTTCGTCTCCGATTACCCAGCCCCAACCGCCTGCGACATGCATCTTGCCTTTCTGGTCCCGAGCGACGGCGATTGAGCCAGTGCCTGCGACGACACCAATTCCGCTGGAAAGCCCCATGGCGAGGGGAAAAAGTTCTGCATCATTGACGACCCTTAAAGGGCAGGCAAAATGATTGGAAAGTGGCTGTTGGAGGACGGCGCACTCTTCCTCATCATCGCATCCATGAGAGCCAATCGCGATGCTGTTGGGCGTGGCGCCAGCAGCAAATCTGCGAATTAGCGCGATTAGTCCAGCGATATCGTGGTCATAGGCGCCAGAACGCCATTCACTGGTTCGCACGACCAGGTCGCGGTCCGTACCTTGGTCAAGGCAACCCCTCAAATGCGTTTTGGTGCCACCGATATCGACACCAATTGTTATAGAACCCATCTGTTCACTCTGTTCGCGTTCGCATGCACCGACCGCGGTTCCAAATTTATTTTTGGAAGAATATCACTATTTTCTCTCTTACAAAAGATGGTTTTTTTCATCATATCGAGTTATCTTGCCGTTTGACGAGGGATGTGGGATGTCAGTTGCGAACAGTGACGCAGGCGGTAAACGCCGTAACGAAAACTATGTTCACTGCTTGGCAATGTGCTGAAAATTTCCTATTGCTCTCACCGCCCGCGTCAAATCAAACCCAGAGGAGTTGGAGCCGTGATCTCAAGGAAATCGTCTTAATGCAGGAAAACATTTTAGCGCGATTGCGATCGTCTCAGCCCAGCCTCAGTCCGGCGCTCCTTCGCATCAGTGAGTACGTCCTTAAGGACCCCGCGAAGGTCGTGAACCAAACCATTACCGAGGTTGCTGACGGATCCGGATCGAGCGAAGCGAGCGTCTTAAGGTTCTGCAGAGACATCAAATTTTCGAGCTTCCAGCGTTTCAAACTGGCATTGGGGATCGAACTCTCCACTCACCAGACAATCAGACACACCAGCCCGTCTGGTGACGTCATCGACGACACGCTGTCGACGGCCATCACCGCGCTCAAGCAGACAAAGGACCTGTTGAACCAGGCCGCTCTCGAATTGGCGGCAAAACAGATCATACGAGCAAAAAGCATAGATCTGTACGGGTTCGGCGGCTCTGCGAATGTGGCCCGATACGCGCATTACTTGTTTGTTCGATTCGGACTGGTGTCGCGCGTGCTGGACGACCCACATCTCGCCGTCATGAGTGCAGTGAATCTCGGGCCGAAGCAAGTCGCACTGGCAATTTCGGAATCTGGCTCGAGCAAGGATACCATCAACTCACTGATGGCGGCCAAGGCGGCTGGCGCATTTACCATCGCAATCACCTGTCATATACGCAGTCCGATCGCTGCCAACGCGGACGCTGTACTGGGAGCATCCTCAACAGACACGCCCATCACGCGAGGAGCATTCTCCAGGGTCGCTGGACAATATTTGATCATCGACATCCTCGCCAACATGATCGCTAAAGATGGCAGCAAGTTCCAGGCGGCTATGCAGCGAACCGCAGAAGCCACCATAGATAAAAGCTTTTAGCCGAAACGTTCGCGCAGGTAGTCGTTCAGGAAGCGACCGTCCGGGTCGAAGCGAGCCCTTTGAGAAACAAAATCCCGGTATCTTGGGTACAAGGCTTCGATCTCGGACCGGCCCAGGCTGTGAAGTTTGCCCCAGTGCGGACGACCTTTTACCCAGGAAAAGATTGTCTCGCAATCGCGGATGAAATCCCAGTAGTCCTCTCCTGCTGCGCCGGACACAGATATCATCGCGGTCTTCCGCTCAAAGTATGGACTCAACCAAATATCGTCAGCCGCCACGGTTCTGTACTCAACCGGGAATATCTGCGACGGATGCTTCGTCTGGATCAGCTTGCGTATTTCACGCAATACCGCCGGACCGTCCTCGTAGGGCACCGAGTATTCGCATTCGTTATGGTTCGGCATCGGAATTGAACCCGGAAATATCCGATAGCTGGGCCCTATTCTCTCGCCGGCCTGTGCTTCGAAAGCTGCTGACGGCTGAGTTGTGACGTTCAGCGTTCTGATCTCGCAGACATCAGCTTTACTGCGGGTACGACCAATGCCAGACGTGTCGGGCAGGCTGTATAACGATGCCGAGTGTTCGGTCGGGCACCAGAACACGCGGAGGCTCCGGTTTTCCTGACATAGCTGATCCAGATGATTCATGCATTCTTCAAAATCCGCACGCCATATTTTGTCATGAAGATCAAAAGCAGGAACAAGCTTCATGGTGACGGAAAGCACCACGCCAAGCATTCCGAGACAAACTTTCGCAGCGTTGAGGGAGTCGGTGTCTTGAGAAGCATCGAAATCAACGATGGATCCGTCGCCGGTCGCTATCCGCATTCCAATTATCGGGCCCGCTAAGCATTGCAAGCTATCGCCGCTGCCATGCGTACCCGTCGATACGGCCCCGCTTATCGTTTGCAGATCGATGTCGCCCTGGTTGGGCAATGCCCAACCTGCAGAACGCAGTTCAGGGCCAACGTCACAGATTCGCGTTCCGCCGCGAAGGGTTACGCTGCCGTTGGTTGGGTCGATATTTTCGATCCCTGTTAGACGCTCCGCTGAGATCAGAACTCCGTCCGTGGGGACGATCGGCGTGTAAGAGTGTCCCGTACCCACAACGCGGACGCGCAGGTCGTTCGAGGCTGCTGCCTTGATCGTACTGCAGACGTCATGGTCCGAGCTTGGCATCTCGAAATGCTTTACCCGACAAACCTGATTGCTCACCCAGTTCCGCCAAATCATGCTCGGGCCGAGTGTCGACGCTCCGGTTTCTGAAGAAGGCAATGCAGTTATCCTTGTTTGCGTTTTCTCGGGTCCTTGGCTTGGCGGTATTCTTATGGCTTGGGCAGCCACCCCGCTTCAGGCGAAACGGCAGCGCTGTGGCCGCCCCGACTGACTTGCGGACCAAGCCGCTATGATGGATATCATCATCGCCATCAATATAAAAGAAGATAATTTCCATTGAGAACTGACCTGTGCCAAGGCGCGAATCCGACCATCGTGCGGGGCACCAATCGAAAACGGTCTTGAACTCGATCCGGGACCTCGTTGGCTCAGCTCATTTCAAGCCTTAATGGCCCCCGAACTCAGGCCAGAAACTAGAGCCCGCTGCGCAAAGACCGTGATGACAGCAATTGGAAGTATTGCGAGGGAGCTTGCAGCCGCCATCGGTCCCCAATCGAGGTTTCGAGCGGATATGAAACCGGAGATGAACACTGGAAGCGTCTTGGCGGAGTTCCCGGCCAACATCACGGGGATGAGGAACTCGTTCCAAGCAAGCAAGCACACGAATATGGTATTCGCCGCCAGTCCGGGCATCAGTAACGGCAACACCACGTACCAGAACGTGGCCACCCGACCCGCTCCATCCACGGCTGCACTGTGCTCCAATGCAATCGGAACTTGGTCGACAAAAGACGTCATCAGCCAGGTCGAGAAGGGAATGTTGACCGCGGCGTACATGACAATCAGAGCGTAGTGGTTGTCATAGATGCCGAGTTTCGAACTTATCTGGAAAAGCGGAACCATTATGACAATGGCGGGAATGGCCCGAATTAGAATTAGGCCAACCTCGAGCGGCGCGCGGCCGGAGAATCGGGGGGAACGAGACAATGCGTAAGCTGCAAACGTACTGACTGCAACGCACAGAATTGTTGATCCGAGCGTGATCGTGATTGTGTTGAGGAAAACCTGCCCGAACCCCCGGGTCTGAAAAATCGCCGCGTAATTCTTCCAGGTGGCTTCGAACGCAAAAATTCTGGGCGGCAGCACAAACGTGTCCGCGCGTTGCTTGATAGACGTGGATAGCGTCCAGAAAACTGGAAACAATGATATCAAGCTTGCAGAAAAGAGAAGCGCGTAACAACATAAATTGCTGAGATGTCGCCTTGCCATAATTTTCATTGCTCCCGTGCCGCTCTGCGCCACAGCCAGTAGATCGGTGAGACAAGGATGACCATCAGGACGCCAAGCGCGGCTGCCCGTGATGTCTGAAAGAACCCGAACCCAGTATCATAGACGAGCATACCGAGCGTTTGAGTTGCGGTTCCAGGTCCGCCCTTCGACGTGACGATGAATATGAGGTCGAACATCTTCAAACTATCGATGATGCGGATCATCACAAGAAGGAGTATGATTTTCTGCAGAGAGGGAAGCGTCACGTAGAAGAATATTTGAAACGTATTCGCTCCGTCGATTGCCGCGGCCTCCGCCGGACCCTTCGATAATCCCACCAAGGCGGCTAATACCGTCAGCATAATGAAGGGGATTGATTGCCAGCTGTCCACTATGGTCACGGCCATCAGCGCCGGCCAACGCCCCCCAAGCCAATTTGGACCGTGAATGCCGATAATACCCAGGGCCCAGTTGACGATACCGAGATCAGCATCAAACATGAAGCGCCAGATCAGGCCCACTGCAACCGGGGTCAGCAGCATCGGAACCATGAGCGCCGTTCGAAACATTTGCGTGCCAAGCAAGTTTTTTTCTATGAGCAGCGCAAGCGCAATCCCTGTAGGAACCTGTACGACAAGCCCCATTACGGTAAGAAGACATGTCGTTCCGATTGCTTCCCAGAACCGCGCGTCCGTCAGTGCGGTGCTGTAGTTTTGCAGTCCTACAAATTGGCCCGGGATAAACGCTCCCAAGGTTTCATTGCGAAACGAGAGATAAAACGCCACCAAGATCGGGACGGCAAATACCGCCAGAATTAGCAGCCAGCTCGGAGCAACCAACAATTCGGCCATTCGTTGGGCGTTTCGGTCGATATCATTTGATCTTTGCCTACCAGAAGTCATTGACGATCATCCCGGGACCGATTGCAGTGCTCCACTCCAGACCGATCATTCCGCCCTTTCCTGAGCAAGAATCGGTTTCAACGTCTCATTCAGTGCCGCTAAACCTTCTGGAATGTCGGTGGTGCCGTTCAACATTGGGGGCATCAAGAATGGCCTTCTCCATCTCCGGCCAAACCCGGAGTTGCGGGAGGCGCTCGATGCGGGACGTTGCCGGAATGTTCAAGAGTGGCAGGTATGGATGAATTGCAAGAAGTTCCGAATCGCTGGTAATCGACTTTCTTCCGATCGCGGCGGCACCTGCCTTGAGGAATGCCTTGGAATTCGACTTGCCAAGCACGAATTCAAGAAACTTCCAGGCAGCCCCAGGATTTTTGGCGTCCTTCGGAATCCCGATATTCCATCCGGCAAGGTGCGTGATATCGGCAGCGCCTCTCGGCATCGGCGCAGTCCCAATTTTTCCTGCGTGCAGGTTGTTCGCGGGATCTAGCGCCATGCCCCAGTAGCCCGAATACTGCATCATGGCGCCAACGTCTGTCGACAAGAACTTGTTTGCGACGTCATCGCCAGTTGCCGAGATTCCCCCTTCAGGCCCGTAGGACAGCATGTCCTTGAAATATCTGGTGGCCAAGATTGCCTCCGGGGTATCAACGCTTGGCAACAATTGTTCGTCGTAGAGGTGACCTCCAAAACTCCAGACCAATGTCATCCACCACCAGCTTGCATTCGGTCCCCAGCCGAACATCGCGCCGTCACCCTTATCCGCATCCTTCACGGTTTTTGCATTGGACTTATATTCGTCCCATGTCGTCGCCGGCTTTAGTCCAAGCTCGCTGTATATATCGGTCCGGTACCATTGAATCATCGGCTCGGTTGACAACGTCAAACCAAGCGTCTTGCCCTCGAACTTGCCATAGTCTCTTTGTCCCGGCTCAAAGTCGCCGATGTCGTATTCGCTCGATGTGGTGATGCGCGGATCTAGAGGCTGCATAACACCAGCCCCTCCAAATGCGGCCAGAAACGAGTTGTCGAATTGCGCGATATCGTACTGACCCTGCCCTAGCTGCACTGACAGCAGCAGCTTCTGATGCGCCTCGCTATACGGCACCTCCGTGACATGAACCTCAATCCCCGTCTGCTCTTCGAATGCAGGAATGAAGGACTGTATGGCGGTCGAAGATGGGCTCGGAATGAGGTAAAGATTGAGCTCTTCCGCCAATGCATAAGAGGCGCTGAGAGTTGCAATTGCCGCGCCAACCATTGCTTTAATGATTTTCATAAATGTTCCCCTTCATGGTTTCTTTTGAACAGGCCATCGCGACGCGAAATGTTCGCCTTTGGTCATTTCCGAACAACTTCGGAGAGAGATAATGCCGCACTTCCACCATTTATTAGTAGAACTATGTGTTTCACCACTATTGGGCGTCCAGGCGTTTATTCGCTCGGCTGCGGCTTTGAAAGGAACTCCGCTCGCGCCGACGTCACTTTTCGGACCAAATGGGAAGACGTACTCAGATGCGCAGGCTCGTCTCTGGATCGAAGAGATGTAGCCGCCCTACGTTAACATGAAGTCGAAGACGCGAACCCAGATCGGGGCGCATCGCCGAAGCACAGCGTGCAGTCAGTCGTGTTCCACCCAATTCCCCGATAACGTAGGTGTCGGATCCAACCGTTTCCGCAAGAAGATGACTTATCTCCAAAGGCTGAAAAACATCCGTCGAATTCATTCTGCTTTCGTCAGTGAGATCCTCTGGCCTGATGGCCAGGAGGACACGTCTCTTTTTTTCAAGAGCAGCAATGCTGCAGGGCATCTTCAAAACCTGGCCGTCTCGCAGAGTAAGTGTGTGCCCGTGGCCTTCAGCCTCCAACAGATTTATCTGAGGCGACCCGATAAATGTCGCGACAAAGACGTTACGCGGAAAATTATAAAGCTCCTCGGGTGTCCCGATTTGGGCGATCCGGCCGGCCTCCAGACAAACGATCCTGTCGGCGAGCGTCATCGCCTCCGTCTGATCATGCGTGACAAAAATTGACGTCATACTCAGTTTTTGGTGAAGGAGTTTGATCTGGGTGCGAACTTCAGTTCGCAGTTTGGCGTCAAGATTTGAAAGTGGCTCATCAAACAGAAACAGCTGCGCGCTTCGGGAAAGAGCCCGTCCCATGGCCACGCGCTGCCGTTGTCCGCCAGAAAGAGCCCGCGGCCTTCGATCGAGATATGGCGTTAGCTGTAGCAGTTCCGCAATTTCTTTGATCCGCTGTGTGCGTTCTCCAGCAGGGATGCCATGCATCTTCGCCCAAATCCGATATTAGCAGCGACAGTCATATGCGGATAAAGAGCATAGTCTTGGAAGACCATTGCCAGGTTTCGATCTTTGGCGCCCAAATGATTCACAACGCGGTCATTTATCGACAGTTCGCCATCGGAAATGCCCTCCAATCCGGCGATCATTCGAAGGATCGTACTTTTGCCGCAACCTGACGGCCCGACTAGAACGACGAACTCACCGTCGCGGACATCGAGATCGACGCCGTGAACGACAGCTTGGCTACCGTAGGATTTCTTTACCGCTCTAAGCGACACGTTGACCATATCTTCTCCTGGGGTATGACTGGCTGGTTTGGCCGTCATTCAAGTCAGAGTGAAGCCGTCATTTTGTTCAAGCAGCATGCGTTCCACGTCGATCTGGACCTGCGCCCCGTTGCGATACCGCGTCCCAAAACGGTCGATTTTCCACTGCTCCATACGCACCCATGGCGCGCCTGACTGACCGGTCATATATTCGGCCAGAGCCCTGCCTAATCCTGGGCCATGTGTCATGCCAAACTCGTTGTCGCCGGTTGCGACAAAAAGGCCCTCTATCCCTTCGACACTTCCAGCAAGAAGGCGTCGGTCTGGAGTGTATAACGGCGCGCCATGGCTTACCCTCAATCCTGACCTACGGGCGAATGCCGGAAGCATGCGCGTTGCGAATTCTGCCCGTCGTTGCGCCTCCAATGCGCCATCGATCGGAATGTCGCTGAATTGGTCGGGCAATTGAGACTGAACAAACATGTCCCGCGGGAATATTGAATACATTCCGCCAAACACCAGCCCCCCCTCATGTTGGCGAACCCAAAGCACGTTTCCTGCCTGGCCATCAGACGCAATGCCCGTGAGGAATAGAGCCGGCATCGCAGCGGGGATGCCCATGGGTCGCGCGATCAATCGGGACGCCACGTGTGGAACCATTGGAAGGTAAACGCCATGTGGCTCAAGCAGCGGATTGCTCCATGCACCGGCGGCAACGACAACCTTGTCGGCAGCAACGTGGCCGGTCGATGTATCAACGCCAACAATCCTTCCTCCGCGTTGCACCAGTCCCGTTACGGACCGACCTGTATCGATCACGACGCCCTTTTCGTCGAGCTGATTTGCTAGCGCAATACCGACCTTACTTGCAGCGAGCTGCCCGGCACCCGGCTGTAGTACCCCGCCGAGAGTTTCGCCTGCACTGATCATGCCAGCCGTGGCGTCATGGACTTGCGCAGAGTCAAGTGCATGAGTCTTCGGTTCCTCAGGATGCGCCACCATCGCCTGCATCTGTTTCCAAGCTGCCTCATTTCCGGCCACCCAGAGAAGCCCATTTTGCCGAAAGTCGATGTCATGATTTGCGTGAAGCCTAGCGTAGAATTCGAGGCCGTAGCGCTCGAGTTCGGCTTCCTCGGCCTGTTGGGTCGGAGCAGAAACGGCCCAGATTGAAATGAATCCTGCCGCCGCTGCACTGGTTCCGCGGAACATGTTATCCCGCTCGATGATGCGAACACTCTTCACGCCTTGTTCATGGAGGTGCCATGCTATCGACGAGCCAATAATGCCACCTCCAACGATCACGACGTCGCTGGTATCTGCCATGGGTCATCCAACTCTTCGCTCAAAGTACACGTACCTGATCCGCAACGGATTGAAGCTCTTGAAGGCAACAGCGGGCGGAGGCCGACCGTTGCGCCCAGATGGTAAAGCATATTTTTATTTTCATATCAATAGATGGTTTTTTTCATCATATCAGTGCCGGCAGGGGATGGGTAGACTAATGACCACCTGGCGGTCTGAAGCGCGAAAGGGAGGCTTCGCCGAAGGCGGTGTTGGCAGCGACCGGAGTCTTGTTAAGCTGTTAAGCCGTTCGTACAGTCATGATTTGGTGCGCGAGGATTGAGGGATCTTCAGGTATTTGTGCCCCTTCAGACACTCGGCGATGCACTCGCTCAACAGAGCCATTGAAGGCATAAGCCTTGCCGATCCAGGTTCCGGCCAGGGGCCTGCGGAGCTAAGTAAGAGCACCTCATGCGCAACCTCAGAGACCGCGGATTTGTCACGCGTCGTTATTGCAAGCGTATACGCTCCTCTGTCGCGGGCAGTTTTGAGAAAGGCAACTGTTTCCTCGCTCATACCTTCATAGGAGATGCCGATAGCAAACGCCGAAGCATCCAGCCCGTGAGCCAGACCGCGAGCGATGTTCACAGTCCCGGTTGAATGCATAGGGATCCCCAGCCAAATCAGGCGATGTGATAACAGCTCAGCGCAGACTGCGGAGACGCCCATACCAAAAGCTTCAACACGCGTCGCACTCTGTAGTCGCTCCGTCAGGCGCTCGATCTGGGCGTAGTCGAGAAGGCGAGCCGAGGCCGCAACCGAATGTTGGAGCGCCGCGCTCAGGTTGGCAATTTCCGGCCTTACATGCGTATCTTCAGTGGTGAGGTACTGTGTTAGTCGCCGGGCTTTATCGCGCTCAATCTCCCCGGTGAACGCCATCCTGAACTCGCGAAAGCCGGAGAAGCCAAGTGTACGGCAAAATCGCACAATCGACGCTTCTCCGCTGTTTGTCTGACGAGCGAGTTTGGAGATGGATATATCCCCAAGAAGTTCGGGGTTTTGGGCAATGAAATGCGCGATCCTTGATTGTGAGCTGGGTCCGCTGGTGAGCAGATCATATACAGCATCCCGCACCAAGCTTGATGATCTGTCCGCGTTCTTCATTGCACTGTCCGTTGGGATATGGTGAATTCCGGATGTAGCCCCATTGCTTGACCGCTCTCGCATGGGGGCCGGCGTAACTCGCCCATGCCGCCGCCAGTCTTCTACATTGGGCAAAGCAAGCCTTTAAGCTCCTCCAAGTTCAACAACAATGCCTCGGGCTCAAAGGTTCGGAGATCATTCCTCAGCTGATTGGAATGGTGGCGGGCGCCCCCGAACGCGCAGTAGCGCATATTTGCATTTCGCGCGGCATTAAGGCCGATGACGCTGTCCTCAATGACAAGGCACTCGCCCGTAGACACGCCCATGACTTCCGCCGCCAACAGCAGCACGGAAGGATCAGGTTTGCGGATACCGATGTCGTCGGAGGAGAAGAACCGTGAGCCTACAAGCCCTAAAAGATTAGCGGCTCTCATGCGGTGGATGAGTTCAAAACGAGATGTGTTGGATGCGACACAGAACGGAATGGTAAGCCACTGGAGCAGTTCAATCGCGCCAGGTGTCGCCGATAGGCTCACAGAGGCGGCCAGCTGAATCTCAACCCCGACTGTTTCCATGAAGTTCTTAGACAGGCTCACACCGATAAGGCTTTCCAGACGCGGTTGTTGATCGTCCCGCTCAACACCGGAGAGCGTTGCCGTGATTTCATCCGGATGCACCTGGACACCTTCCGCGGCGAGTTTTGTCGAAATCACCTCCGATGCTATAATTTCCGTCTCCGCAAGGGTGCCGTCAAAATCGAAGATGATCAGTCGAGGCCGTGGCCGATCGGAAGTCGTGATTGAGGGTGCAGCCGTCATTTCGGGTCACCGGGACGAATGACAGGCAGTTGATCAAGTCCCTCGTGACGATGGACGACGACATCCGATCCGTCCAACATGACGACATCATATGAGGGCGCAGCCGCCACGAATATGGGCTTGCCATATTGTTCCCAGTCCAGAACGATATGCTGCGCCGTGCCACGGCTGGCAGTGAACGATATGCCCGACAAACTGCCTGCCGCAGCAACATGCCGATGACCGAAGAGCATGTGGCGGACCGAAGCGTTTTTCCGAACGATGGAAAAGAACCGATCGGTCTCCTTCATGTCGCTCGTCTTAAAGCAAGGCACATGCAAGTCCGCTGGCGTATGGTGCATAGCAACCACGACTGGTCGGCCGGCCGCATGGACAAGCTGGTCTTGGAGCCATTCAAACCGGCCACCGTCGAGGCAACCGAAATGACTAATGTCGTCCTTCGTGTCGAGCAAGACGACGAGCCAGTCGTGCAGGTCGACAGCCGCCTGAACGAAGCCTTCCCCGCCGAAGACCCCTCGAAATGCGCTGCGGTCATCGTGGTTGCCGATCGTTAAATAGACGGGCAGCCGGACCTCCGACAAGATCTCGCGCAAGAGCACGTAAGCGGCCGGATCGCCTGTATCAGCAAGATCGCCGGTAATAAGGATGAGTTTCGCATCTGCGTGTACGCGCGAGACGTGGTCCAAGGTGTCGCGCAGTCTCTGCGCCGGATCGATGCCATAAAGCGTCTTGCCAGGGGCGACAAAATGGGGGTCTGTTATATGAATGATTTTTTGCATTGCTCCACACTTACATGGGCCCGACTCCGGGAGGAGGTGGGGCAAGAAACAGGTGTAACGTTGGGTTACTTGATGGCGCCGTTCTTTGTGGTGATCATTTATCTCGGGCCTTCCTCGGCCGACAGAGCGACCCCGTGAGCGGTGCGGAGCTCGATCTTCTCCGCCACATCCAGCTGGATCGAGCCATTCGAAGCAAACAGTTGACCGACGGCTGGCCAATGAATGTCGCGACTTCTAAATGCGTTGGGGTCGCATAAAGGGCCTTGGGGCTGGCATATTGCAGCACCCGGCCATGCATCATCAATGCGATGCGAGCTGACATCGTCATCGCTTTGATCATGAGTGACATAGCTTCGCGTCACCACCCTCAACTTTGCATCGAGGTTCGACAATGGGTTCGTCCATCAGGAACAAGCCCGGTGCGCGAGCCATGGCCCGCGCCAGCTGCCGTTGCCCTCCCGAACGTTGCAAAGGCGTTCTTCGTTAGATGATCAATCTCCACGATCGCCGTAGTTTCGCGAACTTTCGATGCGATTTCGGTCATCTTGGCTCGCCGCCCGACACGAATGGCCCTACCATCGGCAATCTCTGCACCGCGCTAAGGCTCTCCATCACAGGCGCCAACGAGATGTTTTCCTCGACCGTCATATGCGGATACAAGGACATTGCTCTGAAAAACCATTGCCGGGTTGCGCGCTCCCGGAGCCAAATGGTCCACAACTCGTCCGCCAATTGAAACAGTGCCGCGGGCCCTGCGCTTCGAAGCCGGCGAACATCCGCAATAGCGTTGATTTCCCGCACCCCTGACTGGCCGAGAAGAGACACGAATGCTCCTGCTTGATCGTCGGTAGCAATTTGTTGAGCACCTCGGTCGAGCCAAATGCTTCGAAACACCGTCCACAGCGTCGTTGCCATGTCGCTATCCCGCCTGTCAGACATCGTCTGGATATCGAATATAATGGAGCTTTTTTTCGAATTTATGTCAAGTGGAGGAAATTACCGCGCTAGAGGAGGACATTTTTTGAAGTTGCTGCTAGCGCAGTTCACCTCATCGAGAGAGGCTGAGGCTTCTGACCCCATCTAGAGAACCATCGCCGCCAGCAGCCTTCCTTAGAAGTTCCCGTTACCCGGGCGTTACAGAGTTTTGTAGGTTCCCGGGAAAACGATGTCCTGATCGACGAGCACATTGAACTTGTAGCCAGCGCGGATCTCGAGCGTCGGCTGTACGTCCATGTTTCTCTGAATGGTTCGATCGGCAACACGCCCGAAGGTCTCGGCGAAATTTCGTCTTGCGGCATCCGAGGCCGTCTCTTGCGTCGCGAGTGTGGAACTCTGCGGGATTGCCATATCCATGCCCGTGCCGATCATCGCGATGAGGATGGCCGAACCGAAGGTCTGAAGCCACTTCCGGTCGACCTTGTCGCGGTAGCCGCTGTAGCCTTGAGCATCAGAGCCCGCCATGCCGCCGATCTGGAGCGTGGAGCCGTTCGGGAAGATGATGTCCGTCCAGACGACGAGCACGCGGCTCTGGCCGAACGACACCTCGCTGGCGTAGCGTCCGAACAGCTTCGTTCCCTGTGGGATCAAAAGGCGATGTCCAGTTGCTGAATCATAGACGTTCTGGCTCACCTGGGCGGTGATGCGACCGGGAAGGTCGGAATTGATGCCGGTGATCAATGTCGCGGGAATAACCGAGCCACGCTTGAGCTCATATGGTGACTGCTGCGGCACAACACGGTTCGGCAGGTAGCCAAGCTCCTTGAGGTCCGCGTTGAAGAAATCCTCCTTGGCCTTCTGGGCATTTGGATCGACATTCTGCCCGCCGAGACCAGCGCGCAGAGCTGCCGCATTTAGGTCGGACGCAGCACCAGTCGTCGTCACGGTGGAAATTCCGTTTGTTGTCGTGGCGGCCGCAGCGTTCGTATCCCCTCCCCGACTGTCAAACTTGCCGTGGTCCACCGTGATCGGCGAGTCATAGGCCGCGTCATTCGCCTGAAGCCGGGCCATCCTCTGGCGATGCCGTTCCCGGAGATATTGTTCTTCCTGCTCTCGCTGCAGGCGGGCGCGCCAGACCTGTTCGGATTCTAGTTCCTGTACGGGCTGCGCCTCTTCCGTGCGGCTCGGTTGTGGCGTGAACGGATTGACGGACCGCTTCTCACTTTGAGTCACAGGTGTCGGCTGCAGCGTCGTCGTCTGCTGCGGTTCTCCAATGATGGCGTCGCCCACACCTCGCTTAAGCTGGTCGGCGAAGCTCGAGGCCGGATTGCCGGAGCCATCGCCCGGGCCGGTGTTCTGGCGGACAAGCAGGCCGCGCGATGCGAGACCGTAGAAGATCACGCCGAGGAAAGCGATGACGAGCACGATCACGATGATGATAGGCAGTCGATTGATGCGCCGGATGCCGGCCTCGGAGTCCTGGTTGGGCGCACCGCCGAGCTTAAGAGATTGGACCACAGCTCCCTCCTACCCGCGACGCATCACGGAGAGCGGGCTCGCCGGCGATGCGCCCGTGGTAGTTACCTCATAGGCACGACCGAGCTCGACACTGCTCGTCGACAGCCGCGCGAGGACCTGGCCCTCGAACGGCTCGACAACATAGGCAAGCGGGACGATCGTCGTGCCGCTGTCGGTTGTCTGGTCGGTGACGACCGCGTATCCCCACCCCTTGAGGGCCGCCTCCAGAGCTTGCCCGAAGGGCGAAACATCCTGCTTCAACGCGATGGTCCCAGTGCCTGGCGCGACGTGCTCGGCAAGGCGGCTCACTATATCGCCGGCGATTGAAGTTGCGGCCGGGCCGGAGATGTCGGCTGGCGCGTTGCTGGCGACGAGGTCGCCCGAGCCAAGGCTCTGGCAGCCGGAAAGGAAAACCGCGAGTGTGACTGCGGCGGCGAGCGAGCGAAACGAGCGGAAGATAGGCATCACCGCCCTCCCCGCCGGATCGTGACCTTCTCCTGTTTCCAGCCGACGCCGGAGACGAGTACCGCCTTATCGATCTGATAGTCGACGATCATCATACCGTTCTTCATGCGATAGTTGACGATACGGTTCTGGCCGCCGGAGATGACGAAGAGGACCGGCGCGTCCTGGCCGGAGATCGAGCGTGGAAACTGGATGTAGGTCTTGATGCCATCGCTATAGACGCGGCTGGGCCGCCATCCGGCGCGACCCGAAATCGAATAGCCGAACTGCAACTGCTCGGCCGGAATCCCGGCGCCAGGGATTGAACTTGCTTCCATGCGGGCGTTGACGTCGGCGAGCCTCATTGACATGTCCTCGGGATATTCAAAACCGACGCGCGCCATGTACTGCGTCTGATGCGACTTGAGCTGAATGTGATAGGTGCGTCGAGAAGTCGTCACCACCATCGAGGTGACGATACCGGGCTCGGATGGCTTGACGATCAGGTGGATCGCCTGGCCACCGGCGGCCCCGGAGGTCGCGGGTTCGACCTTCCAGCGTACCGTGTCGCCGACGAGAACGTCGCGCACAGCCTCGCCGGCCTCAAGCTCGATATCGCATACCTGCAGCGGTGAGCATACGACCGAGGGCTGGATCTCGCCGTAGAGAAAGACGACCTTTCCGTCGGCGCCTTTCGTGACAAGGCCGCGCGATCCACGCCACTGGCCAGAAATGCCGATGCCCTTCGCCTCATTGGCAGTCACTCCATCGGCGAGGGCTTCCGAAGAGAGGAGGAAGGGCGACGCCATTGTCGTGGATACGATCACGAGGGCGTTCAGCGTGGCCCGGGCTATTTTGGTTCTGAAGCTCATATACGGGCCATGCCTTTCAAAGCTGCGCAGTCCAGTCGAAATCGCGCAGATACAGACCGATCGGGTTGAAACGGATAATGGCCTCGTCCTGCGGAGGCGTAAGCGTGACGGTGGCGACGCCGCGGAACCGCCGTACGGCGGTCTCCTTGCCCTTGCGGTCGCGTTCGAACTCGGTCCAGTCGATCTGGTAGCTCTGGTTGGACAGCGCGACGATGTTGTTCACCTCGATGGCGACTGTCGCGGTCTTCGCCTTCTCGAATGGCGAGGAGGAGCGGAACCAGGCGTTGACCTTTTCGGTGGCCGGATCGGAGGTTCTCAAATGCGAATAGGTGCGATCGATATACTGCTTCTGCACAACCGCATCCGGCGTCACGCTGCGGAAGTTCGAGACGAAGCTGCCGAGCGTTGCCCTGACGACGCGGGGATCGGCATACTCGATCTGCTCCGGAAAGCCGGCGCTCGAGGCCGTGCCGAGCTTGTCGACCTCGACGATGTACGGCACCAGCTTGACCTGCGTGCTCTGGAAGAGCGCATAGGAAAAGCCGATCACCGCCATGGTCATGCCGGCGATGCCGACAAGGCGCCAGGCGGCGGCGGCCTTAACATAGGAGCCATAGCGCTCGTTCCACTCCTGTCGGGCGGCAAGATAGGGGTTTTCGGGCGGATTGCCTGAGGCCATGCCGAACGGTCTCCTCACTTACTGTCATCGATCGGCGGCGGCACAGGCCGGGAGGATGTATGCCCGCCCGATTGCCGGTTTTGGTCGAGCTTGGCATTGGCAAGCCCCAGAAGAGAGCCCGCATAAGCGCCGGGCGACGCGATTGCCTTTTCTTTGGCCGCCGAGCCGGCGGCCCATCCGGCGCTGCCGATGCCAGAGGCCATCCCACGCATTGCAGCACCTGCCATCGACGACCCGCCAGCGCGTGCGTCGCTCGCCGTCTGCGCGCCCTTGGACGCGGCGCTCGCCCCGAGGAAGGCGCCGCCGGCGGCAAAGGTCGCAGCCTGCGCCCCGTGCCGGATCGCTTCCATGCCGCCGGCGATCGATGCGCCTTGGACCACGCCCTGCATGATCGGAGGGACGTACATGGCGATGACGAACACGACGACCGATATGCCGGCGATGGCGAGCGTGGTGATGAACTGGTCAGAGGTCGCGGTCGGCGCCTCGGCCAGGCCGAGAAGTATGTCCGAGCCGATCTTGGCGATCATCACGAGCGCCATCAGCTTCATTCCGACGGAAAACGCATAGACCAGGTAACGGACGGCGAAGTCCTTAGTGTAGGAGGAGCCTCCCAGCCCAAGCATGATCATCCCCGCCAGAAGCCCGACATACATCTCCACCATGACGGCTACGAAGATCGCGGCCACCAGAGAGAAGGAGACGACGACAACGACCATTGCGAAGACCGCGGCGATGGCGAGCGCGTTGTCCTCGAACAGGCCGAACTGCGCCTGCTCGGACATCTTGGATGCAACGCGAATGCCGGCGTCAAAAATGTTCGCCGGCGAAGCCGAGCCGCCGCCGGCGCCGATCTGGAACAGGCTGTCGACCACGGCCTTGGCGAAGGACGGTCCCTGATCGAGGATGAAGGCGAAGAGGCCGATGAACATGACCCGGCGCACCAGTTCGGCGAACCACGCGTCGAGGCTGGCCGCATTGATCGCCAGCCAGACCGCGGCGATCCCGACTTCGATGCCGGCGAGGATCCAGAACAGCGAGCGTGCCGCGTCCATGACCGTCGTCTCCCAGCCCTTGGCGGCGGTGACGACCTGGTTCTCCAGTATTGTCAGGACCGAACCTTGCTGTGCAAGCGCCGGCGCACTTGCGAGCAGCACGATGGCGATCACGATGAACAGCGCCTCAAACGCGCGGGAGGGACGGACAATCACCATCGGGGCTTCATTTCCTGCCCGCCGCGCACGTCGCGATCCGGATCGCCGCCGAAAAAGCGCTCCCGGTGCTCTTGCTGTGCCGCGCCGGAGACCGGCGCCGCCGCCGGCGTTTCAGTCGTGGCGTCCGGTTGCACGGCCACCAAAATCAACATGCCGGCTCCGAAGGCGACGATACCTGCCACCGCGAGGGCGATGAGGATGCGCGGGCTCACCAGCGCGGCTCCATCGTCTGGCCGCTGCGGATATCGCGGTCGGGCGCGTTAAAAAACTGCTCGCGGCGGGCCTGGGCGAGGTCCTGTCTCGCCTGTTCGGACTGGAACCATGTGCCCATCATGGTCATCTGCTGCGAGACGAGCCCACGCAGCTTCTGCATCTGCGCGACCTGCTGCGTGGCAATCTGATGGCCGACCTGCAGCGCCTTCATCTGGCCGTCGGCGCTCTCCGACATCGAGCGCAGAGAAGACATGGTGGATTCCTCGCTCGAGAACTGCTCCGCCGTGAGGTTTGCCGCCTTCAAGGTTCCGGCGATCGTGTCGCGGTTGGTGTCTGACCAGCTCTGGTAGTTCGACGAAAAGCTGGTGCCATCCGGCAGGTTGCCCTTCATGTCGGCGAAGCTCTGGAAGCGCTGTTTCAATACGTCGTCAATATTGCCCATCGAGAACGCGACGCCCTGCCCTTGCGCGGCGATGTTCTGCAGGCTCTTCAGGTCGTTCTCGACCTGTCCCCAGATGTGGCCCGGAAGCTGTGCGGTGTTCTGCAGCAGGTTGTTGTAGATATTGAGCTGGTTCTGGATCTGCTCGGCAAGCTGCGTGATCTGCTTGATCTGGTTGTTGACCTGCTCGGCCGACTTGCCGACGAGGCTGACGAGCTCGGCATTGTTTGCAAGCTGCGTCCACTCCGTGGCGGCGCCGGTCGCACTGCCGGCGTAGGCGACCGGCAGCGATCCGGCAGCGCCCAGCATCAGCGCCGCGGCAAGCGCGGCACGGGCGCTACGGTGTTGGAAAGAATGACGCGACATCGGCAATCCCCCTTTGTTGGAGCCATTGGAGAGGCCACGCGGCCCCGTGCTTGGTATGAAGGGCGCGAATCTGCTTGAGATCCTCCTTGCCGGACGCTCCGACAAAGGAGAGGGCAACCGGACCTAGCGCCATGTCGAAGAGCCTCCGGCCTTCCGGCGAGGCGACGTAGTATTCGCGTTTCGGCAAGGCGGTCGCGACGATCTCGATCTGGCGTTCGTTGAAGCCGATCCGTTCGTAGAACTCGCGGGTACCCGGCTCGCGCGCAGCGCCGTTCGGAAGGCAGATCTTCGTCGGGCAGCTTTCCTTCAACACGTCGATGATGCCGGAGCGTTCGGCGTCGGATATCGACTGCGTGGCGAGAACGACGGCGCAGTTCGCCTTGCGCAGCACCTTCAGCCATTCCCGGATCTTGTCGCGGAAGGTCGGATGCCCGAGCATCAGCCAGGCCTCGTCGAGCAGGATGAGGCTGGGCGCTCCTGTCAGGCGTTTCTCGATACGACGAAAGAGATAGGTCAGGACGGGTACGAGGTTGCGTTCGCCCATGTTCATGAGCTCTTCCACCTCAAAGCACTGGAACGCCCTGAGTGACAGACCGTCCTCCTCGGCGTCGAGAAGCTGCCCCATGGGGCCGTCGACCGTGTAGTGATGCAGGGCATCCTTGATCTCGCGCATCTGCACGCCGGAGACGAAGTCCGAGAGCGAGCGACCGCGCGACTGCGCCATCAAACCGATCTGCCGGGAGATGGCGTTGCGATAGTCCGGCGTGACGCTGACGCCCTGCAGGGCGACGAGCGTTTCGATCCACTCGGCCGCCCATGCGCGGTCGCCGTCGCTGGAGAGCTCTGCGAGCGGGCAGAAGGCGAGCGCCGGCGAAGCCCCCTTCCCTCCTCCAAACGCATCCCCGCCGATCTCGTAGTGATCGCCGCCGAGGCCGAGCGTCAGCGGCAGCATGGAGCGACCCTTGTCGAAGGCGAAGACCTGCGCGCCGGCATAGCGCCGGAACTGTGCGGCGATCAGCGCCAGCAGCGTCGACTTGCCCGATCCCGTCGGTCCGAACACCAGCGTGTGGCCGACGTCGTCCACATGCAGGTTCAGGCGGAACGGTGTGCTCCCGCTCGCGACCTGCACGAGCGGCGGCGACCCGGCCGGATAAAAAGGGCAAGGCGCCACCGGGCTGCCCGACCAGACCGAGTTCAACGGGATGAGGTCGGCGAGATTGCGCGTGTTGACCAACGGCTCCCGGATATTGGCATAGGAGACGCCGGGCAGGCTTCCGAGGAAAGCGTCGGTCGCGTTCAGCGTTTCAATACGCGCCCCAAACCCCTCGGCCTGGACGAGACGGCGGATCGCCTCGCACTTTTCCTGAAGCCGAGCCTGCGCTCCATCGAACAGGACAATCACAGGCGTATAGTAGCCGTAGGCGACGAGCTGGGAGGAGGCCTCGGCGATGGCGTCCTCGGTTTCGGCGACCATCATCATGGCGTCCTGGTCGACCGAGCGGCTCTGGGTCTGAAAGAGCTGGTCGAAGAACGGCCGCACCTTCTGCTGCCATTTCTTGCGGGTCCGCTCCAGCTTCTGCCGTGCCTCCTGCTCGTCAAGAAAGACGAAGCGCGATGACCAGCGATAGGTCAGCGGCATCAGATCGAGCGCGTTGAGGATGCCCGGCCAGCTCTCCGCCGGCAGGCCGTCGATGGCGACAACCCCGAGGAAGCGGTTCTCCACAAGCGGGGTCAGGCCGTGCTGTAGCTCGGCCGTGACCAGCCAGTCGAGATACATCGGGATGTCCGGCAGACGAAGAGGATGGTTTTCGCCTGTGATGCAGAAGCGGACGAACTGGAGCAGCTCGTCATAGCGGGCGACCCGAAGTCCGCCTCTCTCGTCCACCTCGCGCGTCGCCATGCGCTGAATGGAGACGACATTGCCGAGATATTGCTCGATTTCGCGGATCGAGGCGCGGAACGTGTCAAGCGTCGTCATCGCATAGGATGCTGATCGGCTTGCCGGATCGGAATAGACATAGCGTGCGAGGCCAGAGCGCCGCGGCTCCGGCGGCCGCCACGTCAGGATGACCGCATGCCGGCTCTCGAAATGTCCGCTTTCTCGCTGGAAGTGGAGCCGTCTCTCGAAGTCGATGGCCCGTGTGACCGGGTCGGGGAAATGGCAGTCGGCTTCGTCTGCGTAATCGGAAGTCGGCACCCGCACGGCTTCGACCTGGATCATCCACCCCGATCCGAGACGAGCGAGAATGGTGTTGATCTGCCGCGAGACCTCGTTGCGCTCGGCGTCAGTCGAACTCTCGCTGTCGGGACCGGCAAAATACCAGCCGGCCATCAGTGAACCGTCCTTCAGCAGAATGACGCCGTTGTCGACGAGACCTGCGTAGGGAACGAGATCGGCGAACGATGGTCCCGAGTGGCGGAAAGTCTTGAGTGCGACCATGAAGCGTCAAAACCTGCGCCATGGCGTCGATGTGGCCCGATAGTTCGGCTTGTACGACATGTGATGGATGTAAACCCGCCGCATCATCGGGTCGGCCTTCGCCATCATGCGAAGGGCTGCGACTGCGACCAGCCAGATCGCCACGCCGAAGAGCGCGGCATACCAGGTCAGCACGACGAAGATCAGGATCACCGAACCGAGGCCGGTAAGCAGAACCAGCTCCCGGTCTGCTCCCATGAGCAGGTTGGGACGCGAAAGCGCCCTGTGCACGCGCGAGCGCGCGAGATTGGCGCCTGACTCAGCCATCTGCCCCCTCCCCTGCCGATGCGTTTGAAGCCTGTGACGGCGCCTCTCCAATCGAGGCCCCCGTTGCGCCGAACAGGGCGACGATCTGCGTGGCGCCGAGCAGGATGCCGGCGACAAGCACGACATAGACGAGCCGCCGCGCGAAATCGTTGAGTTCGCCGCCGAAGATCAGCATGCCGCCGGCGATCGCGACGGCGGCGAGTGCAATGAAGCCGGCGACCGGTCCGGTGATGGACTGCTGGATCTGCTGCAGGGGAGATTCCCACGGCAGACCGCCGCCTGAGGAGGCAAGGGCTGGATCCGTCAGGCTGACGCAGGAGAACGCGGCCAAAGCCGCAAAGGCTAGGGTGATTTGTGTCTTACGCGACATGACTGTCCTCGTCGATCTGGGCGTAGTGTTCGGTTCGGTATCGTGAGTTGCTGAAGCCCTCGACGTGGATAACCTCGCGGACCCGCCTCTCCCGCCCCGTCCGTTCTATGGAAACGACGAGATCGACGGCCTCGCCGATCACCTCCTGCATGGGCTGCTGGCTCGCTTCCGCGGTCAGCTGCTCGAGCCGGCGCAGAGCCGACATCGCTGTGTTCGAGTGAATGGTGGTGACGCCGCCAGGATGCCCGGTGTTCCACGCCTTGAGCAGCGTGAGCGCCGCGCCGTCGCGGACCTCGCCGACAATGATTCGGTCAGGCCGTAATCGCATGGTGCTCTTGAGAAGCCGCGCCATGTCGACCGTGTCGCTTGTGTGAAGCGATACCGCGTTTTCGGCTGCGCATTGGATCTCGGCGGTGTCTTCCAGAATGACCATCCGATCGGCCGGCGCATTGGCGACGATTTCGGCAATGACCGCGTTGGCAAGCGTCGTCTTGCCCGAGCCCGTGCCGCCGGAGATCACGATGTTCATGCGAGACGAGATCGCGCTGCGCAGGACAGAGGCCTGCGCCTCGGTCATAACCTTCGACTTCACGTAGTCGCAAAGCGGGATAAGCTGCGACGCGCGCCGCCGGATCGTGAAGGCCGGTCCGGAAACGACCGGCGGCAGCAAGCCCTCGAAGCGGTGCCCGCCAATCGGCAGTTCGCCGGAGATGATCGGCTGCTCGCCGTCGGCCTCCGATTGCAGCGCGTGGGCGACGCTGCCAATGATCACCTCCGCCGCGGCCGGGGTCATCGCGCCCGCCGAAGCTACCCCATGACCCAGGCGCTCAATGAAGAGCCTGCCATCGGGGTTGAGCATGATCTCGACCACCGTCGCGTCGTCGAGCGCGACGCAGAGATGGTCGCCGAGAGCTTCCTGAAGTTTGCGGACGAGACGCGAATGCGAGCGGAGTTGGGTCACGCGGCGCTCCTGATCGGTGCGCCGTCGTTATGGGAGATCATCGAACGGTAGCCGGGAGGACAGACTTGCTCAAAGCGCTCACGATCGGCTGGAAGGCTTCCGGCAACGGCCATCGTGTCGCCGATTGCTGCAAGTTCGCCGAGCCGTCGCATCGGCCAGCCGGCACGTTTGAGGATCCGCTCGAAGCGGAGATCGGTCGCGGTGACGATCTCGCTGTAACCATTCGCCATCGACCATTCGATGATGCCGGCGAACAAGGTGCGTGTCACAAGATGTAATTGGCCCGCTTCCCTGCCCGCGGTCTGGGACGTGTCGACACAGAAGCGCGAACTTTCGACCATTTCTGGATGCGGGTTCAGAGAACCCTTTTCGAGCAGTTCGGCAAATATGTACTCGAGCATCGTCGGCCCGGAGGCTGGAAGAAAACGGGCGCAACCGGTGACCATCCCACGCTCGTTAACTGCCAGAACGTAGGTCGGCTTAAAATCATCGTAGCGATCGCGCTCTTCCCCCGCGGTCACAGAGACGTCCCATTCGAGACGGCCGCCGAACACCACTGCGCGAAGACGGTACATCTGCTTCAGAAAAGTTGGATGGCGGCCGTAAAGGTCGGGCGAGACGGTGAGTATCCGCATTTATGATCTCCGCATGAACGTATGCAGAGACAAAACATCTCGTTGGGCGTGTGCCTACGTGCAGATTTGCAGCCGATGATTCTGCCGAATCGACGGTCTAGACTAGCTACGGAAATTCGAGAGCAGGCAGGGACTAAAGTGCTGATGAAGAGGTGGAAATCTGCAATTCATGCCCGCAGTCTCGAACAGCGGGAATAGAAATGACTAACGAATTGCTTCCCGCTATTCTGCTCAATCAAATCGCCGAGCACGTCGGAGGTGATCACCGGCTTCCGCCGCGCACGCCCACACGGTATGATCAACTGGTCGCCATCAAGGCGCGTTCGGCTCATCGATCTCAGCAACCCGGTACGTGCAACGACCCTCCCATGCAAGCCACAAACATCCAGATGCGATCAAGAATCTCGTCATAGGCGTCTCTATCTGCGCTTGTTTTTTAGCTGTGGTTGTTTTCGCGACGAATGTCTGGCTCTCCGAGAGAATAGACGATTGTTCTGAGCGAAAACGAGCCGTCAAGCGATCCTCCGAAAAGTCCTGGCGTGTCGGCGACCGATCCAATCCCTCCCTATGTGAATGGTAGATCCGAGCCGTGAGCCGGCTCGGATCCGTCGGTGCTCAACTCAGGTTACCATCCAGGACGACTGCATGGCTGCTGCAATCGTGCCTGTCTGAGCCGGATTGCCAAGCAGCGGATCATTGGGCTGGATGCCCGTCCCCGTCGGCGAGGTTGCGGGATCAAATCCGGCCATGGCCGCGACCAGCGTTGCCACGTCGGAGTGATTGAGCACCTTTCCATCGCCGGACTTTATCGTCTCGACGACATTTCCTGGCCCGGCAAACCAGTTGCTGATCGTCACCTTGTCGGTGGTTCCCAGCACCGAGACGACCAGGTTGTTGCCCTGCTGGCTGAACCAGAGTTCGTTGGCGTCGATGCCCGTTCCGAAATCCAGCTCGTCATGGTCGCTGTAGGAACCGGATTCGACGATCGTGTCGGCGCCGCCGCCCGCGGCGAAATGATAACTGTCGTTATCTGTCCCGCCGACCAGCGTGTCACTACCGGCCCCGCCGTAAAGCGCATCGCTGCCTGCATTTCCGTTAAGCGTTTCACTGCCGGAGAGACCGAACATGATATCGGCGTCCGTGCTGCCGTTAACGGTAGCACCGGCGGCTTTGGCCACGTAGAAGTTCCTCGTGACTTGGCCGTCGAGGGCAAGTTTGTCGATTTTTGCGTTGTCGAACGACTGCTGGTTTATTGAAACGGTGTCCCAGTACGATCCGTTGTTGATGTAGACAACGAGGTTGTCCTGACCGACGCCTGACCATGAGAAAGATAGATCATCCGCTTTGATACCACCTGTCAGCGCTAGCGTATCGGTGCCGGAAGCAACGATCTTGTAGAGGGAGTTTAAGTTGGTTATCCAGCGGTATCCTCCCACCCATGTATCGACCGTTCCGCTGGCGGAAACCCCCAATGCCTGCGCTGCAGCGATATCGGGAGCGGAAGAAGCCACGACTGCTACATAGTCCTCGATCAAGTCGTTGCCATCGCCGCGCCTGAATACGTAAGTATCGTCACCATCCTGACCATTCGTATAATCGTTGCCGGCGCCACCAAGCAGGGTGTCATTTCCGCCACCGCCGTTCAACACGTCATCGCCGGCGCCGCTGTAAAGGGCATCGTTGCCGGCGTTGCCGTTCAGCGTTTCGTAGTTGCTGGAACTGTCCAACCCGAAGATGATGTCGGCATCGGCACTTCCGTTGACAGTGGCTCCCTCAGCCGTGGCCACGTAGAAGTTCCTCGAGCCCAGTCCGTCGAGCGTTAGCTTTTCGATTCGCGCTGCCGCCGTTTTCTGTTGATACAGGACCACGCTGTCGCCCGCTGGGCCGCCAGCGATGTTGATGACAAGATTGTCGCTGCCCGCGCCTGTCCATGCGAAGGAAAGATCTTCGGCCCTGATGCCGCTTTCCAACACCAGCGTATCGACATTGCCCTCAAATGCCTTCTGTAGGCCGTTTGTGCTGGTGTTCCAGTAGTAGCCCCCGACCCAGGTGTTCACGATGCCTGTGGCAGAAACGCTTTTTGCCTGAGCTGCGGCGATGTCGGCGCTCGCTGTGGTCGGGAGGATGTTGAAATCGCTGACGTGGTCGGTGCCATCGCCACGCCGGAAAACATAGCGATCATCACCGCCGGCACCGCTCAGATAGTCAGTTCCAGCACCTCCATAGAAGATATCAGCGCCGCCCCCCCAATATGGATCGATGACGTTGCCGTTGAGGATGTCGTTGCCGGCGCCGCCATAAAAGATGGCGTTGCCGCCACCACCGTTGATCGTCTCATTGCCTTCCAGACCGAACAGCAGTTCGTAGGTTCCTTCAAGAAAGCTACCACGATAGCTGCCGGTGCTGTTGAGCGTCGCTCCCGCGGCTTTCACCACCGCGAAAGACAGGGCAAGCCGCGCTTCGAGACCGTCAAACTGAAGGTGCTCGATGCGGGCCTTCGCCATGGTCTGCTGATAGATCTGAATGCTGTCAGCGTTGGCGGGGTTGCCGACGGGTCTTGAGTTCGGTCCAGGCGAGCATCGCACCGCTGGTGCTGGTCGTGGTCGTGGTCACCGTGCGGCTGCCGTCGCCGCCGAGTACTGTGGCCTGGACCGTCGTGCGGTCGACGGTGCCATCAGCATTGATGTCGTCCTTCACCGTCTGGGTCAGGCCGTCGGCGCCCGTTATCGTGGAGGTACTGCCGATCAGCGCCCCGTTGGCGCTGGTGGTGGTCACCGTGCGCGTGCGGTTGCTGGAGCCATCGATGGTGGTCACATCGGCGACAATGATATCATAGACGCCATCACTATTGAGGTCGGCCTTGCTGGTCAGCGAGAGGCCATTGGCCGAGGTCTGGTCCAGGGTCTTGCCAACAAGCGAGCCATCGGGATTATACTGATTGACGGTCGATGTGGTGACGCCCGTGCCATCGACAGCGATCGTCTTGACCGAATCCAGATGGCCATCGCCGTCGGAATCGGACGCTATCGAAATCGTCTTGCGGTCAGCGCTGGTGTTGGTGCTCGAGCTCGACAGCAGCGAACCGTCACGGCTTTTCGTCTGCAGCGTCTCGCTCCGGCTGCCGCCGGACCCGAGAAGCTTCACATCGGACGAAACGATGTCGTAGAGCCCGTCGCCATCGAGATCGCTTGATGTCGTCACGACCCGCCCGTTGGCGCTGGTAGTGGTGGTCGTTTTGCCGATCAGCGCGCCGGTGCCGGCGAGTTCGGAGACCGTCCGGGTCTTCGAACCATCCGCATTCAGGATAGTGACGTCACTGGATTTGCTTTCGACAACCCCGTTGCCGTCGGCATCGGTCTGGGTATCGATGCTCAGGCCATTCGCCGATACCGCTGCAATCGTCCTGGCCAGCAATGTGCCATTGCTCGATGTTTGGGAGGTCGTCGTCGTACGGGTGCCGTTCGAACTGATAACGGTCACCGCCTGGGTCACGGCATCGTAAACGCCGTCACCATTCACATCCCGCTTGTCGGTGGCGGTCAGGCCATTGCCGGATATCGTGGTTTCCGACTTGGCATACAGGGCGCCATTGCTATCGGTGTCCGACACGGTGACGACGCTGCTGCCATCGCTGTTGACTACCGCGACCTGAGTACGATCGACCTTGGTGTCGCCATTGGCGTCGATCTTCGTGGTTGTCGTCTTGCGGTCGGCGCTGGTCTTGACTTCGGTCCTAGCCAGCACTGCGCCGCTGGTGCTGGTCGTCGTCGTGGTGACCGTGCGGCTTCCGTCGCCACCGAGCACGGTTGCCTGGACCGTGGTGCGATCGACGGTGCCGTCGGCGTTGATGTCGTCCTTGATCGTCTGGGTCAGGCTGTCGGCACTGGTGGTGACGGCCGAACTGTCGACCAGCGTGCCGTTGGCGCTTCTGGTCGTGACTGTGCGCGTGCGGTTGCTGGAACCATCCGTGGTCGTCACGTCAGTGACGACAGCGTCGTAGATGCCATTGCCGTCGATGTCCGCCTTGCTGGTCAAAGACAGGCCGTCCGCGGAGGTCTGGCGGATTGTCTTGCCGACGAGCGAGCCATCCGAATTGTACTGACCGACCGTCGAGGTCGTTACGCCGGCACCATCGATAACGATCGACTTGACGATATCGACATGGCCGTCGCCATTGGCATCGGTCGTTATCGAAATCGTCTTGCGGTCAGCGCTGGTGTCGGTGGTGGAGGCGGACAGCAAGGTGCCGTCGCGGCTTTTGACCTGCTGCGTTTCTGACAGGCTGCCGCCGGTGCCAACCACCGTGACATCCGACGAGACGATATCATACCGTCCATCGCCATTGAGATCGGTCGAGACCGTCTTGGCCAGGCCGTCATTGCTTGTCGTGGCAACCGTTCTGCCGATCAGCACATTGGTCGAGCTGTAGGTAGAAACCGTGGTAACCGCAGCACCATTGGTTCCATTGGTGATGGCAGTCACATCGCGGGTTTCATAGGTGCCGTTGCCGTCAAGGTCGTGCGAAACCGTGCGTGTCCGGCCATCGGCGCTGGTGACGGTCTGCTCCCTGTCGATCAAGGTGCCGCCGCTGCTGGTATCGGCAACCGTCTTGGTGCGTGTGCCATCGCCGGCGACGACGGTGGTTTCGGTGCTGACGAGATCGTAGACGCCGGTGCCGGTAGAGTCGCTCTGCACCGTTTTGGTCAGACCGTCGGCCGACGCGGTCGTCGCGACCTTGCGAAGCAAAGTCCCGTTGACGCTGTTTTCGGAAACTATGGTCGATGTCGAGCCGTCGGCATTCCTGACGAACACCTGTGTCTGATCGTTGACGCCGTCACCATCCTGGTCGAGCGCTGTGGTGACCGTAGCGTGGTCGGCGCTGGTCGTCGTCGTGGTGCGCTCAGCGACCGAGCCGTCGGTGTTGAAGTCTGTAATGACACGTTTGCGCACACCCGCCGTCACTGTCGTGACATCGGTCTGCGAACGTTCGTAGGTGCCGTTGCCATCATCGTCGAACTGAGTCGTCGTCGACAGTCCGTCGGCACTCACGGTGATGCGGTTCTGGAAGGCCAGCGTGCCATCCTTGTCGTAGCCGCCAAGCGTGGTGGTCTTTGAGCCGTCGCCATTGGTGACGGTGGTGGTCTTGATGATGTAACTGTTGGCGTCCGAGGCCAGCACGGCATCGCCGACAGCACCCGTGGTCCCATCGGTCTTTGTATAGGTCGCCGTACCGGTGATGGCCGAACCATCGGCAAAGTTCTGGCCGCTACCTGTCGCCGTCAGCCCGATCGAGGCGATGCCGAGCGACGCCAGCGAGACAAGCTGGCCGTCGACCATGATCTTGAATTCGGACCAGCGCTCGTCGCCCGCGTCGAGCAGGCCGTTGTGATTGGTGTCGAACACGCTTTTCAGCGCTTCGAGATCGCCGGTCGCCGTCTGGTCCCATTCGGTGAAGACGAACTCGCTGGAGCGGCTGATCTTGCCGTCGCCATCGGCGTCGAGCACCAGCACACCATCGCCGGCACCGGCCCAGGCGGTGCGGTGCTGGTAGCCATCGCCATCGAGATCGACAAATTGGTTGGATGAGGCCAGCGTGTCCACAGAGAGCCCGTTGCCGTCCAGGTCGAGGAGGACGGGTCTGTTGCCGGCCGAGTCGGAACGGCCACTAGTGCTGCCGGATCCGCTGGCGCTACCACCGCTCGATGTCGAACCACTGCTCGATGTCGACCCACCACTGTAACCCCCCGTTGAACCGCTGTAACCGCCCCCGAAAGAGCTCCGACGGGAGGCATCGCTACTGGTATAATTGCCATGATGGTCATGGGGAGTAGTAGAATAGCCACCAACGTCATTCACAGGGCCGGACCTGGTGGCGCCCGCTTCGGTCGTATGATCGGACTTGCTGGACTTCCCAATCCGATCCATCATCTTCTGCAAGTTAGGATCGTACGGATTCACACCAAGCTGAATGGCGCCTTGTGTAACCGCCGCCCTGGTAGCAGCGGTCGATAAACCTTTATCCAATGAAATCTGAGCAAGCGCACCAAGACGATCGATAGGGGCGGCACCGTTGGTGTAGCCAACGCCAGGGACGTAAACCATCTCTGGCACATACACAGGTGGCGCAACCACACGCGGCGGAGTTACACGGACAACAGGGACACGTTTGGTAACAGGGACGCGCCTCGTAACAGTAACAGGCATAGGCATATAGTTTGCGTCAACGATTGGCGTCGAAAAATTATACTGCGCCGGAAGACCTAACGAAGTTGGACTGACCCCTAATGCGATGCTGTTCAATAGGTTCCGCGAGACAGCCTCTTCCGCCTGATACGCTGCATACGACCTCATGCTGTCCTCTTCAGTCTCTCGAAATGAAGGAGTTGCAGCAGGTGATGTAATGCTTGGCTGATTAGTGCTTGGATTCGGTGGAGTCGCAGATCTATCCACGGCACGCGCGTCGGCTTCGGTGGCGCGTCGCGCCGCTTCGGCCATCGCGACATCAGTCTTGTACCCGCGGTCGCCGTAGACGTTAGTGCTTTTTTCAATACCGGAGCGCCGCGCCGCCTCGGTCATCGCGACATCAGTCTTGTACCGTAGTCGCCGAAGACGTTAGTGCTTTTTTCAATACCGGCCTGGCGGGCAGCCTCTGCGGCACGCGCCGCCTCGGTCGATTCAGAACGCATCGCGTTGGGTGAAATGCCATCGGCATGGGAAGCGATCGCACCAACCACTCCGCGATTTTGTCCCGCCCAATCAGCGGGTGTCATGTTCTCTTTGGGTGAATTCCAACCGGTCCAGTCCTTAAGTGTTCCCTCATAGAGCTGTTGTAGAGCAACAGCGTCGTAGGCAAATTGCAGGTTTGGATAGTGTGGCCTGCTGACAGGAGAATTAAGGTCGTATGTACTTCCGGCAATACCTGCCAAGTACGCACTATTTCCCACCTGTGACATCGCCGCCGCAAACGCAGCACCGGGAGTATAGGTTTCCGGTCCGTAAGTAACTCCCAATGATACCCCGAGACTACCGTACCAACCAAACCCAATACCCGGCAGACCGGCAACCCCGTCTAGGGAGGCGCCAAAAGACCATGAACTTGTTGAATAATCTTTACTTACGCCGACAAATCCTCCGAGGCCGTAGCCTTGTCCGAACTCGAGACCAAGTCCTGTGTCAACAGCCAATCCGGCATTTGACATGGTAAAACCCACCGTTGCTCCCCAAAAAGTTCCAGAGACGCTCTTAAACGTCTCGGTCGAGTAATCGAAAATGTTAGCCCCTCCAATAGTAACTGTCCTTTTCGCTCCTGCAGAATAGCCAAACCCAATTGGCCCACTCCCCCAAATGCCGCCGAGACCACTTCTCGCTTCGAAGCTAACAGACATTGCCTACTCCTAATTTAGCAGATATTTCTGGGCATATGGTTGCTGCAGCGACTAAAATCGATATTATTGACGCAATCAGTAACGCTTTCTTATGCACCCCGATTGGATCCTGAACCCTTCGATAGGGCGCCCCACGCACTTGAGGATTACGAACGACTCCGACAAGTTCTGCTCCCGATACCAAAGTGAACATTCCAGATATCAAAATCAATATTTGAAATCTATCATTACTACCATTGATGCATTTACATAACGTATTTAAAAATCCAAAGTATCCTGCCAATGAAATGATTAGCAAACCTAAGAAAATTGCAAAGTTAACGGCTAAATATGATACTATCAACTTCATCTCTGAGTTCATTTATACCTGTCCTTTAGCCTGATCCCGCGAGCGCATGAAGAACCTCCTCTCACCCTCATGTGTGACGTCGTTCAAGACGTCAGCGCTCCGCCTCTGGAAAGCCGGGCCTGATCGTCGCTGGCCTGATGCGGAGCTATTGAACACACGCCAACCCTGCCCATGAATTTTCGCGGAAAACTCGCTGAGCGTCAGATGTAATGGAAAAATCTAATTCGCCCCATAAAACCGGCTCTCCCATCGTTGCCACAGGAATAAGCCACACAACATTTATTGCACACAAGTTACGTATCGACGCAACATTACATCGCGACATTAAATTACGTCAATGGTTTGGCTTATACTTGTAAAGCATTTTTAGTCACTATTCAAGTATCTTCAGGAGTGTCTCAGATTTAAATTCAGATCACAGGCTGCGGATCCAGGAGACCCGTCAGCGAGATCTGGTCCACCAACCGCCGGCACGGGCAGCCGCGAAGCACACTTTTCTAGCGTCAGACTTTAGCCCGGCTTTTAAAGAGGCGAAGCCACGCTCGTACTCGCGAGTATTAATGTACTTCCTGTCCTGGTGCATGAACTTGCCAAAGCCGGCATCGTTATGAATGACCACATCAGGGCACAGCAAAAACGCTGCCTTCTGGTAGCCAGTGTCAAACGCAACCGTATCGGCGTGGGCATTAAACGACACAAGCGAGGCGACGCCAAAAGCAGCAACCGCCATGCGAGCACTTCGAACGCAGTTCATTGTTTTATTCCTTCTTGAGAATTACTTAGATCTAGGTTGCTGTGACGAGCCGCCTCCGTCTCAGCGCTCGTGGAAGGCCTCATCCGTCATCTCCATCAGCGGATCGAGCAGGAACTCGATCACCCGGCGGTTGCCAGTCCTGATCTCCGCCGTCACCGACATGCCGGGGGTCAGAACGACATCTTTGCCTTCGACGCGGATCGAGGTTTCGTTGAGCGCGATGCGGACCGGAAACACCAGCGGCCCGGCAGCATCGCCCGCAGTTTCTTCCCTGCCCGCCGGCGCCTGCGGCGCGCCGGCCGAGATGGCATCATTGGACACGGTCAGAACTTTGCCATTCAAAGTCCCGTATTTTGTGAAGGGGAAAGCTTCGAGCTTGACCCGCACATCCTGGCCTTCATGCACAAAACCCTTGTCGCGGTTTAGCAGCATCGCCTCGATCTCGAGTGCCGTGCCATCCGGCACGACCACCATCAGCCGCTGGCCAGTCTGCACCACCTCGCCCAGTGTGTTGACCTCCAGTTGCTGCACGCGGCCGGCAACCGGCGATTTGAGCAGGCTGGCACGCTCGAACAGTTCGGCCTTGGCCAGGTCCTGCTGCAGCACGCCGATCGAGCGGTCGATCTCGATCAGTTCGGTGGCGACCTTGTCGAGATAGGCCTCGCGGCGCGCGCGCTTCTGCGCGGCAAGCGTCCGAATGGCGGCTCCAAGCTCGGCGATGTGGCCTTCGTCGGCTACCACCGCCATCACCTGGCTCTGCTCGCCCTGGCGGGCGTCGATGGTGTTGGTCTTGATACCGACCTGTCGCTTTTCCAGTTCCTCGAAGACGTCCAGCCGGTCGCCGGCCAGGCTGACCAGCTTGCGGCGCTCGACCAGCGACTTGCTGCCGCGATCGATCTCGACCCGCTTTTGCGCGATCTCGGCCTCGAGGCTCTCCTGTTCGGCCTGGTAGGCGGCGAGCGACTGGCGCATTTGCAGCCGCTGCAGGTCGACCAGCGGCTCCGGTGCATTCGGTGGAGCCACGAATTCAGCGTCGGTGGATGGGGTGCCGTCGGCAACGGCATCGACCAGCGCCTTGAGCCGTGCCTTCGACACTTCGGCGGCGGCAAGGTTGCCGGCATTCTTCTGCCGCTCGGCTGCGTGTTCGGCCGGCTCGAGCTCGACCAGCATATCCCCCGCCGCGACATGATCACCAGTCTTGACGTGCAGCGCCTTGACCGTGCCGGTGATCAGCGGCTCGATGACCTGCACCTTGCCGATCGGGATCAGCCTGCCCTGGATGGTGGCATGGGTGTCGACGCGGCCGAACCACGACCAGGCCAGCGCGCCGGCGGCAAATAGCATGATCAGGCCTGAGAAAATACGCGCGGCCGGCGAGGCTGGCGTCTCGAGGATCTCGATCGCCGCCGCCTGGAAAGCGCGTTCGTCGCGATTGAGGGTCGGACGCTTGTTCTCGGCCTCACGCGCCACGCCTTCCCTGACTGCTTGCCAGTAGCGCCCCATCGTCTACTCCGCCGCCTGCTGGGATGGGATTGTCGGGCGCTGTTCGGCCTGCAACCGGTAGAGCTGGGCATAGCGGCCGTTGAGTTGCAGCAGCTCGTCATGCGACCCCTGCTCGGTGATGCGGCCTGCCTCGATCGTCATGATGCGGGTTGCGTCGCGAAGGGCGGCCAGCCGATGCGCGATGATGAACACGGTGCGGCCCCTGGCCATCAACCGCATGTTCTGCTGGATGACATATTCCGACTCGTAATCGAGCGCGCTGGTCGCCTCGTCGAAGATCAGGATGCGCGGATTGCTGACCAGCGCCCGGGCAATGGCGATGCGCTGGCGCTGACCGCCGGATAGATTGGAGCCGCGCTCTTCCAGCACCGTATCGTAGCCGGATTTGAGCTGCAGGATAAAGTCATGCGCGCCTGACAGCTTGGCCGCCTCGATCACCCGCTCAAGCGGCAGCGCTGGATCGGCCAGTGCGATGTTTTCGCGCACGGTGCGGCGAAACAGGATGTTCTCCTGCAACACGACGCCGATCTGTCGGCGCAGGCTGCGCGGATTGCTGACCAGCGCCCGGGCAATGGCGATGCGCTGGCGCTGACCGCCGGATAGATTGGAGCCGCGCTCT
>NZ_JBVVQQ010000022.1:14381-18303 GCF_055811135.1 Mesorhizobium sp. WSM4817 | reverse complement strand
GTTTTCGCGCACGGTGCGGCGAAACAGGATGTTCTCCTGCAACACGACGCCGATCTGTCGGCGCAGGCTGCGCGGATCGATCAGCGCCAGGTCGACACCGTCGACCAGCACGCGTCCGCGTTCCGGCACATGCAGCCGCTGCAAGAGCTTGGCGACGGTGCTCTTGCCGGAGCCGGACGGCCCGACAATGCCTATGATCTCGCCCGGCTCAGTCTTGAAGGAGACGTCGCTCAGGATCTCGCGCTCGCCGGGGCGGTAGCGGAAGGTGACGTGATCGAAGGCAGCATGGCCTGATATCTTGCGCAGCGACCCCTGCCCGGCGCCGCCTGATAGCTCGATTGGCGCATTGAGGATGTCGCCGAGCCGGTCAACGGAAATGCGCACCTGCTGCAGATCCTGCCAGAGCTGCGCCAGACGCAGCACCGGCCCGGAGACGCGCCCGGCCATGATGTTGAAGGCGACCAGCTGGCCGACGGTCATGTCGCCGGCAACCACAGCCTTGGCGCCGAACCACATGGTGGCGACGATCACCGCCTTGGAGATGAACTGGGCGGTGTTGCTGGCGAAGTTTGCGAGCCTGGCGGTGCGGAAGCCGGCGGCGACATAGCCGGCGAGCTGGTCTTCCCAGCGCCGCTGCATCTGCGGCTCTACCGCCATCGCCTTCAGCGTTTCGACGCCGACGATGGATTCGACCAAAAAGGTCTGGTTTTCGGCGCCGCGGTTGAACTTTTCCTCGATGCGGCGGCGGAACTCCGGTGTGACCGCCATCGACAGCACGACGTATGCCGGGATCGACAGGATGACGATCAGCGTCAGCCACGGGCTGTAGAGATACATGACGGCGAGGAAGACAAAGAGAAAGAGCACATCCAGCAGCACCGTGAGCGCCGAGCCGGTCAAGAAGGCTCTGATATTCTCGAGCTCGTGGACGCGAGCGACGGTCTGGCCGGTCTGCCTTGCCTCGAAATAGGCGATCGGCAGGCCAAGCAGATGATGAAACAGCTTGGCGCCAAGCGCCACGTCGATGCGGCTGGTGGTGTGGATGGTGGTGTAGGTGCGCAGGCCGGTAAGCAACACCTCGAACATCGAGACCGCGGACAGGCCGATCACCAGCACTTCGAGCGTCGTCAGGCCGTTGTGGACCAGCACCTTGTCGATCACCAGCTGGAAGAAGATCGGCGAGATCAGGCCGAGCAGCTGCACGAAGAACGAGGCGAGCAGCACCTCGGCGAAGATCCAGCGGTAGCGGATGATTTCGGGAATGAACCAGGAGAAATCGAAGCGCCTGGAAAAACCTTGCGAGAAGGCCCGGCTGGTGACGAGGACGACGTAACCGCTCCACAGGAGGTCGAAGTCCGCACGCGCGAGCTCCTGCGGCGCACCCGATTGCGGATCCTGCAAAAGGACCTTGCCCGCAGACAGTGCCGCCAGCAGCGCAAAGCTGCCGTCCGCCTTCTCGATGATCACCGGCAGCGGCAGGCGGTCCAGCCTCTTGGGCGAAGGTCTCGCTATCTTCGCCCTAAGCTTCAGCCGTTTTGCCGCCCGCACGATGTCGATGCGATCGGCGGTCCGTTCGCCCAAACCCAAGTCATGGCGAATGGCGTCGGGATCAGCCGGCTGGCGCAAATACTGCGTCATCAGCGTCAAGCATACGACGCCGCTGTCCAGCCCATTATGATAGGCGTGGCCGCTCCCACATGCCTTCCCCGCAAAACCCAATTGCCTTATCATCCTCCAGCTGCCTCGCAAGCAAGGGTTGAAGTAAAGAAAAGAACAAGTGTTGCAAAAATGTCTATGACGGGCAGATATATTAACATTAGAAAGTATGAAGATAATAGTTGCGGATCGGCGGCCTCTCCAAAGGCGGCACCGCATTCCTTCACGGCTCGCGCATCGAGATGGGGCTCGACGAGGCGTTGAAGCCCATCCGTGATCCCGACGTTTTGCGCAATTCAACGCCAGAGCAGTTTGCCGAGCGTGCGGGCCAGGTCATGGCCGAGCTCAATTATGTACATCCCTTTCGCGAGGGCAACGGACGCACCCAGGAGGCGTTCATTGCCGAGCTTGGCCGTCACTACGGCCATGAGGTCGATTTCACCGTCATCACCAAGCCGCGCATGATCGAGGCGTCGATCGAAACCACGAACGACCCGTCACGCGCTGCCATGAAACATGTGCTCGAGGACGCGGTAGACCCGAATCGGCGCGAAGCCCTTCGCGCCGCGTTGTCCGACCTCGAGGCGCGCGGCGAGGTACCGTTTGAACACAACGTTCGCACAGCCCGCCCAGGCGAAGAAGTGACCGGCCAGGTGCTCGGGCACGACGACCGTGTCGCCAGCATTGTCTCGGACGAACGGATCATCGCCGTCGATCGCGCAGAGCTCCCGGAGCGACTGCCCGATGATGAAGCGGAAATCACCTTCACCGCCCGATCCGACTTTTCCCGCCTTGGCCGTGAGCCACAGGCCATCGAGGCGCCCGTGCAGGCCGAACGCGCCGAAGCGACCCGGCAAGACACACCTCCTGCCGAGCTGAAGGCCATCGAGACCGATATCGCGGCGCAGCGAGCGCGTCAGCGCGCTAGCGATGACCGCGATCGGTGACAACGTCCGCAGGCAGCAAGCTTCTCAGCAACCGCAGTTGACCGGCCAGGCGGGATCGATGCGGCCGGCCGCCTCCATCCGTCGGGTGATTTGACGGACAAGCTACGATAGCCCCTCCCCCATGCAACCGCTGTCGCGGTCCTCCTCTCCGTTGCGGCCCCTTTGGGGTGCATGAGCTCGTTTCGGTTATCTCCGGTCTTTGCCGTCAACCAACGGATGGAGACGGCCATGACGAGCATCAAGGACACCTACCAGCGCATCACGGACACCATTGTCGAGCAGCTTGAAGCCGGCACCAAACCCTGGATCCGCCCCTGGCGCGGCAATGCCCGCTGCAGCCCGATCATCCCGCGCCGCGCGACCGGTGAAACCTACCGCGGCATCAACGTCATCATGCTGTGGGTGGCGGGCCAGACGTTCGGCTACGAGGAAAACACCTGGATGACCTACCGGCAGGCCCAGGACTTCGGTGGTCAAGTCCGCAAGGGCGAAAAAGGCACCCTTGTCGTTAAGTACGGCACGTTCACGCCGAAAGGTCACGACGACGACCGCACGATTCCATATCTGAAGGGCTACACCGTCTTCAATGTTGAGCAGATCGAGAACATGCCGGACAGGTTCTTCAGCCCGGCCGAAGAGCTGCCGGGCAATCCGGTTCCGCACATCGAGACCGTCGAAAGCTTCGTCCAGAACACCGGCGCAAGCGTCAGCTACGGCGGCACCAAAGCTTGCTACCGGCCCAGCATCGACGACATCCTCATGCCTGACCGCGAGCGTTTCAACAGCGAGGTTCACCTTTACTCGACTTTGCTACACGAGGTTTCGCA
This sequence comes from Mesorhizobium sp. WSM4817, assembly GCF_055811135.1. Taxonomy (NCBI): domain Bacteria; kingdom Pseudomonadati; phylum Pseudomonadota; class Alphaproteobacteria; order Hyphomicrobiales; family Phyllobacteriaceae; genus Mesorhizobium; species Mesorhizobium sp. WSM4817. The sequence goes on along the minus strand of NZ_JBVVQQ010000022.1, from coordinate 14,873 downwards.
TTGGTCCGGAGCAAAGCATCGCCTGGACCGCGATCTGACGGGCAGATTCGGCAGTGAAGGCTATGCCGTCGAGGAGCTCGTTGCGGAGCTCGCGGCGTCGTTTCTGTGTGCCGACCTGGGCGTGGCGCATGATCCGCGCGACAACACAGCCGCCTATCTGGCGAGCTGGCTCGCTGTCCTGAAGAATGACGAGAGGGCCATCATCACGGCCGCTGCGAAGGCGCAGGCCGCTGCCGACTACCTTACCACTCTGCAGCCAGCGGCCGGACTTGTAGCCGCCTAGCTTTCTCAATGTGCTTCTTTGATCGATCGACGGGCGCGTTGCCCGTCGACACTCATAAATCGCGGGTAATGCAGAAATCCAGCTGTCGAGGGGGGGGGGCGCCCCCCCCCGGGGGGTTTTTAGGCCGGGTTTTTTGTGAAAAAGGGGGTGGAGTAAACCGGGGGCGGGGGGTGGGGGGGAATTACAGTTTTGAGGCCGGCATTTGAGCG
>NZ_JBVVQQ010000022.1:0-14371 GCF_055811135.1 Mesorhizobium sp. WSM4817 | reverse complement strand
CCCCCGGGCCGTTATTTTTCCCCGCTTCTTTTCCAAATTGGGTTTTTTTCATCTCCCGCGGGGCGGGTGCCCGGCCGAAACTCATAAAGCGCGGTTATTGCACAAAACCCGCTGGCGCGGCGGCTTGCCGCCGCCACGGTTCGCTTTTGACGGCCGGTTTTATGGACAAAAGGGAGCTGCAGTAAGCGGCTGACGGGGCTTCGTGGAGAATTCCAGTTGTCAGCCGTACTTTTCCGCGTTTCGGTCAATGAAAACAACAGGATAGGCCAACTATTGCCTGGCAAGTTGTAGGACAGGACGTTCGCTCGTTCTAGTTAACCTTTTGTTAACGCAATATTTCTTGCCGGATCGGATAGAATCGGGCGATAGTAACGATAATTTGGGGGGAAGCCCAAAAATATCGTTCCTAAAGGGGTCAGCGTGCATGAACATCGCCGCTCACGTTGAAGAAGTCGGCTTCGCAGACACCATACTCGACCAAGGCAGCGAGATTTCGCGCAAGCTCGACATGCTCCGTATCGAGAAGTTTCCGCCGAATGCCCAGAAGACGCTTCGGCAGTTCGCACTTGCTGAGGTAGCAGATTACATCGGGGTGTCCCAGAGCTACCTGAAGAAGCTGCATTTGGAGGGCAAGGGCGTGCAGCCGATTACGTCATCGACGGGACGCCGATCGTACACTGCGGAGCAGATGAACGAGCTCAGGAGGTTTCTCGACCGCGAGCCACGTCGCCGGCCAGGCGACAAGCTGCAGGTCCTCGCTGTCGTCAACTTCAAGGGTGGCTCAGGCAAGACAACGACTGCAGCGCATCTAGCGCAGTATCTCGCTCTCACTGGTCACCGCGTGTTGGCGATCGACCTCGATCCGCAAGCATCTCTCACTGCCCTTCACGGCATCCAACCCGAACTGGACCAAAATCCGTCGTTGTATGAATCGCTGCGATACGACGACGAGAAGAAGTCGATTGTCGAGGTCATTCGGCCTACAAATTTTCCGAACCTGGACATCGTGCCCGCGAACCTGGAGCTTCAGGAGTACGAGTACGACACACCGTTGGCGATGCAGAACAAGGGGTCCAATGCGGGGAAGATGTTCTATACCCGCATCGGGGATGCGTTGGCCGAGGTTGATGACCATTACGATGTCGTTGTCATCGATTGCCCGCCGCAGCTCGGATACCTGACACTGACGGCGCTGACCGCGGCGACATCCGTTCTGATCACTGTTCATCCGCAGATGCTCGATATCATGAGCATGAGTCAGTTCCTGCTTATGCTCGGCGAAATCCTCAAGTCGATCGAGGGGGCTGGCGTGAAGGTGTCTCTGAACTGGTTCCGCTATCTCGTCACCCGGTTCGAACCTACAGACATACCGCAGACCCAGATGGTCGGATTTATGCAGTCCATGTTCGCGAAGCAGATGCTGAAGAACCACATGCTGAAGTCGACCGCGATCTCGGACGCAGGGCTGACCAAACAGACACTGTACGAAGTCGAGCGGTCGCAATTCACTCGATCTACATATGACCGCGCAATGGAATCTTTGACCGCCGTAAACGGGGAGATTGCCGCTCTCGTCCACCAAGCATGGGGACGCAGGCAATGACCGTTCTGTTGTCAGCCGTACAATCGCGGGTTTTCGTCAACGATGACAATGACATGTTTCATTTTCGGAGAGGCTGAAGATGGCAAGGCGAGACGTGCTATTGGGCATAACGCAAGCGGAGATGACGAAGCCGGACCGACAGGCGACCGCTGGTTATGCGACGCGTGGCGCCTCGCGATCGATGCTGTCCTCCATCGGTGAGCTTGCAGCCCAGGCGGCAAAGGCCGAAAGGCTGCTTGAAGGTGAAACTGTGGTCGACCTCGAACCCAGTCTCATTGACAGCTCGTTTGTTTCCGATCGCATGGAAGACGACGACGAAGCTTTCGGTGAATTGGTGGCAGCCATTAGGGAGAGGGGACAGGACAGTCCGATTTTGGTTCGGCCTCACCCCACGAAAAACGGGCGCTATCAGATCGTATTCGGTCACCGTCGCGCTCGCGTGGCAAAACAACTTGGGAAACCCGTCCGTGCCGTTGTCAAGGAGCTTCATGACAGGGATCATGTGGTTGCGCAGGGGCAGGAAAACTCAGCACGGGCCAACCTGTCTTTCATCGAGCGGGCGGTGTTCGCACGGAATCTGGCGGATCTCGGCCATGACAGGGAAACAATTCAGTCAGCTTTGGCGATCGACGCTCCAATGCTTACGAGAATGCTTTCGGTCACAAAACGCATTCCAAATGCCATTATCCATGCGATCGGAACCGCGAAAGGTATCGGCCGCGACCGCTGGCTTGATCTGACGTTGCTGATCGAGAAGCCGTCAAATCTGATGAAGGCTGAGGAACTTGTTGAGACTGGGGAATTCAAGTCGGCGGCAACCGATGACCGCTTCAACATCCTCTTCAATTTTCTAAAGACATCCAGAAAACCCAAGAAGGGGGCAGGTGCGTCCGCCAATGCCAAATCCTGGTCTCTGGCAGGCAAATCGGTCACCGTGACCACGAAGGACACCGGGAAGGCGTTCACAGTAGCTCTGAAGGCCAAGGACGCCTCCCGTTTCGGCGCGTACCTTTCCGAGAACCTGGAGCAGCTCTATCGAGCCTTCAGGGAATTGGAAGAGAAGCAAACAGGAGACTGAAACCGCAAAAGAAAAAGGCCCCCGACGGCGAACCGTGGAAGCCCTTCTCGATCTGTAGCAAGCCGAGAATCTCATTTCCACGAATCAGTGTCAAGAGTTTTAAGCGTCGATTCGGCGGACGGATTTCTTTTGCCTAATTGAAGGCGAGGAAGAAATGGAGACGGGTATTGCAACGACGCCCTTTGGGCGGCGGCCAATGTCGCTTGCCATGCTGGCAGCGCAAAACGAGTCACGTGAGATCCCCAAGGGCAGGGTCGTCGACAAATGGCAGATCTACCGGAACCTCTGCGAGGGCAAGAGCATCATCGGCATCGGCGATCGCGCACTGGCCGTCCTGAATGCGTTGCTGTCATTCTATCCTGACAGTGAGCTGAGTGAGGAAAACGGCCTCATCGTGTTTCCCTCGAACGCACAGCTGTCGCTCAGGGCGCACGGCATGCCCGATTCCACCTTGCGGAGGAACCTGGCGGAGCTGGTGGATTGCGGTCTAGTCATCCGTCGGGACAGCCCGAACGGCAAGCGTTATGCACGGAAGGGCAGGCGTGGGGAGATCGAGGAAGCGTTTGGCTTCTCGCTGGTGCCGCTGCTAGCCCGTGCTCAAGAGTTCGAGGCGGCGGCCGAGCGTGTTCGCGCCGACAATAGGGCGCTCAGGCTTATGAGGGAACGCATTACGCTGCACCGCCGGGATATCCAGAAGTTGGTCGAGGCGGCCGTTGAGGAAGACGTGCCGGGCGACTGGGGAGGCCTGTGGAGGCGCTTCCGCGCCGTTGTGGAGACAATTCCGCGCCGAGCCCGCATTGCCGAGCTCGAACCGATCGTGGCCGATCTGGCCGCGTTGCGTGATGACGTGGATAAGCTGCTGGAAATCCATATGGAATCTACGAATCCGAGCGGCAATGAATCCCAAAGCGAGCGGCAGCAATCTGATTCAAATACCGACTCTATTTCTGAATTTGAACCTGCTTTAGAGAAAAGCGGGTCGGCGGCCGAGCCAAGGACGAGGACCGCAGAGCCGCCGAAAACCTATCCGCTGGGGCTGGTGCTGAAGGCCTGCCCCGAAATTGCAGACTACGCCGTTGAGGGGATCGGCAACTGGCGCGATTTCATGATAACCGCGGCCCAGGTGCGGGGATACCTGGGCGTTTCGCCGTCCGCATATGAGGATGCCTGCCATGTTATGGGTCAGGAAATCGCCGCAGTGGTGATTGCGTGCATTCTGCAGCGGGCACAGCACATCGATTCAGCTGGCGGCTATCTGCGCGTTCTCACCGAGAAGGCGAGGGCAGGGGAGTTTTCGGTCGGGCCGATGCTGATGGCTGCATTGCGAGCGAACGGCGTGACAGCAAAGATGACCGGGTAACCGTTGGCGGATCGGTTCGCGCTGATGCAGGGGCTTGCATGACGCACCAAGTGAGGCTATCTTTTGCCTCAAATGGAATGGAGCGTGAAATGCTAGCGTTCGGAAATGTCGCCGACGTGTTGGGGCTGCCCGTTAAAGAGGTGGCGGCGCGGTCGCCTTTCGGGCTGATCTCCCGGATCGAGGATGGACTTCCCATTGGGGCACTCGAGCGTGTTGCACGTCTTCTGGCGCCTGGCGATGCTCAGTTCAAATACCGGCTGATCCCCAAGGCGACCTACGAGCGGCGTAAGATGGTACATCGTCTCTCATCGGACGAGGGCACACGATTGGCCCGCGTGGCGCGCGTCTGGGGTTTTGCTGTCGATGTCTGGCAGAACGAAGAGGACGCGCGCGATTTCTTGTTTCGGCCCCACCCGATGATTGAGGACAAGCGACCGATCGACGTCGTTATCCTGAGCGAGTTCGGCGCCGAAATGGTGGTCGATATCCTCGGAGGTCTGAAGTACGGCAGCGCTGCGTGACGGCGCAGACTCTCGATCGCACTCTATCGTCCTTTCGTATCGGCGATCCGGCCGGCACCTATCCGATCTTCGACGCGACCGGCTCGACAATCGCGCCAGGGCGGTGGAACACGCCCGGAAGTCCTTTCATCTACACCAGCGAGCACTATTCGACGGCCCTGTTGGAAAAGCTGGTGCATGGCAGCGGCCGACTGCCGCCCAACCAACACTACATCGAAACCACAATCCCGCGCGGACTGAGCTACGAGGTCTTTTCCCAGCCGTCACTGCCCGGCTGGGACACGATGCCGGCGACGGTGAGCAAGGTATTTGGCGAAACCTGGTGTTTAGACCGGCGCAGCGTCATCCTGCTGGTGCCGAGTGTCGTGGCGCGTGTCGATTGCAATGTGCTGATCAACCCGGCGCATTCGGAGTTTTCAAGGATTCAGACAAGTCTGCACCAGCCCGTCTACTGGGACCGACGGCTGTTTGGCGCGTAACGGGAGGGGCTTTCTGTCGCCTACAGCCTCGAGGCTTTGGTGAGATTGACACGGAACGGGTCACGTCGGCGCTGGTATTTGCGTGTCATCTCCGCCGAGGTGTGGCCGAGCTGCTGCACATAGCGCTCATCGACCTCGGCCGACGAGGCAAGCCCGGCGCGCAGCGAATGGCCTGAGAACGTTTGGCCCCGTTCGCCTTGCCGACAGGTCGCCGCGCACGCCGGCAAACGCGGCTGCCTCGGAATCAATTGTCCTGGAGCTGACGCCGCAAGCTGTGACGTATCGGATCGATCTGACGACTTAAATTTAGACGATGATCCGCGCCGCCCGGCCGAGCGTGCGTTCGGCATCGTTGTAGTAGTTCGACGCCTGCTGCACCGAGCGATGCTGCGACTGCTGCATGGCTTCGGGCAGCGGAATGCCGCGGCGGGCGGTTTCGGTGAGATAGCCGGAGCGCAGGCCGTGGGCAGAGAAGGCTTGCGGGTCGAGCCCGGCCTCGGCGATGCGCCGCTTCAGGATCAGGTTGACCGCCTGCGGCGTCAGCGCGCGTTTTTCGAGATTGCCCCAGCGATCGATGCCGCAGAACACGGCGCCTTCGGTGATCCCGGCGCGCTCGAGCCAGCCTTTCAGGGCCTGAACGGGCCGGCCGACGAGCAGCACGAAGGCGTCGCCGTCGGCCTGTGTGGTCTTGGTCCGGCCGAGCCGGATTTTTAGGCACGGCAGTTTTGGGCCGTCCGGGCCCTTCGGGTCGGCCGGCACCGGCTCTTCTTCGACGATCTGCTCGAACCGGAGCGAAGCAATTTCGCTGCGGCGGCGGCCGCCGGAGGCAAAGGCGGTTATGAGAAGAGCGCGGTCGCGCACGTCGACGAGTTTTTCGCCGGCGCAGGCTTTTAGGAGCGCGGTCAAAATATCGGCGGTCACCGCCTTTTTGCTCTTGCGGCCGCGCGGGCGGGCGCTGGCGCGCACCGCCAACTTGATCGCGCTCTGCAGGCCTGGCGCCGAAAAATTTCCCCTAAGACCGCGCCAGCCGGTCAGCGTCGACCAGCTGGACAGGCGCCGGCGTACGGTGTTCGGCGCGTGTGGGCCGTCGACCCGCAACAGTTTTTTGGCCTTAAGAACTTCGGTGACTTCGGCCGGCATGCCGTGGTTGACGTCGGCTTCGCGCCGAACGGGATCCCACAGGTGATGGGCGACAAATTTGATCAACAACGCCTCCGGCGCCGGCCAGGGGAGCGAAAAACCGGTCGCGGCGAGCGACCAAGCCTCGAGATAACCGAGGTCGGAGGCCAGCGCCCGCAGCGAATTCTCGCCGATGCCTTCCTTGGCGAGATGGCGCAGTGTGGCGACGTCGTCGTCGGTCAAAAGTTCGGCCAGAAAGTCGCGCCGGTCGAATGGCAGCACCGAATCCAGCGCATCGAGCGCCTCCGCACGGCGCAGTTTTTGGTCGGGTACGGGCTTTGGCAGGCGAAGATCCATGACGGCGGCTCAGAACAGATATTTTTTGTCGGCCCAGGCGAGCAGCACGGCGGCATCGCGGTCTGGCAGGCGCACGCGGCCGGCACGCAAGCCGTCGGCGATGGTGTGGCCGACGTCCGGATCGACCCAGTGCCCGTGCGTCATAAAAAAGAACCAGGCGAAGGGCAGGCCCACCTCGGCGTCGATCGCCTCGGTCCGCTCCATCAGCCGGTGCACCGAGATATTGACTCCCAACGCCAGCTTCCCGGCGGGCATTTTGAGCGGCCGCGGGATAAAACCGATTTCGCGTTTTTGGCCACGATCTTCAAGATCGTGGATGTCGAAGGCCCAATGGTCAAAAATGCGGTCGGCGCAAGCGCTCGAGCGGTCCCAGTCGGCAAAAAAGCGGTTTTCGCGCGGGACGAAATCGAACCAGTCCGGATTGGCGTCTAAAAACGCGGTGTCGCGTGTGCCGTCGGGGCCGACCTCACGGATGATGCGGTTTTCGAGCTCGCCCCGCCCCGCCTCGCGCTGCTCGCGTTCGACGCGGGCCCGGCGCGCCAGAAAACTGCGCATGTGGACGATGCCGCCGCCGGCGCGGCCGCGCAGCCGGTAGACCGGTCCTGCGAGCTGCTGCGCCTCGGCAGCGGAATCGCGCAAAACCCAGGTCGGCTCGAAGAGATCGTCGGCGCTGTAGGGGCGATAATCGGGATCCACCACGGGCCCGGCCAGGACTTCGAGCTCGCGGCCGAGCGAGATCTGCAAAAAATCGGCGACGCCCGGCCCGGTCGGGGCGAAGGCGAAGGCGCTGGCGCCGCGCCATTCGGCGAATTTTTTCCCGTCCTCGCGATGCCGGTTCCAGAAGGCGGTGAGATCGCCGTTGAGTTCGGCCAGCTCGCGCTCGACCCAGGCGCGATGGTTGCCGAGGCGCGTGCCGTCGGCAGCGACAACGTCGTGAGGGTTGCACCAGTAGGGATCGTCGATCGTCGCGACGGTGAAGACGAAGCCTGGAAAGGCCTTGTTGAGGGCAGGGGCGAGCCCGGCGTCGGCCGACTGCGCCTCCAGAGATGCGAGCACGGTTTCGACGGACGCGGGGTCGGGCAGGCGGACAGGTTTTTCTTCGCTCATGCCAGGCGGCCTTTCTCGTGCGGCGGAATGGCCGCCTTGCGTCATTCTCGGCGGCGCGGGACGTCGCCGGCGGCCATCCGATGCACGATTCTGGCTGATTTGGGCGGCGAAAACAATCACTATCGATAACAGGTGATTATCGATAGTGAGGCTATCGGGCACTCTACGGCGAAGGAGGCGGCAACTTGTGTCTCCGACCCGAAACGATTACCTTACGGCCATTATGAGCAAGCATTTGGCATCCGTCTTGACGACCGTGAACGCGCCCTACAGCGTACAGCTGGACGACGCGGCGTTGGCGCATTGCCTTGCTGATATCGATCTGGCCAAGCAGCATCCCGGTCATGTCAGCGCCTTTCTCGGCGAGGTTCCTCTCGCTCAGCAAGTCGAGTTCGCAACCGCGCACCACATTGGGGTCGACGACCTGAAGGCTTTTGCCACCAAGTTCTCCGCCTGGTCCGGCGAGAGCTATCCGCTCGCCGCGTAATGGCTGGACATGATAGCCGACGCCCGTCCGAATGGCGGCGGCTTTTTCGTATTACTATCGACCTGATCGACCAGCTTCGCGAGAATGCCGGGGGCTATGACTTTGAATGGTCATTTGGCGGCGGAACGGCGATGATGATCCAGATCGGTCATCGCGAAAGCCACGACATCGATATTTTCCTCGACGACCCTCAATTGCTCGGATTCATCGACCCATCCAGAAGCCACCTGCACTTCGAAACGATGCCGTCCGACTATCTGGGGGACGGGCTTCGGTTCCAGAAATTCGCCTTCGAAGGCGTTGGCGAAATCGACTTCATCGTTGCCGGAGCGCTGACAACGAGGCCGTTCGAGACCCGTGTGGTGGAAGGCAGGACGGTGCGGCTCGAGACCATTCCGGAAATCATTGCCAAGAAGGTCTATTACCGGGGATCGGAAGCCAACCCGCGCGACATCTTCGACATCGCCGCTGCAACCCGGTCGCAATTGGACGAGGTCCTCAACGCTCTGCGTGCGCTCCCAGAACAGGTCGCTCGCACCAGACAGCGGATGGAAAAGCTCAACCCTGAATTCGTCGGCCGCGCGATCGCGCAGCTGATGATCATGCCTGACTATGAAGCGTCGGCCGCCGACAGTCTGGACGTAGCCCTCGCTGTGCTCGACGAGGCGTTGTCATCACCTCAAAGAACCTGACCGCCTCACCCAGCGATCAACCCGGGGGGAGGGGGCTTTCAGAGCCCGGACGCCTTGGTGAGGTTGGTCCGGAATCGATCGCGCCGGCGCTGATATTTGCGAGTCATCTCCGCTGACGCGTGACCGAGTTGCTTCTGGACGTAGCGTTCCTCGATCTCGGCCGAAGAGGCGAGGCCTGACCGGAGCGAGTGCCCGGCGAACAGCAGCACGCGTTCTCCCTCTGCAAGATCGGCGCGGACGCCGGCGGCCAGTGCGGTCTTTTTGACCAGGCGGGCGACGTGCTTGTCGGAGAGCCGCTCGACGTCGACGGTCTTGTTGTCCCGAAAAATGCGGCGGAAGAGAGGGCCTCGCGCGATCCTTCCCAGTCTGATCCAGGTCTCCAGCGCGACAACCGGACAAGAAAAATCGCTGGAGCCGCGGCCGACCTCGACCTCGCGCCAGCCGGTCTTGCCGCGCAGCGTCACCAGCACGCCCTTGTCGGCAAAAATCTCGATCCAGCCGGCGCCGTCACTCTTGTCGTCGCGCACGACGTCGAGGCCGACGATTTCGGAGCGCCGCAATCCGCCGGCGAAGCCCAGGAGCAAAATAGCGCGGTCGCGCAGGCTCCTGAGATCGTGGCCGAGCGTCGCAATCATGGCGAGCAGATCGTCGCCCAGCAGGGCTTCCTTCACGCGCGGCGGCTTGGCATGCTTGCGGCGGATGCCGGCGAGCACCGTTGCAATGTGGCGGTCCGCTCGGTCCATGGAAAGGCCACGCTGGGTAAAGTTCCAAGAGAGACCGGAGAGACGCCGTTCGATCGTCGCCACGGAGAGCGACGGCAGACCGCGTTTCGGATCGCCGGCGGCGCAGGCGCCGATATAGAGGCCGATGACCTGGCTCGATGGCGGCAGCGAGTCGAAGCCTTCGCGGCGGCACCAGGCGGAAAAATGGCGCCAGTCCTTGGCGTAGGCGTCCCGCGTGTTCTCGGAACTGGCGGCCTTCGCATAGGCCGTCGCAGTGTCTACAAGAGATTCGAGGCGCGCCGGCGGCGACGAGGCGCCCATTGCCATGACCAGATCGACGATGTCGGGGAGATCGTCGTGGACGCTATCGTCGATTTTGGGCGGGTTTTCCGGGGGATTTTGCATGGTTTTGAAGCGTATCAGAATACGTCCGATAAGGCAAGCTTACCGGACATTATCTGGCGACGACAGGCGCGGCGGTTTGTTCGTATTGTCGTTGTTAAAAGCGCCGCCATGATTCATGCTGTCGACGATGATTCTCCACGCCAAACCGCCTTCGCGACACGCAGTCCAGCCGCTCGACGCCGCGCCGATCGCGCCCATGACGGCTGTGCCATCCTGGCTGCGCAGGGCAGTCGAGACGGCGCAAACCCTTGGGGATGCTGCGCTTGCCGCCGGCGCGGCGCTGACCGCGCTCGATGCTGTCGTGCGCCGGGACGAAAAATGGGCGGGCGCCTGGCGGCAACGTCTGGCACTCGGCGCGGCCGCGACAACGGCGCGGCAGGCGGGGCGCACCGAGGACGAGGCCGCGCTGCGCGATACTTTTCTCCTTACCCGCCCCGGCGACGATTGTGGGCCGGGCGGTCTTTTGCTCCTCGCCTGGCGGCGGCTGGCGGCCCGGCCCGCGGAGGAGTTGCTGACGGAGGCAAGTCTCACCGCCGTGCAGGAGGAACTTGGCCACCCCGGCGACGACGAGGCAGTCACAGATCTGGTTGGCGAGATCGGCCAGCTGTCTGCGGCAGCCGGCGTTGTCGAGATGCTGACCGGTGCTTTCGCGAGCGCGGGGCGCCATGGTTTCGGACGCAGTTTGGGTTCATGGCTCGCCGACGCCCTGCTCGCGCAAAGATTGGGATGGCCGCATGCGGTGCCACTGCTGCAAGCGCAGCCGGGATGGGGCGGAAGCACGCGTGGCGTGCGAGCGAGAACAACCAGTCTGACGGAGAGGGATCAGGCGCCAGGCGGGGAGAGGGTGCAGGGCCTGCTCGTGGCTCAGGCGCGCGCAGCGCTGCGGGCGATCGACCTCTCGACCGAGCTCGGCCGCCGCGCCGAGCGGCTGCTCGCCGTCGCGCCGAAACTGCGCGCGAAGGGTGCGGGTCTCGTCGTCGAAAAGCTGCTGTCCGACGACGCGCTCGGGGCGTCGCGCGGGGACAAAAAGACCGGGATGAGCGATCGCGGCCTGCGCCGCCTGTTCGACCGACTGGTCGATCTCGGCGCCGTGCGCGAGCTTTCCGGCCGCACCACGTTCCGCATCTACGGGCTTTAGGAAATGGCTGAAGCGGCGCGCAAGAGGCGAGGGCAGGGCCGGTCAGATGACCATCGATCAGGCGACCGTCGTTCAAATGACCATTTGTTCGATCGCGATCTCGACCACCTGCCGGCGGAGGTTCGCTGGCGGGAGTGGATGAACCGCGTCGAGGCCACGATCTTCGCGGCCAGCGAGCCGGTGACACGTGACACCCTGGCGCGTATCGTCGGCAAGACCTGCAGCATCGATCTTCTGATCGACGATATTCGAGAGGAACTGCGGGGTCGGCCCTACGATCTGGTCGCCGTCGCCGGCGGTTTTCGGCACCTGACCCGGCCGGCCTATGCCGATGCCATCCGCAGTGCATTTGGCACCGCCGGCGGCGACAACAGGCGTGCCGTAGACCTGACGCAGTCGGACGTGCTGGTTCTTATGTGCATCGCCTACTTCCAGCCGATCACGCGCGGAGAACTGTCGTCGTTTTTCGGCAAGGAGATCAGCCGCGATTTTATTGGTCATCTGCGCGGTGCCGGTCTGATCGCTTCCGGCCCGCGTAGCCCGACGCCGGGCGCGCCCTACACCTACGTGACGACAAAAGAATTCCTGCTGCAGTTCGGGCTCCACACGCTGCGCGATCTCCCCGACATCGAAGCGCTTGAGGATGCAGGCCTGCTGTCGAAGGAGAAGCTGCTGGCGGGCGACATCACGCCGGGGTTTTCCAGTGACTGGGAAGAAGATGCGGGCGTTGCCGATGATGAATAGCATGCTGCTCACCAGGGATGGGTGGTTCGCGGGCAGCAATCCTATCCGCGTGGGACCGCAAGAACACGGTGACGCTTCGTTTTGATCGCATCGTCAGTGGCGCGCGAATAGGCCGCGAGCAGAGCAGCAAGGTCGGCGCCGGTCGAGGGTGACCGCACAGACCTCGGCGATCCTTGATGCGTGTCCATGAAATCCGAGAAGTGCGCAATCAACCGGTCATGGCCGCCTGCAGCCAGGACGAGCCGACGCCGCCGGGCAACAAAGAAGAGTGTTGGGGTCGAGCCAATCAATGTCGCCCTTGGCGCGAGAACAGGATGGTACGCTCTTGGGGTACCGCATTTCCGCTACGACACTAGGCGACCTGTCGGCTGATCTTCACCAGGTGCAGTGACGCCGGAGCCTGCGGCAGTTCGTGGATCGTCACGCTCGGACACACCTTCCGCGCGAGGTCGCAGCGGTGCTGATGGTGGGTGAAGTACACCACCTGTCCCACCTTCGCCATTCCCGCGAAGAGCCGGAAGGCTTCCTCTGCGCGGAAATCGTCAAAGGTCTCCATGATGTCCTCGGCCAGGAATGGCACCGGCCGATGCGAAGAAGCGAACTCATGATATCCGGCGACGCGAAGGGCCAGATAAAGCTGGAACCGCGTTCCCTTCGACAGCGCGGCCGCCATCTTTGATCCGCCGTCCGCGCTTATGGCAAGAGCATCTCGGTGTCCTTGTCAGGCTGGGTCACGAGCCCCCGGTAGTTGCCCCTGCTGATCGTATGAAACGCCTCAGACGCTTGAGCCATCATGGAACTCCGGTGGCGGTCCCGGTAGAGGCGAAGTGCCTGTTCGGCCGCCACGACACCAATCCGCAGCTTGAGATAGCGGAGAGCCTTCTCGTCGATCTGGAGCGACGCGGTCCGGCGACGCTCTTCGATCCGAGCAGCGGCATCGTCATCTCCTATCGCATTGACCGCGTCTGCCGCCTTGCTGTGTTCGGTGAACAGTTCCCGGCTCCGTTGATCCTGATCCTCGAAGCGGCCTTTGAGTTCTGCCGCTTCCGTTTCAAGGGTCACTCTTGTCAACCCGAGATACACCCAAGGTCAATGTGACTTGGGGTTGTCCGAGCTGTCGGATATGCGACGTCAATGTCGGTCATCGACACAGCCGGTCCGATCGATCGCCTTGATCTAAAGGGATTTTCCTTTGGCGCGCATATTGCATCGTTCACCCGGATACGGATCAACGGACTGACGCCAGCCATGCAGAGAATGCCGATCGCCAACGCTTCGTGCCGGGCTCAATTCCGGCCGTTTCCGGTGCAGGAACAGCAAGGGAGTGTGATTGCAAGGCGCCATCGGGCTTTGAATATTTGTGACATGGAAAATACCCTGCTGGCTCGGATGCCAACTCTTCAGTCTGGTTCACCCGGCCAGTTCCTGGATATCCGCGTAGGCGCACGGTCATGTTGACTGCCGTCTCGGCCGCACCCGCGTGCTGACGCCTTCGAGCAACGCTTAACGGCTGCTGCACACCGGCGATGAAAAGCCAGATCCAACAATGCGTCTCCCGAAAACCGAAAGAGGTGAACAGATATGGTCGAGATCGGCGCTTCGGCGCTCGCGTCATTAATTCAAGAGGCATCGGGATCGGCAACCGCTCGGGTGCTGGCCAACGATTCGAATGGTGCACATCCACCGCTGGCGCTGGCGGATTTCGAGCGGGCACTTACGATCAACGATCGCTATAGCGGACTCAGTGCCAATGTCCCCGAAATGCCTTTTTGGCTGACTGGGGGTGAAGCCTTCGTCTACCGCCGGACTAGCCACGGCGAGCGCCAGTTCATGCGGGTCGATGCTGCCACGGGTTTGAAACGGGCCGCCTTCGACCAGGCCCGTCTGGCGGCGGCGCTAAATGAAGCGAGCCATAAGAGCTATCAGGCCGGAAATCTTCCCTTCGAGCGTTTCGAACTGACCGAGGATGGTCGCAGGCTCGACTTCCTGATTGAGCAGGTCCGGTGGAGCTGCGACGTTGCAAGCTATGCCTGCACCAGCACAAACTTGGATGTGGACGCCCCGAAGTTTCAGCTCCGCCACCACTACACGCCACCGGCTGAGAATAAACCCGACCAGAGGAGCGTCTCGCCCGACGGCAAATGGATCGTCTATATAAAGAACTACAATGTTTTCCTGCGCTGCAAGGACGGATTGCAGGATGTTGCGCTGAGCCGGGATGGATCAGAGGGCAATTACTACGTCTTTTCGACACTGAGTTGGTCGCCGGACTCGCGCCATCTCGCGGCCTACCGCGTTCGCCCCGGCTACAAGCGGGAGGTCCACTACCTCGATTCGTCGACGGACCAGTTGCAGCGCGAATATTCGACAATGGTCTATCCCAAGCCGGGCGATGTCCTTCCGCTGCCCCAGCCGGTCCTGTTCGACATTGCCGGCCGCCGCCAGATCGTGATCGACAGCGCCCTGTTCTCCAACCCCTTCGAACTTTCCGCTCTCCAATGGTGGGCAGACGGTCGCGGCTTCACTTTCGAATATAACCAGCGCGGGCATCAGCTCTAT
>NZ_JBVVQQ010000021.1:0-135970 GCF_055811135.1 Mesorhizobium sp. WSM4817 | reverse complement strand
CAACCTGTTCCGCCTCAATCAGAATATCTTGCCGTTCGCGGCCACGCCGGAGTGATCTGGGCACCGCATAGGCCGGCTCGGCCTGCCGAGCACCGGCTGCGCGCTACAGCTGACCCTAAACGGCTTAAGCCGGACCGTCGCAATCTTGCGGCCATCAAGTGGAAGCGTACGAGCGGCGCTGCAAGCGCAAACCATTCTGCATCGGAGTGTCTTGCGAAGACTCCCAGCGCGACAGTACCAGCAAGGTGCTACGGTGGGCGGTCCACATGGCGCAAGGGGTGCCTGCGCCGCTGCAGTAGCCACGTCCGCTTTTGGCGAATGGGCTGGACGACAGAAATGACTGCCATGCGGCGCAAAGCGGACGCGTTCCACGATTGGCCGGTGCGCAGTCAATCGACGCCACCAGACTCCGGCCTGTCGCGTGACCTTGCGTCGCGCTATCATGGCGCCGTGAAGCTTAGTCAAAGCATACGGTTCTGTACCTCTGCAGACGGCACCCGCATCGCTACGGCGTCCTGCGGCGAGGGGCCGGTTATCCAGCGGGCAGCGCATTGGCTAAGCCATGTCGACTATGATCTTGAAAGTCCAGTGTGGCGGCCGTGGCTCAGCGAACTGTCAGCGCGCAATTGTTTCGTGCGCTACGATCCGCGCGGTTGTGGGCTGTCGGAGCGGCACGTCGCAGACCTGTCCGTCGACGCGTGGCACGCGGACCTGGAGGCCGTGGCCGCATCAATCAAGGAGCCGCGCTTTGTCCTGCTCGGCCTGTCGCAAGGCGGTGCGCTGGCCATTGCCTACGCCGTGAAGCATCCCGAGCGCGTCTCGCATCTGGTGCTCATGAACGCGTACGGTCTGGGCGCGCGGGCTCGCGCCCAAACCGACACCGATCGTCTGGAGGCCGAGACCCTGGTCAATTTCATCCGCATCGGCTGGGGGCGTGACAACCCTGCGTTCTGCCAGTTCTTCACGAACCTCTTCATTCCGGACGGGAAGCCGGAGCAGCACCGCTGGTGGGGTGATCTGGAGCGGGAGACGGCGACAGCCGAGGTCGCCGCGCAACTGCTATGGCAGATGCAGGGGATCGACGTGATGGACCTTGCCGCCGCGCTGCGCGTCCCAACCCTGATAGCACACAGCCGTGGCGATATGCGTGTTCCATTCGGCGAAGGCTGCAGGCTGGCGGCCACGATTCCTGGCGCCCGCTTCGTTCCGCTGGAAAGCAAGAACCACGTGCTCTTGCCGGACGAACCTGCCTGGCCTGTCTTCTACTCTGAACTCGGCAGGTTCCTCGGGCAGGATCGGGCCGCGCAACCTGGCGCCGTCCGCGATGCCGGCCTGACGCCCGCCGAAACTGTGATTCTGAACCTCGTCGCGGAGGGGCTGGACAACCGTTCAATCGCCGAGCGGCTCGGCAAGAGCACAAAGACGGTCCGCAACCAGTTGTCGGTGATCTTCAGCAAGCTGGGCGTGCGCAGCCGCTCACAGGCGATCGTCAAGTCGCTGTCCCGCTAGATCGTCTCACATGTGCCCGGTGCGGGACAGATGTCCCTCGACGAATGCCGGATTTCGGCGGCCGTGAGGGACAGTTGCCTCATGCCAGCAGGCAAACTTGGCCGCATCCTCGAACTGACCAGCGCGGGATGCTGCTGGAGGCGAGGAGAAATCGAAATGACACAGATTGACGAAACGAAGCTGAATGAACTGGTCGGGCGCGTGCTTGGAGACCTCGGCGGCGCTGTGAGCGTGCCGCTGGTGCGGATCGGCGATTCCCTTGGGCTGTACGAAACCTTGAAGCGGATCGGGCCCGCTACGGCCGAAGAACTCGCCGCTGCGGCAGATTGCTTCCCCCGCTATGTCAGCGAATGGCTCGCTGCGCAGGCGGCCTCCGGCTACGTCCAGCACGAGCGCGGAAGTTTCTGGCTGACAGCTGAGCAGGCGTTCGTGTTCGCGGAACCGGATAGTCCTGTCAACATGATCGGCGCTTTCGACACCGCCGCCGCGATGGTCGAGAACCAGCCGAAGGTGCAGGCGGCATTCAAGACTGGCAGGCAGGGGTGTCGCCTGGGGCGACCACGCCGGCTGCATGTTCTGTGCCGTAGCGCGGCTGTTCCGACCGGGCTATGTGAATGCGCTGGTGCAGGAGTGGATCCCGGCCCTCGATGGCGTTGCCGACAAGCTGAAGGTCGGAGCTGATGTAGCCGATGTGGGATGCGGGCACGGTCTGTCGACCATCCTGATGGCGCAGGCGTTTCCCAGGTCTCGTTTCACCGGATACGACTTCCACTCCGCCTCGATTGGCGCCGCGACCGCGCACGCAAAGGCACATGCTGTAACGAATGTGAGCTTTGAGGTCGGCCGGGCGCAGGACTTCGCCGGCCGCGACTTCGACCTGATCACATGCTTCGACTGCCTGCACGACATGGGCGATCCGAAGACCGCCGCTGTGCACATCCGCAAAGCGCTTAACAAGGGAGGCACGTGGATGGTGGTCGAACCGATGGCCGGCGATACGCTGGAGGACAATATCAACCCGATCGGCAGGATGTACTATTCCGCCTCCACGATGATCTGTGTGCCAACCTCGCTGGCGCAGGAGGCTGGGCTCGCGCTTGGCGCCCAGGCCGGCGAGAAACGATTGACCGAAGTCATCCGCTCCGGCGGCTTCACCAAGGTCCGCAGGGCCGCGCAGACGCCGCTCAACATGGTTCTCGAAGCGACCTGAACGCATAGCGAAGCGACGAACACCGAAAAACCTTCACCGGTATGCCGTTAAATCGTGTAGTATGTACGTTTTCCGGAGACGGCATGTCCGAGGAGCGGGTTGAGCGCCGTCTGGCGGCGATCCTGGCTGCCGACGTGGTAGGCTACAGTCGCCTGATGGAAGCAAATGAAGAGCGAACGCTCGGCGCGCTTCGCCAGCATCGCCGCGAGTTCTTCGATCCCACTGTAGCCAAGCATGGCGGGCGCATCTTCAAGGTGATGGGCGACGGCTTACTTGTCGAGTTCGGCAGCGTTCTCAATGCAGCCCGTTGTGCCGTAGAAATCCAGCGCGGGATGGTAGAGCGCAACGCCGGGATCCCGGAAGGCCGCCATTTCAAGTTTCGGATGGGGATCAATCTCGGCGATCTTATCGTCGACGGCGACGATTTTTACGGCGACGGCGTGAACATGGCAGTCCGGTTGCAAGGTCTCGCCGTACCCGGCGGCATTGCCTGTTCGGAGGCGGTGCGCCACGAGGTCGGCAACAAACTCGACCTGGACTTCGCCGATCAGGGTGCCAGGACGGTGAAGAACATGTCCCATCCGGTGCATTTCTATTTCGCCAATTGGGGGAATGTCGCCTCGCGCAGCGAAATGCGGACCGGCGAGATTGGGACGCGCCCCGACAAGCCTTCGGTGGCCGTCCTGCCCTTCGCCAATATGAGCAACGATCCCGACCAGGAGTTCTTCAGCGACGGCATCACCGAGGACATCATCACGGACCTGTCCAACGTTTCTGGCCTCTTCGTGCTCAGCCGCAACACCGTCTTTGCCTGCAAGCGCCGCGCCCTGAACCTGGAACACATCGCCAGTGAACTCGGTGTCGCCTATGTGGTCGAGGGAAGCGTCCGCAAAGCCGGGAACCGCGTCAGGATCAATGCCGAACTGACCGAAGGGGCGAGCGACGGCCACATCTGGGCTGCCCGCTACGACCGCGACCTCACCGATATCTTCGCCGTGCAGGACGAGATCGCCAAGGCAGTCGTCGAGCAGCTCAAGGTCAAACTCCTTCCCGAGGAGAAGAAGGCGATCGAGCAAGCGCCGACCGAAAATGTCGAAGCCTATACGCATTATCTGAGAGGCCGCGAGTATTACCACATCGCGTCGAAGGCAAACCACCTGATGGCCAGGCAAAGTTTCGCCAGGGCTATCGAACTCGACCCGAGCTATGCTCGAGCCTATGCCGGCATCGCGGTCTGCAACACACGGCTCCGCTCGCAATTTGGCTTCGACATTCAGGTCGAGGATATTCTGGCAACCACAGCAAAGGCGTTGGCTATCGACCCCAATCTGTCAGAAGCGTATGCGGCCATGGGGCACGCCCTTTCGGGCGCTGGTCGCCGCGCCGAGGCGGTTGCCGCCTTCGAGCGGGCTTTGGCCATCGATCCTAACTGCCATGAGGCCAATCGGTACTATGCCGAGTTCTGCGTGACCCGGGGTCAGTTCGAACTGGCAGCGACGTATTTCCTGAGGGCAATGGAGATCAAGCCGACGGACTATGGTGCGCCGGTTATGCTCGTGAACGTCTTCCGCTCGCTCGGGCAGAACGATCAAGCCGAAAACTATGCGCGGATCGCGATAGAGAAGGCCGAGGAGGAGCTAAGGCACCACCCGGAGAATGCCAATGTCGGATGCCTTGGCGCGATCATGCTCGCCTTCCTCGGTGAGCACGATCGAGCATTGGCATGGCTCGAGCGCTCCCTTGCGACCGAAACCGGCGACATAAACATCCAGTACAATGCCGCCTGCACCTATGCGCTGCTGGGCGAGAGCGACCGGTCGATCGACCTGCTGGAGGCCTGGTTGCCTCAGGTCGGCACGGAAATGAAGCTGTGGTTCAAGAACGACTCCGATTTCGAGCCCATTCGCGGCCACCCGCGCTATCCCAGGCTGATAGAACTCACGGAATAGGGCGGGGCCGGGGCGCGTTCGCAGACCCGACAGACAAAAGGCTTGCGTTGCTTACGAAGTTCTCGCCAAGCAACGAATCTTAATTTATGCTAAGCTAATATAGGTCGTGGGGGAATGGGATGGCGACCCGGTTCAGGCTCTTTGTCCAGCCTCCGTTCGAGGACGCTCGAGCGTGCCCTGAAATCGTCACGGTTTCATCGCCTCTAGGAAGCGTCGGTGTCGGCCCGTCGGACGATCGAATGTATGTCGTGGAGCCGGTCGGCAAGACCAGGCCCTATGGCGTGAACCGCGCGCCCTTGGGAACGCCGTTCATCTATCTGCCGCCCTGGACAGGAAATATCCTCGCGCCGGCAGTGCCCGACGAGCGCGGCAATTTCGATCACTACCAGCCATCGATGCCCGGCTTCGAGGCCGCGCATCTCTTCGGCTCCGTGCGGTTCACGCTCGATGTGTGGGAACGCTATCTCGGCCAGTCGGTTGCATGGCATTTCCGCGATCACCATGAGCGTCTGGAAATCTCGATTCTGCCGACGTGGAACAATGCGCAGTTCGGCTACGGCTATCTCGAAGTGGGCAGCCAGTTCGAGACGGACGGAAGTATTCTCCCTTTCAGCCTCGACTTCGACATCATCGCTCACGAGGTCGGCCACGCTATAGCCTTCGCCGTGCTGGGCGTGCCGGGCCTGGGCAAAGAGTTCCCCGAATATGTCGGCTTCCAGGAAGCCTTCTCCGACTGCGTGTCGCTGATCGCCGCCATGCATTTCCCGTCGGTGATCAACAATGTGCTGGACGAGACGCGCGGCAACCTCTATCTCGCCAACCGTCTCGCGCGCTTTTCGGAATTTTCGCCGCATAGTCAGATAAGGTTGGCGAACAACCAACGGACGATGGCCGAATTCGTTCACGGTTGGAAGAACGAGCATGACCTGTCGGAGCCGCTCACCGGCGCGATATTCGACATCCTGGTCGATATCTTTCACGAGAGCCTGGTGGCACGAGGCCTGATCTCGCCCGAGGTCGAGAATCTCGCCGATGTCGCCGAAGCCGATCCGGTGGCCCGGGCGCCGCTGCAGGACGCCTTCGACCGCGCTTTCGCCCGCCGGACTGACGGCTTCCGCGAGGCGCTGCTCGATGCGCGCGACGTCGTCGGGATGCATCTGGCCGAAACCCTATGGGCTCTGGGGCCCGATTTTCTGGACTATGGAGATGTCGCGACGGCGATGCTCGCCGTCGACGAGGTCGAGACGGGGGGTGAGTTCGCAAGGCTCATCGATCGCAATTTCAGGCGTCGGGGCATCGGCGAGCTGCACGCTGGCAGGCGGATCAACAATAGGCCGCGCCGCGGCCATTCCCATTCGGCGCGCACCTTGCTGCCGAGAGATATATCTAATTTTCCGAAGATGAGTTATCGAGAAAGAGTTCTGTTAGCGAGGTCGATGTCTAGTTAGATAATAATGAGTGGAGAGGAAGATGTCAGATAATGAAACACTACTTGGCGTATCGTCTGTATATCTGTTTGGTCGGCTGCTTGAAGACGTGACTTTGAAAGGAGGCGACATATACGGTAACTTGCCACGACCAGGAAACAACAATTTTCTGCGACGCCAGCTCGAACATGTTGCTGGTCCCGCTGAGAAGGAACACCCTGACGCGTGTTTGGCACGGATTTTTTCTTTTTCCTTTGAAGGAGCATTTTATGAACTGGCTCCGCCAGCGATTTTTCTCGTCCATGGGGCTGGCCTCGACCCCGACGACCCTCCCCCGACCGATGCCGACAACGAAGTTGCGTACAAAAGACTGTCCCGAGTTCCCGGCTCCAGTGCGCGAACGGGTCTCGGCTTTCAGATTGGGGCTTTCTCCAAGGACATGAAAGTATGGATTTACGACAAGAGTGACCATTCGCTCAGGTTGGACGCAGAGACGGGGTCACTCGAGCAAATCCTGTTATCTGGAGAGGCCCATGGCGGAGGCATGGGCAGGTCGGGCGGCGGCATGGGTAGATCGGGCGGCGTCATGGGCAGATCCGGTGGCAGCATGGGTAGATCGGGCGGCGTGATGGCAAGATCAAGCGGATGGACGCCACGAAAAGCAGGCGATCTAGATTGATCTCGTCGAACATGAGGCAGGAACAAGGGAGGAACTTCATATGGCTGTAGATATACTTTATCTGGAAGTAAGCCATGTTAAAATCGTCAAGGGGGGGGGCATTGGATACTTTGACATTGTTGGCGATGAGCTTCTGACGGCCAACTTGAAATTCTACGCCTCATTCGATCGGGCTGGCGCGCAACCGGACGATCAAATTGAAGTCCATGTCGATGATTCGAAGACAGGAAAAAACAAGACTGCCGATGATTGCTGAGGCAACTGAAAACGCGGACAACGATGCGAATAAGGTACGCTGGGTTGTGATCAAATTGAATGGCAATATAGAGGACGCCGCACAAGGTTTAATAGTCATTTAGAGGGGCCCTCACCGCCTGCAATACGGCCCGCCAGAAGTCGGCTCCTGGCGCTGTTCCCACCATTTGAGCACACGCATTGCACGGAGCCTGTGCGCAGTAATCGACCACACCACTCAAGGTATCAGCACGACCTTGCCGGTCGAGCGGCGCTCCTCCAGCGAGCGGTGCGCGCCGTTGGCCTGGTCGAGCGGATAGCGGCCGCCTTGCGTCACGGCAAGCTGGCCGCCGGCGGCCAGTTGGAAAAGCTCCGACAGGCTGGCCCTGAGGCCGTCGGCGGAGAGCAGCGGAAGCAGGGCAAAACCTCGCAGGGACTGGTTCCGGGTGATCATCGCTTCCAGTTCCGCAGCGCCGACCGTGTATCTGCCCAGCGCCGCAAAAACCAGCTCTCCGCCAGGCGCGAGCGCTTGCAGCGATGCCGCCGTCATCTTGCCGCCGACAATGTCGTAGACGACATCGACGCCGGCGCCGCCAGCCGCCTCCCGCACTCGCGCGGGCCAATCCGCCGCGCTGTAATCGACCGCGGCATCGGCGCCAAGCGACAGGGCAAGATCGAGCTTGGCCCTGCTGCCGGCGACCGCGATCACGGCGCTGGCGCCCTGGCGTTTGGCGAGCTGGACCAGCAACGAGCCGACACCGCCCGCGGCTGCAGTGACCAGCACCGACTTGCCGGCTGGCGGGCTTTGCCGCAGCAGATGAAAAGCCGTCAGTCCCTGCACCATCAAAGCCGTCGCGTCTTCGAATGAGAGCGCATCGGGCAAAGGCACGGCCAGCGATGCGTCGATCGTCACATAGTCGGCATAGCCGCCAAAGGGGTGCGTTGAAGCGAACAGCGGCGCCGCGACGCGTGTCCCTGCCAGCGAGGTGTCAGCGCCTTGACCAAGCGCCTCCACTGTGCCGGCAGTTTCGACGCCGAGAACCATCGGCAATTGCGGCGTCACCGCGTAGCGATCCCCGCGCATCAGCACTTCGAAGAAATTCACGCCGGCCGCATGAACGCGGATCAGCACCTCGCCTGTTTGCGGCTCTGGCTTCGGCATCTCGACGACGTCCAGGACGTCGGGACCGCCGAAACGGTTCAGTTGAATGGCTCTCATGGCATGCATCCATCGCTATGGCATCGGCTGCTGTTTGCCACTATCTGCCTGATCGCGACTACACACTCATTTGTCCCCTGCTGACCAGGAGGTGACCATGGCGATGCCGACCAAAACGGGGCCGACCAAAAGGGGGCCGACCAAGAAGCTGCCAACCAAAAGACTGCCGCTGCTGCCGGCGGAACGCGCGCTGAAAGTGATCTCGGGCCGATGGAAGGTTGTCATTCTCTACCATCTCTTCGACGGCCCCGGCGGCTGTCGGTGCTGAAGACGCTGGTGCCTGATATCACCCAGAAAGTGCTGATCCAGCAGCTTCGCGAAATGGAGGAACACGGCCTTGTCAGACGCGAGATCTTTGCCGAGATTCCCTCACGCGTCGAATATTCGGCGACGCGCCTCGGCCTCAGCCTCGAGCCTATCCTTCTAGCGCTCTGTGAGTGGGGCCAGCACCATGCGGATGAGCTGAACGAGATGGACCGCCTCGCCGACTGTATCATCAGGCCTCGGCAGGCGCGGCAGCCAGCCATCGCCTGAATACCAGCCACCGCCTGAATCAAAAGGGGCGACGCAAGCGCCGCCCCCGGAATCCTTCTAGGCATGAATCCTTGGGAGGATTGTCCTGGTCTGCGGTTCAGGCCGCCTTGACTTCCTCGGCCACCGCGTCGGCCTGGCGCGCCGCCTTCAGCACTTTGGCCCACCATGCAACGTCGTTGACCAGCGCGGTCGCCGCCTGGTTCAGGTGCTCGAGCTCCTCGAGCTTCTTTTCACCTTGCCGGACGGCAAGGAAATCGCCCCAGGCGATATGGACTGCCGACTTGACCGGCGCCATCTGCAGCTCGACCGCATGCAGCCTCAGCTGCTCGACGGCACGCGCGCCGCCAACGCTGCCATAGCCGACGAAGCCGGCCGGCTTCTTGTTCCATTCATTGGCGGCGTAGTCGACCGCGTTCTTCAGCACGGCGGTCGGGCCATGGTTGTATTCGGCGGCGGTGAAGATGAAGCCATCGAACTCGGCGACCTTCTTCTGCCAGCGCTTGGCCACTTCATTCTGCGACGGCGCCCAGGCGGACGAAGCGACCTCGTCGAAGAACGGCAGCGGGAAGTCGCGCAGGTCGACCACTTCCACGTCGATGTCGGCATGCGACTTGGCGATCTTGGCGATCCACTGGGTCGGAACGTCGGCGAAGCGTGCGGCGCGGGTCGAACCGACGACAATGGCGATTTTGGGTTTGGACATAGAGGGGCTCTCCTTCAGGCGAATTTCTGGTATCGTTTAGATACCTGAGCTATATGAGTGACTGTGCCGACGAGGCGCAAGGAGGCACTTTTTTGATACCAAGGCACCCGCACCGCACCGAGGACTGCCGCGCCATCTCGGAAATCCTGCAGCGCGTCGGCGACAAATGGACCGTGCTCGTCGTCGGCAAGCTCGGTGACGGGCCGCTGCGCTTCAACGAATTGCGCAGCGCCGTCGGAGGCATTTCGCAAAAAATGCTAACCACCACGTTGCGCGGGCTGGAGCGCGACGGCTTCGTCACCCGGACCGTGTTTCCGACCATTCCGCCACGCGTCGACTATGAGCTGACCGACCTTGGCTACGAGCTGCTTGTGCCGGTCGGCGCGCTCGGCGAATGGGCGCGCAAGAACACCGAGCGGGTCAAGGCCGCTCGCGCGAGGTTCGATGGGCTTCATGCCTGAAACTCTTGCGCTGCAAAAGGGTTTGCAGCAGCGAGCCGCTTGTCTCGCCGTCCCTTCTCCCCTTGTGGGAGAAGGGAAGTCAGCTTTCCGCCGGAACGGCCTTCGGCTTTCCTTCGCCGTCCAGCGCCACCATGACGAAGTCGGCGTGGGTGACCTTCTCCATCAGGTCGGAGAGGTAGCGCTGCGCCCATGCCTCGACCTTGAGCGTCATCGAGGTGCGGCCGACGCGCTCGACATGCGTATAGATGCACAGCGTGTCGCCGATCTTCATCGCCTTGGCGAACGACATTTCCTTCACCGCTGCCGTCACCACGCGGCCCTTGGCGCGCTCGGCGGCGCGGATGCCGCAGGCCAGGTCCATTTGCGCCATCACCCAGCCGCCAAAAATGTCGCCCGCCGCATTGGCGTCCGAAGGCATGGCCAAGGTCCTGAGCGTCAGATCGCCAATCGGCCGCCCGTTCGCGTAATGCACCATGCGCCAAATCCCCTCGATATCGATCTTCTCCCGTATCGGGATGGCACCGATGCGTCAACGCGCTGCCAGGTGCTAGACTGCGCACAGCGAGTTGAGAAAGGCAGCTGACATGAAACTTACCTCTCGCCCTCTGACATCAGATCTATGGCCCGCGCTCGAGGAGCTGTTCGGTGAGAGCGCCGTCTGCAGTCGCTGTTGGTGTATGTACGGGCGGATCGGCAGTTCTTATCGAAAGCGACCAGGCGAGGAAAACAAGGCTGCGTTCCGACAAGCCGTCGAGCATGGTCCGCCTCCAGGCGTACTCGCTTTCGACGGCGCTACTGCTGTCGGCTGGTGTCAGGTGACGCCCAGAGATGCCGTGCCCTGGCTCGATCGGCTGTGGCAGCTCAAGCGAGTGGATGATGCGCCGGTCTGGTCCTTGTCCTGCCTCTACGTGCGAAAAAAATACCGCCTGCAAGGCATCACGTCTCACCCTGATCGCAACGGCGCTGCAAGCTGCAAGGCGCGCAAACGCCCCTGCACTCGAGGCCT
This sequence comes from Mesorhizobium sp. WSM4817, assembly GCF_055811135.1. Taxonomy (NCBI): domain Bacteria; kingdom Pseudomonadati; phylum Pseudomonadota; class Alphaproteobacteria; order Hyphomicrobiales; family Phyllobacteriaceae; genus Mesorhizobium; species Mesorhizobium sp. WSM4817. The sequence goes on along the minus strand of NZ_JBVVQQ010000021.1, from coordinate 125,039 downwards.
ATCCTTTTGATGCCGACGTATCGCCGAGCGCTTCCGGGAACGGATACGCCTCCACCTTCGCTCGCGCCGGGTTCAGGGTCGTCGCTCGCAGGGTGCCGGCCCGCCCGATCATGCGTTATGATTTCCAGCAAAATGCTGATGATGGCGTGTAATGCTGGACCGCTTGGCCACGCGGCAAAGGCCGCTTCGGGCAGGACACCAAATTCAAACGAAGTGCCGGTCGCTTTTTTCACAGGCGATGCCGGAAGCTCCGGTGATCGCGGCGGCTTTCGGCGTCTAGGTTGAGCGAGAATTCGGAGCCGGCCGCAGCCATCATGCAGACCTATGATTTCATCATCGTTGGCTCCGGCTCGGCCGGCTCGGTCGTGGCCGAAAGACTGTCGGCTTCCGGCCGCTTCTCGGTTCTGGTGCTCGAGGCCGGCGGCAGCGACCGGCGTTTCTACGTGCAGATGCCGCTCGGCTACGGCAAGACCTTCTTCGATCCGGCGGTCAACTGGAACTACAAGACCGAGCCGGACCCCGGCCTCGCCGGCAATGTTGACCATTGGCCGCGCGGCAGGCTGCTCGGCGGCTCGAGCTCGATCAACGCCATGGTCTGGATCCGCGGCGCGCGCGAGGATTTCGACGCTTGGGCAGCGGCCGGCAATCCCGGCTGGGCCTTCGACGATCTGCTGCCCGTCTTCAAGGCGCTGGAGGACAATCAGGCCGGCGCCGATCAATGGCGCGGCGTTGGCGGTCCGCTGCATATCACCGACTGCTCGACCGCAGTCCATCCGCTGACCAAGCGCTATCTGGCGGCCGCCAATCAGGCCGGCCTGCCGTTCAATCCGGATTTCAACGGCGCCTCCCAGGAGGGCGCCGGCATCTATCAGATCACCACCAAGAACGGCCGCCGCATGTCGGCCGCCCGCGCCTTCCTGCGCCCGGCGATGAAGCGCAAAAACCTCCGCGTCGAGATCAATGCGCTGGCGACCAGGATCCTGTTCGAGGGCAAGCGCGCCGTTGGCATCGAGTATCTCCAAAATGGTGAGACGAAAACCGCCCGCGCCGGCCGCGAGGTCATCCTGTCGGGCGGCTCGATCAATTCGCCGCAGTTGCTGCAGCTTTCCGGGATCGGTCCCTCGGCGATCCTTGGCGCGCTCGGCATTGCCGTCGTCCACGCCAACGAGAATGTCGGCGCGAACCTGCAGGACCATGTCGGCATCAACTACACTTTCAAGGGCAGGCTGCCGACGCTCAACCAGATCCTGCGCCCGTGGTGGGGCAAGCTCATGGTCGGCATGCAATACATGCTGATGCGCTCCGGCCCGCTGTCGCTGTCGATGAACAATGCCGGCGGCTTCTTCCGCACCGATCCGGCGACGGCACGGCCCAACATGCAGCTCTATTTCCAGGCATTCTCGACCGTCATTCCGAAGAGCGGCGAGCGCCCGATCCTGACGCCCGATCCGTGGCCGGGCTTTTCCATCGGCCTGTCCAACTGCCGGCCATCGAGCCGTGGCGAGATCATGATCCGCTCCGCCAATCCGCGCGACTATCCGAAGATCGTCGCCAATGCCTTTTCGACCGAGGCTGATGTCGCCGAGATGCTGGCGGCGGTGAAGTTCATCCGGAAGATCGCCGCCATGCCGGCAATGGCCGAGATCATCGAGGAAGAGGTGTTGCCGGGCCCGTCAATCACCTCCGACGCGGATATCATCCAGGATTTCAGAAAGCGCTCGGGCACTGTCTACCACCCGGTCTCGACCTGCCGCATGGGGCCGGACGCCACCGCCGCTGTCGTCGACCCGCGCCTGCGGGTTCACGGCCTCGCCGGCTTGCGGGTTATCGACGCCTCGATCTTTCCCGATAACATCACCGGCAACACCAACGCCGCCGCGATCATGACCGGATGGAAGGGCGCCGAACTGGTTCTGGAGGATCAAAAATGAAAATCACCGACGTCAAAACCTGGGTTGTCGGCAATCCGCCGCCCGGCATCGGCGGCAAGTATTTCATCTTCGTCAAGCTCACCACCGACGGCGGCGTCGTCGGCTATGGCGAGGCCTACAACGCCACCTTCTCGGCCCATGTCACCGCAAGAATGATCGAGGACATGGCCGAGCGCTATCTGATCGGCCGCGATCCGCACGACATCGAGAACTTCTTCCACCGCGCCTATTCGTCCGGCTTCACCCAGCGCCCGGACGTGTCCGGCATGGGCTGTTTTTCGGCGCTCGAAATCGCCTGCTGGGACATCATCGGCAAGGAGGCCGGCAAGCCGGTCTACAAGCTGCTCGGCGGCCAGGTTAACGAAACGCTGCGTTCCTATACCTACCTCTATCCGCACAGCGGCAGCGTCCATTCGGAAGATGCCCGCGGCAACAACGTCTACAACGACCCCGACCTGGCGGCCGAATGCGCGCTCGAATATGTCGAGCAGGGTTTTAATGCCGTCAAGCTCGATCCGGCCGGACCCTACACCGCCTTTGACGGTCACCAGCCGCGTCTCGTCGACATCGATCTCTCCGCCCGCATGGTCAAGGCGATCCGCGAGGCGGTCGGCACAAGGGCCGACATCCTGTTCGGCACGCATGGCCAGTTCACCGCATCGGGCGCGCTGCGCATGGCCCGCGCCATCGAACCTTACGATCCGCTGTGGTTCGAGGAACCGGTGCCGCCCGACATGCCCGAAGTGATGGCGCAGGTGGCGCGCGGCACGTCGATCCCGATCGCCACCGGCGAACGGCTGACAACGAAATTCGAGTTTGCCCGTGTCATCGAGAACCGCGCCGCGACCATTCTGCAGCCCGACCTTGGCCGCTCCGGCGGCATTCTCGAAACCAAGAAGATCGCCGCCATGGCCGAGGCCTATCACATCCAGATCGCCCCGCACTGCTATTGCGGGCCGATCGTCGGCGCGGCCAACATCCAGCTTGCCGTGACCTTGCCCAATTTCCTCATCCTGGAATCGCTGAAGCAGTGGGACGGTTTTCACGAAAAACTGCTGAAGAAGAAGATCGAGTGGCAGGACGGCAACGTCGTTCCGTCGAACGAGCCGGGCCTTGGCGTCGAGCTCGACGAAGCCGTCTGCGAAGCGCATCCCTGGACCGGCACGGACCTGCATCTGCAGATGATGCAGACGCCGTTGAGGCCGTGAGCGCGCGCAAGAGTCACGCGTTCATCGGCCAGCGGGGTCCCAGGCCAAGCTCCGATCTCAGCCGTCATGTAATTGTCAAGCGATTCCAGCATGTTGTCCTGGTCTCCTAAATCACGATTGAAGCGACCGGAACCAAGGTCTCAACAGCTTGATTCAATACCTCAGCGTCAGCGCGCCGGGCAGGATCTCGAAGGTCGCCGGTATGCGCCCCGGCGACTCGCCGTCTATGTCGACCAGCGCGCCGTTCTTTTTCACATCGCCGAGCGGTTCGACAACGACTTTCCTGCCGCGCAAAATGGTGATTGCCGGGTGGTTGCGATGCCGGCCGCCATAGAGCAGACGGATATCCCAGATCAGCTTCAGCTTGCCAGCCGCGCGCAGGATGACGATGTCGAACTGGCCGTCGTCCAGTTCGGCATCCGGCGCGATCATCATGCCGGCGCCGAAGAACTTTCCGTTGGCCACCGCCACCAGCGCGACGCGCGCCTCGACCGGGACGCCGTCGTCGACGGTGATCACGACGTCCTGGAACCGGTAGCGCATGAATTCCCACACGGTGCGCCAGTAGAACAGCGCCTTGGCCGACACATTGCCCTTGCGCTTGTCGGCGTTGACCGCGCGGTCGGTGGCGCCCGACAGGCCGAGGCTGGCGATGTTGATGAAATGGCGACTGGCCAGAGCGCCATGGTCGTCGACATAGGAGATGCGGCCGGCATCGACCCTGCGGGCCTTGGCCTCGGCGATGCGCTTCAGCGTCAGGTCGACCTGGTCCGAAAGACCGAGCCCGCGGGCGAAATCGATGCCGGCGCCGCAAGGCAGCAGGCCGAGCTCGGCCGTCCGGCCGCTTTCCGCAAACGCCTGCAGCAGCCCGTCGGCGACTTCGCTGGCGGTGCCGTCGCCGCCCGCCGCGATCACCAGGTCGAAGCCGCTGGCGGCAAGGACCAGCGCCAGCCGTTCGGCGTCGCCGGTCGCCTGCGTCTCGCGCAGCTCGAAATCGCCGAAATGTTTCCTGAGCGAAGCGCTGACCTCGGGCCAATGCCGCTTGAGCCAGCCGCCGCCGGCAATCGGATTGAGAACCACCCCGACCTTCAAGAATGCCTCCCCATAGGATAGCAACGACACTGCTGTCCTAAAATCCTTCGCCGGCATTGAAGCCCGCGCCGCAGTGTGGGGCAAGAGCCGAATGTTCGATCTGCTGCTCGCCGCAGATCAGGGCCGTGTCCCCGCCTCCTGCATCTCGGCAAAATAAACGCGCCGATGCAGGCGCTGATCCCCGATAATCCCGCTATCCACAGGCTCGCAGCCGTTTCGCCAAACGCTTATCTCCCGTACATTAAACCCATCTCAGGCGGCTACCGATTGCCAAGTCGAAAGGCGAAGCGAGACGGCAGATTTCCTGAGGCCCGTACGGCCCGAATGAAGGCAGGCTTGCCTGTTTTGAGGACCGAGACCTACGGGGCCGCGGAAAGCGTGCGAACGCCTACGGCGGACCGATGCTGCCATGAAGGACGGCAAAGACCTTCGATGGCGCGCTGGACGAAGCTTGCAAGGGTGGAGACTGGCGAGGTCCCGAACGGACGCCGCCCTCGGGCGGTGGCTGGCTGGACCGTCAACATCAAGGCCGGCATGGCGCGACGTCTTTACGGAAGTTGCTGCCGCGACCGTGTCCTGATCTGACAGGGAGGCGCTGGGAGAAATCCCGGCGCCGACTGTTTTTTGGGCTGCTCTCGCGATTTGACTGCCTGTCTCACGCGGTTCGACCGGAGCGAAGCTTCCTGGTGTTGATTCAGAAGCTGGCAGCAGACCTCAAGTTCGGGCTAACCCGCCGCCGCGTCCGTTGCGCCGATCTTGCGCACCAGCGCCGCCGTCGCCAGCATCGCCCCAATGTCGGCAATGATAGGCGCGACGTGCTTGGCGTAGTCGAGCGGCACCGAGATATCAGGCAGCTCGAAAAAATTCCTCGTCTGCGGCAGGAGTAAAAAGCCGTCGCTGCCATTGAGCGCGACCCGCGCCGGATCATCAGGCCATGTCTCCTTGAGCCATGTCAGTGCCTGCGCCAGCCGGCCGCTCACCAGCGGCTGCGCCGCTTCGACATTGTCGGTGCGGAAGTCGTAGGCAGCATCGAGCTCGGGCACCCCGCATGACAATTCCTGCATCTTGCTGGCGAACATGCCGCGGAAGAACCCGACGGCCAACCCAGTCCGGCGCGCCGCCACCAATATGCCGGGGAACGGCACGATGGTCTCGAAGGCAACGACGATCCCCTTGAATGCTATCGTGCCGCCCGTGCCTTGCCGGAGATCGGCTTCGTAAAGCACGAACGGAAATCCCTCGTAGCGGCCGGATACGATGTCGTCGAAGCGCTTGGTGTTGAACGTGCCGATCGTCTCGCGCGGTAGCCGGTCGAACGAATTCGGCGTCACCTCATGCTCGTAGCGCATGTCCCTGATGAAGCCGAAGATGATCGGCAGCAGTGTCTTGCGGTGCTGCAACCTGCTCGCCGGCTTGATCGCCTGGAAATAGAGCAGGATCGCCGCCACCAGCCCGACGACATAGAGCAACACATGCGGCGTCGAGAGCCATTGCTCGTAGGGATCGGCGATCCTGTTGAAAAGCCAGGCGACAAGCGCCACGAACACCAGCACCAGTCCGATGAACAGCGGCACCCGCCAGCGGACTTGCCGGTAGGCCGAAGCCCTTTCGGCCTCGTAGGCCGCCAGATTGCTCTTGATGCCGGCGATGTCAGCTTCATCAGGCATGAAATCCGCTGCTTCCATCGCCATCCACGCCTCCTAACAAACTCATGATAGCCGATTTTATCGACATCTCGACTACAGCACTGAGAGGCAGCGCTTCTCAAGCAGATGTTTGCGCTGTCCCTCATCCGCCTGCCGGCACCTTCTCCCCGTGAACGGGAGAAGCCCGCTGTCGCTGCGCTGGCGCTCGTTCGGCGAGGCGGTGATTCGCGAAGTCCTCAAATGACGGCGCCTTTCTCCCCGTTTACGGGGAGAAATGTCCGGCAGGACAATGAGGGGCAGCGCCATACTTGTGCGATAAGCAACGTGCGACTAGCCGTCACTTACGGCGCTACGGAAAAATCGCAGTCAACCGGCCTTCGACTTTGCTGCGCATTCGGTCCTCCAGCGCCTCAACCGGAAGCAGCCGCTCATGGTCGCCGGCGCGCAGCCGCATGAACGGATGCAGCCGGTAGGCGGCAATGGCGCCACGCTTGCCGGCGTCGGCGCTGATATCGACGGTCAGGATGCTACCAATGCGGCCGGGCCATGGCTGCCGCGCAAAGGCGGTGCCGAGGAAATCGCCGAGGCCATAGGCGACGAGCGCCTTGCCGATCCGCTCCACCGGCTGCACGACATGGGCATGATGGCCAGCGATCAGCCCGACGCCCTGCGCGGCCAAACGCCGGGCCAGCACGCGCGTTTCAGCCTGCGGAAAATGCCGGAACTCCCAATCCCAATGTGGCACGGCGCAGGTAAGGTCGACGGCGTCGCGGCGCGGCCATCGTGCCGGCTCGCCTTGCATCGACACTCGGCCGGCGAACGCCGCCGCGCCGGCGTTGCGCCACAGCGTGAAGGCGGCGAAGCCTATTGTCAGCGGCCCGACTGCGACGCGTTCGACCGGACCGGCGGCCGCGGTACCGATGCTGCGGATGCCAAGCCGTTCCAGCGCTGCCACGGTCTCGTCAAAACCCTCGACGCCTTGGTCGAGCGCATGGTTGTTGGCGAGCGACAACACCAGCCTATCGCGCGAGATGCCCACGGCGGCCAGCGCCTCGGCAAGAAACCGCTCGGTCATGGCATGACGGGTGCCAAGCTTCGTGCCCATCGCCGCGCTCGGTCGCTCCACCATCGGGCTTTCGCAATTGCCGATCACCAGATCGGCGGAGGCGAGCAGCGTGGCGATCGCCGGGTCGCATTGCGGCGCGCTTCGATTGGCCACCGCCGAGATATCGCCGACAAAGGCGAGCCGCACCGTCCGCGCCGGTGGCGGCTCGATCATGATTCCTGCCGCCGGCGCAAAGCCTTGGTGATCGCCGCTGAGCGAAGGCTTCAAGAAGCGTGGCAGCCAGGACAATTTGTAGGAAAGCGGATAATTCGACACGCGCAGCCTGCACCGGGATGAATGGCCACGGTAGACGATGCGCCCGATATAGCGAAGCGCCTCCGTTCGCAATCGTGCGGCCAGAAGCCCGCAGTAGGCGCAACACACAAGATACGTATATTGTTGCCGCCGAACGGCATACCGGAGGACCAAGATGACGCGATTTTCGAGCCTGCTGGCATCCGCCCTTCTTCTGCTGCTGCCGGTTGCTTCCACCGGTGCCGCGGCCCCCGAACCGGCCGCCCTGTTCGAGGCAAAAACCGTAGCCGACCGCGACAGCACGCTTGCTGCGCTGGAAGCCGCTGCGCCCACTGATCCTGCGTCGGCCTACGCCACCGGCGCCGGCCAGTTCTTCACCGCGCTGGAGATCCTGGCCGGCGGCCTGCACCGCCACGGTTTCGAAAGCCCGCAATCGTTCATGCTGCCGCTGATGCGGCTGCCGGTGCCGGACAATCGCAATCCCGCGCCACTGACCTACGACGGCTTCCGCGCCATCCTTGTCGCCTTCCGCGATCGGCTGGAAAAGTCCGCAGCCACGCTTGGATCCGTGCCTGCCGATGCCGACATCGGCATCGAGGTCGACCTCACCCGTCTCGGCATCGACCTCAACGAGGACGGCCAGATCGCGCCGGACGAAAGTGCCGCCGCGATCATGGCGTCCCTGTCACGCGGCGGCGGTGCGCCAGACCCGGCCGCACCCGCCCTCACCTTCCGCTTCGACCGCGCCGATGGCTACTGGCTGCAGGGCTATGCCGAATTCCTGATGGCGCAGGCGGATTTCTGGCTGGCGCATGACTTCAGCAACGCCTTCGACGGCTCGTTCCACTTGCTGTTTCCGCGCGCAAAACTGCCGCTGCAGGACACGCTCGTGCCGCCGGACGGCGGCATGAGCGGCGGCATGTTGTCGGCCGAGTGGCGCATCGCCGACTTCATCTCGCTGGTTCATCTGGTCAATTGGCCGGTGGTCGAGCCGGAGCGCCGCCACGCGGCGCGCCGCCATCTCATGGAAATGATCCGGCTGTCCCGCGAAGACTGGAAGGCGATCCGCGCCGAGACCGACAACGACCGTGAATGGCTGCCCGGCCCGCAACAGAAAGGCGCCAGCCCGCTCACCGGCCTGGAGGTCGGCGAGGAGCAGGTCCAGGCCTGGCACGCCGCGCTTGATATGGCCGAGGACCTGCTCGAAGGCCGCACCTTGCTGCCGCATTTCCGCTTCGCCGACAAAGGCATCAACATGAAGCGCTTCTTCGACGAGCCAAAGCCCTTCGATCTGGTGCTGTCGATCACCGGCCCGGCCATCGCGCCCTATCTCGACAGCGGAAAGATTCTCACCAGCGAAGAGTTCGACCAGATCCGGCGCCAGTTCGGCGGCGTCGGGTTTTTGACCTTTGCGCTGTGGTTCAACTGAGGGCGCGTTCGACATCGCTCCTGACACCCTTGTGTCAGCAGCCTGGTTTCCTCTCGCGCCCCTGGCCACTCCGCTCTTTCCATTTTGGCCGATACCTCCCATATTCGGGGCATGGCCAAACTTCCTGACCAAAAGACGCCGCCGCCGGCGCGTGACGATCGTGCTTCGCCGCCCAAGCGGCGCAGCCCGTTGACCGATTTCCTCGATGCGTCGGAGCCATTGCACAAGGGCGGCTTTGCCGAGGCGCCGCAGACCGAATTCTCAGGCACGCCGCTGACCGGCTCGATCGCCGATTGGGCCGAGCAGATCGAGCAGGAAGCCGAAAAGGAAGGGCGCCAAGTCTCCCCCCTTGAGGGGGAGATGTCGCCGAAGGCGACAGAGGGGGTCGGCAAAGGAGGCGCTCAACATGAGAGCACGTCGAGCCCGGCCGCACCGACCCCACCCGGCGGCTCCGCCGCCACCCTCCCCTCAAGGGGAAGGGAAGTCGCCAAGGCGAAAAAGATCCCTGAACGCTCCTCTTCCCCTGGCCGCACGGCGCGAGGCACGTCGATGGGTGGCGCGGCTTCGGCGCGGGAGCGAACCGCGGCCGGCCTCAATCCGGTCGCCGGCCTCGATGTTTCGCTGGAGGAAGCCGAGACCATGGCCTCCGGCGGCGTCACCGCCACTGTTGCGGCGCTGTCGGCGCTGATCGAATCCGGCAATCCGCTGCACAAGGACGGCGTGCTGTGGACGCCGCACCGCCCGGCTCGGCCCGAAAAATCCGAAGGCGGCATCGCCGTCAAGATGGTGTCGGATTTCGAGCCGGCCGGCGACCAGCCGACGGCGATCAAGGATCTTGTCGAAGGCGTCAACGACAACGACCGCACCCAGGTGCTGCTCGGCGTCACCGGCTCGGGAAAAACCTTCACCATGGCCAAGGTGATCGAGGAGACGCAGCGCCCTGCCTTGATCCTCGCCCCCAACAAGACGCTGGCCGCGCAGCTTTATTCCGAGTTCAAGAAATTCTTCCCGGAAAACGCCGTCGAGTATTTCGTCTCCTACTACGACTACTATCAGCCGGAAGCCTATGTGCCCCGGACGGATACGTTTATCGAGAAGGAATCGTCGATCAACGAGCAGATCGACCGCATGCGCCATTCGGCGACGCGCTCGCTGCTGGAGCGCGACGATGTCATCATCGTCGCCTCGGTGTCCTGCATCTACGGTATCGGCTCGGTCGAGACCTACACGGCGATGACCTTCCAGATGCAGATCGGTGACCGGCTCGACCAGCGCGCGCTGCTCGCCGATCTCGTCGCCCAGCAATACAAGCGGCAGGACATCAACTTCGTCCGCGGCTCGTTCCGCGTGCGCGGCGACACGATCGAGATTTTTCCGGCCCACTTGGAAGACCGCGCCTGGCGTATTTCGCTGTTCGGCGACGAGATCGAGGCGATCACCGAGTTCGACCCGCTGACCGGCCAGAAGACCGGCGAATTGAAGAGCGTCAAGATCTACGCCAATTCGCACTATGTGACGCCGCGCCCGACCTTGAATCAGGCTATCAAATCGATCAAGGAAGAGCTCAAGCAGCGGCTGGTCGAACTCGAGCGCGCCGGACGCCTGCTCGAGGCGCAGCGGCTGGAGCAGCGCAGCCGCTTCGACCTCGAGATGCTGGAAGCCACCGGCTCCTGCGCCGGCATCGAGAACTATTCGCGCTATCTCACCGGCCGCCAGCCGGGCGATCCGCCACCGACCCTGTTTGAGTACATCCCCGACAATGCGCTGGTCTTCATCGACGAAAGCCACGTCACCATCCCGCAGATCGGCGGCATGTATCGCGGCGACTTTCGCCGCAAGGCGACGCTGGCCGAGTACGGTTTCCGTCTGCCGTCCTGCATGGACAACCGGCCGTTGCGTTTCGAGGAATGGGACGCGATGCGCCCGCTTTCGGTCGCGGTTTCGGCGACGCCCGGCGCCTGGGAGATGGAGCAGTCCGGCGGCGTCTTTGCCGAGCAGGTCATCCGCCCGACCGGCCTGATCGATCCGCCGGTCGAGGTGCGCCCGGCCAAGACCCAGGTCGACGACGTCGTCGGCGAAATCCGCGAAACGACAAAAGCCGGCTACCGCACGCTGGTCACCGTGCTGACCAAGCGCATGGCCGAGGACCTGACCGAATATCTGCACGAGCAGGGCATTCGCGTCCGCTACATGCACTCCGACATCGACACGCTGGAGCGCATCGAGATCCTGCGCGATCTGCGCCTCGGCGCCTTCGACGTGCTGGTCGGCATCAACCTTTTGCGCGAAGGCCTCGACATTCCCGAATGCGGCTTCGTCGCCATCCTCGATGCCGACAAGGAGGGTTTTTTGCGCTCCGAAACCTCGCTGATCCAGACCATCGGCCGCGCCGCCCGAAACGTCGACGGCAAGGTCATCCTCTACGCCGACCAGATCACCGGCTCGATGGAGCGGGCGATGGCCGAGACCAACCGCCGCCGCGAAAAGCAGATGGAGTGGAACGCGGCCAACGGCATCACCCCGGAATCGGTCAAGTCGCGCATCTCCGACATCCTGGACTCGGTCTACGAGAAGGACCACGTCCGCGCCGACATCTCGCAGTTCACCGACAGCGCCGGCGCGATGATGGGCAACAATCTGAAAGCCCATCTCGACGCGATGGACAAGCAGATGCGCGACGCAGCCGCCAATCTCGATTTCGAGAAGGCAGCCCGCATCCGCGACGAGATCAAGCGGCTGCGCGAGATGGAACTGTCCATCTCCGACGATCCGCTGGCCAAATATGCCGACATGGAAAGCCCGGTTTCGGGCCGCGAAAAGGGCAAGCACAACAAGGGCCGCGCCATCCACCGCACGGTGGATGACGACGGCAAGGGGCTGTTCCGCAAGCCCGCGCTCGACGAGATGGGCGCCGACGGGGCCGTGCCGGTCAAGAAGCCGCTATTCGCCAAGCCTTCGCTCGATGCGATGGGTCCGGGCACCGACATGCCGACACCCGCCGGGGCGGTGTCACGCTCGCTGTTCAAGAAACAGTCGGCCGAGGAGGCGCACGGCTCCGATTTCGGCATCCCCGGCGAGCCGACCAAGCCGCTGTTCAAGAAGAACTCGCTCGATGAAATGACGGTGCGACGGACTGAAAAGCCTGTTGAGGGCAAAGTGCCGGCCAAGCCACAGCCGATCTCCCGCCAAGTGGGGGAGATGCCCGGCAGGGCAGAGGGGGGCGCCAAGGAAGGCAACGATTCCGGTAAGCCCATCGTCCGCCAGCGCAGTGGCATCGGCTCCTACGAAGATCCGGCCGACGCTCGCCGCGAAAAGCGTCGACCCGGCAAGACCGGCCGGCCGGGACGGTAGCGTTCCTTCGCGCCCCCTCTGTCCTGCCGGACATCTCCCCCACTTGGGGGGAGATTGGCAACTTCAGCGCTTAGCTCACTTTTACACGCCCCATTGCCATCTGCCCCTCCCCTGGTGTAGCCAGTTTCCATAACTCGAACGTCTTGAAAGGAGGGCTGCGTGCATATCGACCACCATCGTCAGCGCGGCCCTGTCCCTGCCCTGCGAGCTTGCTTGCAGGGCTGACCAGAGACGGTCCGGGTTCTCCCGCTTCGATTTTCTTGGTCTGCCCTTCGTGGTGCTGCAACGCCGAGCCTGCTGGCCTGCCTGCGCACCGTCGAAGTGCATCGAACCGGAATTCATTCCGGGCAGACCAGAGAAACCAACATGGCCCTGATCAGCCTCAAGTCCCTCGGCGTCACCATGAGTGCGCCGCTCTTCTCCAACCTCGATCTCAGCATCGGCACCGGCGACCGGCTCGGCATCGTCGCCGCCAATGGCCGCGGCAAGTCCACCTTGCTGAAGTGCCTGACCGGCGAGATGGAGCCGACGTCCGGCGACATCACCCGCACGCGCGGCCTGCGCGTCGGCTATGTCGAGCAAGCCATTCCCGCAGCATTGGCCGAGCACGGCTTTCAGCAGGTGGTGGCCGACGCCTTGCCGGCCGAGCAGGCCGAAAGCGAGCAATGGCGCGTCGATGTCGTTCTCGATTCACTCGACGTGCCGCAGCCGATGCGCGAGCGGCCGATGCGGGCCTTGAGCGGCGGCTGGCAAAGACTGGCGCTGATCGCCCGCGTCTGGGTCACCGATCCCGATGTCCTGCTTCTCGACGAGCCGACCAACCATCTCGACCTCGCCAAGATCAGCCAGCTGGAAACCTGGCTGAACGCACTGCCGCGCGAGGTGCCGGTGGTGATCGCCAGCCACGACCGGGCGTTCCTCGACGCGACGACCAACCGGACGCTGTTCCTGCGCCCCGAACAGTCGCCGGTATTCTCGCTGCCCTATTCCAGGGCACGCGATGCGTTGAGCGAAGTCGACGCCTCGACCGAGCGCAAGTTCCAGCGCGACATGAAGGTGGCGCAGCAATTGCGCCGGCAGGCGGCCAAGCTCAACAACATCGGCATCAATTCGGGCAGCGACCTGCTGACGGTCAAGACCAAGCAGCTCAACCAGCGCGCCCAGCGCCTCGAAGAGGTCGCAGCACCGGCGCACCGCGAAAAATCGGCGGGCGCGATAAAGCTCGCCAATCGCGGCACCCATGCCAAGGTGCTGATCACGCTCGACGACGTGGCGGTCGCAACGCCTGACGGCACGCTGCTGTTCAGGACCGGCAAGCGCCACATCTGCCAAGGCGACCGCATCGTGCTGCTCGGCCGCAACGGCGTCGGCAAGTCGCGGCTGATCAGCCTGATCAGAAATGCCGTCGTCGAGCCAGAGACGGCAACACAAGGCGTGAAGGTGACGCCGTCGACCGTGCTCGGCTACAGCGACCAGGCATTGTCGGGCCTCAACGGCGAAGACACGCCGCTGGCGATGCTCTCGCGCAGATTCGATGTCGGCGAGCAGCGCGCCCGCTCGCTGCTCGCGGGTGCGGGCGTCGGCATCGACATGCAGGAGCGCAGGATAGGCGTGCTGTCGGGCGGGCAGAAGGCGCGGCTGATGATGCTGGCGCTTAGGCTCGCCAATCCCAATTTCTACCTGCTCGACGAGCCGACCAACCATCTCGACATCGACGGCCAGGAGGCGCTGGAGGCGGAATTGCTCGCCCATCAGGCGAGCTGCGTGCTGGCATCGCACGACCGCTGCTTCATCAGGGCGATCGGCAACCGTTTCTGGCTGATCGAGAAGCGGCGGCTGGCCGAGATCGACAGCCCGGAAGACTTCTTCCGATCGGTGGCAGAAGCGGGCGGTTGAAGCTTTGCGGCAAAAAAATCCGACGCTCTGTCGGATCATGGCCGCGCGCGACGTCCTTGGGATGCCGACACGGTGATGCCGGCGCCAATCGAGGAGAGAGCATCATGTCCATTCTGTCGTCCGTCGGTCGCATCGCGACCCGTTACTCGGCGGCTCGCGCCCGTTACCGCAGCGAGCGCGCCCTGCTTTCATTGCCGATCGAACTGCGCAAGGACATCGGCTGGCCGGAGATCGTCGTCGACGCGCAAAACAGCCGTCGGATTGCAATCTCCCTGTCCGAGGCAAGATGATAAGAGACCAACCGGCCGCAGCGGCGCCGTCATCAGCCTTGCGCGTCGCCCAGGGTCACTCCAACCGCCGGCGGCCCGGCGCATCTGGTTCCGGCATTAAAGAAATGCATCTGACGTGTAGGATCGCCGCCGCTTCATTCGTCCTGTGGTCCGCAAGGTCAAACCAAACGCAGAGAGGAGCAAAAAGATGAACGACCAGCCCCAAACCCAGCCTAAAGCGAAAGTCCTCGGCGGATTGACGCCCTACCTTCAACTGGACGGCGCCTTCAAGGCTTCGGAATTCTATCAGAAGGCGTTCGGCGCCGAGCAGGTGTTCTTCTACCCGCCGGACGAGCAGGGCCGGACGATGCACATCCATCTCCACATCAACGGTTCGACCTTGATGATTTCCGACTTCTATCCCGAGCACGGAATGGCCCCGGTGAAGCCGCAGGGCTTCACCATGCAGCTGCATCTCGGCAGCGACGACATCGACGCCTGGTGGCAGCGCGCCATCGATGCCGGTTGCAAGGTCGGCACGCCGCTGCAGGTGATGTTCTGGGGCGATCGCTGGGGTCAGTTGACTGATCCCTTCGGCGTGGAGTGGGCGATGAACGCGCCAGTAAAGGCGGCGTAGCGCCACCGTTTCTTCCTTCTCCCCTTGTGGGAGAAGGTGGATCGGCGCGCAGCGCCGAGACGGATGAGAGGTGCTGGAAGAAACGAGACGTTGGTGTTTCCCTGGAACACCCCCTCATCCGACCGAGCTTCGCTCGGCCACCTTCTCCCACAAGGGGAGAAGGAAAATCCAACCCAAGGAGAACCACAATGTCCTATGTCGATGGTTTCGTTCTCGCCGTACCCAAGGCGAATCTCGATGCCTACAAGAAAATGGCGCAGCTGGGCGGCACCGTCTGGATGGAGCATGGCGCGCTCGCCTATGTCGAGTGCATTGGCGACGACGTGCCCTATGGCGAAATGACCTCGTTCCCGCGCGCCGTGCAGGCCAAGGACGACGAGATCGTCGTCTTCTCGTGGGTCGTCTATGAATCGCGGCAGAGCCGCGATGCGGTGATGGCCAAGGTCATGGCCGATGAGCGGCTGAAGTCCGACTGGTCGGCGATGCCGTTCGACGGCAAGCGCATGATCTTCGGCGGCTTTCAGCCCTTCATTGAGTTGTAGGCCCGCATTACGCCAGCCGGTCGAGCAGCGGCTTGAGCCGGTCGCCATAGCGCTTCCACAGATCGACCGAGCCCTGGTACATCGGCTGGCGCACCTGCGCCGCCGACGCCGTGCGGACCGGCCGATCGGTCTCGTGGAACGACAGCACTGCATCGTCCCATGGCAGGCCGAGATAGGCGATCAGCGCCCGCGTCTGCCCTTCCTGGTCGGCGACGAAATCCTCGTAGCGCACATCATGCACGACATCAGGCAGAACGGTGCGCCAATGCGCCATGATGTCGGTGTAGAGATTGTGGAAATCGGCAAGCTCGCCGAGGTCGTAGCCGTAGCGGTGGCTGTCGCCGCGGAAATGCACCTTGTAGATCGACAGGCAGGTCGCCGCCGCGTCGCGGGCGCAATGGATGATCTTGGCCTTGGGCAGCATCAGATGAATGAAGCCGACCAAAAGGAAATTGCCGGGCATCTTGTCGGTGACATGCCGGAAACCCGGACAGCGGGCGTGCAGCAGGTCCAGATAGGCCTGGCCTGCCTCGGCAAAGGCTTTGTCGGGCAGGTCAGCGATCCCGCTGGGGAAACCGCCCTTCATACCAGGCGGAAACTGTTTTCCCACCGCCGTCTTCAATATGCCGAGCTCGCCCGCGCCATAGACCTGCGGATGGCTGGCGATGATCTGCTCGACCAGCGTGGTGCCGGAGCGCGGCATGCCGACGACGAAGATCGGCGTGTCGTCGGCAATCCCGCTCGGTCTGTGCTTGTCGAAGAAGGCCTTGTCGAACACCGCCTTCATCGTTTCGAATTCGGCGCGTGTCTTGCCCGCATCATAGTCGATGCCCATGCGGCGGATGGCATTGCCTTCGGCGAAATAATCGAAGGCACGGCCATAATCCTTCAGATCGTCATTGGCCTTGCCGAGGCCGAACGAAAGCTGCATGCGCGCCAGGCTGCCTTCCGGCGCCTTGGCGTGCTGCGCCTCCATCCCGGCAAGCTCGGCGTCGCGCTCCTGCTGCCGCTTGACCTGGGTGAGCATCAGCCAGGCCCTGGCCATGCCGGGATCGACCACCAGCGCCTGCCGGAAATGCTCCGCTGCCTCTGCGAGGCTGCCCTTCTCCATCAGCCCGACGCCCAGACCGTGCAGCAGGTCGGCGTCCTTCGGCCGAATTGCCAATGCTTCGCGGAAGACGGCGAGCGCCTCGTCGAGCCGCCCAGCCTCCTGCAGCGTTTCGGCAAGCCCGATGCGGGCGCGGACATGGAACGGGTTGCGGCCGATGGTGCCGCGATAGATCTCCTCCGCGCCCTCGAACTGGCCGAGTTGCTTCAGCGAGGAGCCGAGATTGTCGCGCGCCGCGAGTTGCTCCGGCCGGATTGCCACCGCGCCACGGAAGAAATCGACGGCTGCACCGACACGGCCGAGGTCGCGCATCACCGTGCCGAGATTGTTGAGGAAATCTGGATTCTTGGGTTGCAGGCGCACCGACTGTTCGAGGAGACCAAGTCCTTCGGCGCTGCGCCCGGTCTGGTGCAGCAGCAAACCGAGGAAATGTGCTGCCGCCGCATGATTGGCCTTTTGCGCCAGCACCTGCCGGTAGAGCATCTCGGCTTCCTGCCGGCGCCCCGCCTGATGCAATTGCAGTGCCTGCTGCACGCGCTGGTCAAGCCCAAGAGGGGGCTGTCCGCCTGAGCCGAATTTGCCGCCCGCGCCTGCCGGTCTTCTCGGATCTCTGTTGATGGGAAACCTGCCGTGTTTTGTCCGCCTGCCGCGATCTAGGCCATCGGCGCGGCAGGTTCAAGGGTTCGCAGGCCAGCTTACCGGAAATCCTGGGTTCATGGGCCGGCCATGTCAGATCAGGCGGTTGGTCTCCGCAACCTGTCTGGCCCGCCGCAGCGTGCCGTCGGTGTCGGCAATCCTGCGCCTCGCTGCCTCATCACTTCTTATCGTCAGTCGCGCCGACATGACTTTTGTGGGCTTGATGATCGGCTTGATTGTTACGGTCGAGCCATCAGGCGTTTTCACGGAAACCATGGATTTTCCTTTCAGATATAAATAAAAATCTATGCCAGGATGAAGTTTTCCGGCACAATCTCAAACAATTCTTGTGAAGAGTCCGGATCGTATCACCATTTTACAAATAGCCCTAGAAAAGTAATTTTACGCCAAGATCGGCTCCAGGCGGGAATCTTCTTGAATAAACCGCAATTTTGGATTAATGAATTGAGATCGTTTTTTGGGCCAAGCTTGGCATCTCGCGGCGTCAGAAGTTCTCGACCCGCCAAACTCATTCCAGATCGCCGATAACCAAATTGCCGAACAGGGACCCACGATCTTAGGTCCCGGTGCCGCGAAGCGGGCACCACCCTATCGGATCCAAGACGACACTTCGAGGCACGAGAATGTCTGGCCGAACTACCCATTCCATCGCGCATTTCGAGGCACCCTTCATGATTGGCGGCCTGGAAGGACAATTGCCGGCCGGCGACTACGACATCGACCACGATGAGGAGCTTGTCGATGGCATCTCGTGGCTTGCCTGGCGCCGTGTCGCCACTTTCATCCACCTGCCGGCAAGGACGGTGAAAAGCCAGACCAGCCAATTGGTCGCCATCGATTTCGCCGAACTCGAAACCGCGCTGAGGCGCGACCAGGAGAATGCCGCATGATCCGCTTCCAGCAGAACGCGCGCCCGCGCACCGACACGCCTGCGCATCTTTTCGCGATCGGCCAGACCGTTCGCATGAAGAGCCGCACCGGCCTTGTTCAGAAGACCGCCGAGCTGTTCCAGATCAAAAGCAGGCTGCCGGTCAAGGACGGCTCGCCGCAATACCGCATCCGCAGCAACGAGGAGACCCATGAGCGGGTCACCACGGAAGACAATCTCGAAGTGGCCGACGATCCAAACGGCTAGCCGCCCATCAACCGTCGCCACCATGTTCATCAATCACGAGGGACCAGGAAATGGCCAAGGGTCAACAGCGCAGCAACCGCGAGACACGCAAGCCCAAGAAGGACAAGACGGCAGCAAAGCCGGCCTCGCCCTTCGGCTCGGCTGTCAAGCAGGCGGAAGCCGGTTTGAAACCGAAGTCCAAGGGCTAGCGGCGGACGGATGAGCAGCCCTGCATTCATCCAGCCATCGCGGGGATTATAGATCATGTAATTTCGAAGCCGTATAAGGTCCGCTGGAACCGGGCCCGATCACAGTTGGCTGCCTGGCGGGCCGCGCGCGAAATCGTCGCTCGCAGCCGAATGCAGGGAGGCGCACATGGACAGGTCGCGCATCATCGTGACTGCGGTGGTGCTGGCCCTGCTCGGTGCGATAGTGCCCATCGCGGCGATGTTCCACTTTTCATGGGTCCTGGCGGTTCAAGAAGAACACGAGCGGCTGGAGCTGTTCGCCAACCGCGCGATCGCCAGGGCCAGCATATCCCTCATGGATGCAGCCGGCGCGTTGCGGGAGATCGACCGGTTCACCGGCGACCGCTGTTCGGTGGACCACATTGCCCGCATGCGGCGGCTCACCATCAACACGCGCTCGATCGAAGAAATGGGCTATTTCGAAAACGGCCTGCTCAAATGCACATCCTGGGGACCGACCGAGGGACGCGTTACGCAAGCCGCACCGGATTTCACCGCTGCAGACGGCGTTGCCGTCACTGCCCGGATACGGCCCCTGGCCAACCTGGACCATCCGCTGATGGCCCTGCAGTACAAGCGCCATAATGTCCTTATCGACCCCCTGCGCTTTGTCGACATCGTCGTCGATCCCGACGTTCAGCTTGCCCTGGCGACAAACACGGGCGTCCTGCTCAGCGCGCTGAACGGGCCTGATCCTGCCCGCATCGGCAAGATCATCGCCGACCCTGGCAAAGGCCTGGATGACGGTCATCTGTTTGCCGCGGTGCGCGGGACGGACTGGATCGCCGTCGCCACCGAACCGGAAAGCCAGATTGTCGACAGCGTGCGCAGGCGGCAATTGCTGTTGCTTCCCCTCGGCGCTTTCATCGCCGCTTTCATCATCGGCATGGTTGTCTGGCTGTCACGACGGCGGCTGTCGCTGCTTGGAGAATTGCAGATTGCCGTGCGCAAGCACGAGTTTATCGTCCACTATCAGCCGATCGTCGCGCTCAGGACAGGCAATTGCGTGGGTGCCGAAGCGCTGGTGCGCTGGAGACGACCCGACGGCACGCTGGTCCGGCCCGATCTTTTCGTCCCGCTGGCCGAAGAGAGCGGCCTGATCGCGGCAATCACCGACCAGATCATCGCCCTTGTTGTTTTGGACCTGAAAAAACTTCTTGTCGCCAATCGTTCGCTCCACATCGCGATCAATCTCAGCCCGGCCGACGTCAGAACGGCAAGGGTCCTTCCGGTCATCGAAAAGGCCCTGCAGCACACCGGAATTCAGCCTCGGCAGATCTGGCTGGAGGCGACGGAGCGCGGTTTCGTCGACGTCGATTCAGCGCGTTCGACCGTCATTCGCGCCCGCGAGCTTGGCCATGCGGTCGCAATCGACGACTTCGGCACAGGTTATTCGAGCCTGTCCCATCTCGAGGGCCTGCCGCTCGATGCGCTGAAGATCGATAAGTCGTTCATCGACACGATCGCTACGGATTCCGCCACCAGTTCCGTCACGCCGCATATCATCGACATGGCCAAGACGCTGAAGCTGAAGATCATTGCCGAGGGCGTGGAGACGCAGGCACAGGTCGACTACCTGATGGAACGCGACGTCGACTATGGTCAGGGTTGGTTGTTTGCCAAACCTATGCCCGCGGCCGAGTTCATCGCCTATTGCCGCAAGGCCAGGCCGCCGACGTAGAAGCAAGAGCCGCCAGCTGCCCTCGCGCGGCTGCGCCCAGTTGATGGATGAGCCTCCCCGCCCGGAGACGGGGAGGAAACCAGCCTCTCAGCAGGGACCGTCGTCGACGATGCGATAGTCGGCGGCGCGAGCCTCGCAGGCGTTGGGGAAGGTGCGCAACGCGCTGCCGCGGCGGGCGCAGACCGGGCGGTATTCGCGCGTGCAGAATGTCTGCTCTCCATCACCGCCACCGTCGCGGCACTGGCCGTCGCTGATGATGCGATATCCGGCCCGCTCGGCAAGGCAGGCATTGGCGAAGGTCTGGCGGTCGCCACCGCGCCGCGCGCAGACCGGATCATATTGTCTGGTGCAATATTGCGGCTCGGGCCGAGGCGGGCGGTAGCCCGGTCCGTCCTCCTCCACCACCACCGCGGTACAGGCTGCAAGAACTGCCGACAGCAACAGGACGGCAAAACCCTGTCGCGAGAAGATTGCCGCAGGAAATTTCATCACCAGACCTCCCTCTAGCCCCCGCTCGAATGCATGTCACCCAAAAGCATGCCCACGGGGCTCTGACCCGAGGGTGCGAAGCGGTTTGGGACAACGGCATGCGCAAAAGATGCAAAATGCGCCTACACGCCAAGCCGATCCTCGCCATTCCACCCGCCGAATGCAACCCCTGTTTGCAGGCTCCCAGCAGGCTGGACCATGCGTGGCCGGGCTATGGCCGATGACCACCGGGCGAGCACCCCGCTTTGTCGATGCCATGTGTGCGAAGGCGCCCATGAGCGGCCGTTGGCGCTACCTTGCAACCATCGCGTTTCCGTGCGATAAATTTAGTGTTCGGGCATTTGCGACCCGGAGAGCGGAACGTTTTGGACGACCTTTCCCCGATACTGTGAATCTCTGACGGCCCCGTTTTTCGGCGGGGGGTTCTAACCATGCGCCAATGCATGACTGCCGAAGCAACCACCGGGACTTGCCCACGGCGTCAGGCGGCGGGCAAACCACAAAGACTGACACGGGTGAAGGAGTTTCCCCAATGGCCCAGACCGGCACCGTTAAATTCTTCAACGCTACCAAAGGCTTCGGCTTCATCACGCCAGACGACGGCGCCAAGGACGTGTTCGTCCACATCTCGGCGATCGAGGCTTCGGGCCTGCGCACGCTCGTCGATGGCCAGAAGGTCACGTTCGATGTCGAGCCCGACCGCATGGGCAAGGGGCCGAAGGCGGTCAATCTCCGCGCGGACTGAACCGTCGGCGCGCATGTCCGCCCGGACGTGCCCTAGGGGACGTGCGAAGCCGGAGGTGCCAGGAATGAGCCCGAGGCCGCTCCAAAGGCCTTGAACCGGCTTTCAGCGCCGGACCCGAGTTTCGAAGGCGCGGCGGTTTCGTCGCGCCTTTTTTAGTGGCAGGGCGGCAAGCCACTGCTCGCAAAACTTTCTCTTGCCGATGGCGCTAAAATAAACGACAAATTTCTACTCGGGCATTTGCCGGCCCGAAACTGGACTTGATGGGATCAAAGGAGCTTCCCATGCCGCAGACCGGCACCGTCAAATTCTTCAATCATGCCAAAGGCTTCGGCTTCATCACGCCGGATGATGGCGCGAAGGATGTCTTCGTCCATATTTCGGCCGTGCAGGCGTCGGGTCTTCCCGGTCTTGAGGATGGGCAGAAGGTGACATTCGACACCGAGCCGGACAAGCGCGGCAAGGGTCCGAAAGCCGTCAACCTGTCGATCGGCTGAGCCGAGTTCGAGACAGCGTCGGACGGTCCGCTGACGCAGCTCCGCTCGTTGTCGAGCGTACGATATTTGTGCTTGCGCCATGCCTGATCGATAAATCGACTGGTCCCAGCCCGCCAATTTCGTTCAGCCCCCGTTCAGCCACGGTCGCCTATTAATCTTCGGTAAAGCCGGACCGCATCCCCCAGATTACCCACAGATTACCCGGGCCGCAGATTACCCGGGCCGGCATGAAGGAGACCGAGATGAACCGAATTCTCAAGACCGCCGTCCTGTCCGCCGCGATCGTTGCAACCACGCTCGCGACCTTGCCAGCGGCCAGCGCTGGTGACTGGCGCCACCGGCACCACCATCGTGGCAATGGCGATGCGATCGCGGCAGGCGTCCTTGGCCTCGCGGCCGGCGCCCTGATCGTTGGTGCGCTCAACAACCCGCAGCCCAGCTATTACGACCCCGGCTATGACGATTATGATCGTTATCCACGGCGGCCCGCCCCGGTGCGCCGCTACTACGCGGAACCGCGGGTCGCCTACAATGACGGCTATGCCGAGCCATGGACCCGTGGCTGGTATGAATATTGTTCGGATCGCTATCGCTCTTTCAACGGCCGCACCGGCACGTTCACCGGCTATGACGGCGAACAGCATTTCTGCACCGCGAACTGAGGCTTCCCTGCCCCCCCAAAAAAGCGCTGTCCGCAAGGACAGCGCTTTTTTTCGGCGTCATAAGGAAAGGAGAGACCGACGCGCGCCGCGTGAGGCTCCGCAGCCACGACGCGTTTAAATCAGGAAGGGGTTGCTCCGGCGCTCCTCGCCGAAGCGGCCGCCGGGACCATGGCCGCAGATGAAGCCGATGTCGTCGCCGAGCGGCAGAAGCTTGTCCTTGATCGAGGCGATCAGCGCGGCGTGGTCGCCGCCCGGCAGATCGGTGCGCCCGACCGAGCCGCGGAACAACACGTCGCCAACATGGGCGAACTTCGCAGCACGATTGTAGAAGACGACATGGCCGGGCGCGTGGCCCGGGCAATGAAAGACTTCGAACGCGTGCTGGCCGAACGAGACGGTATCGCCTTCGCCGAGAAAGCGGTCGGGCACGCAGTTGCGCACCGGATCGGTGATGCCGTAGTGTTTCGCCTGCTTCTCGAGATTGGCAAGCAACGGACGGTCGGCCTCATGCGGGCCGATGATCTCGATGCCGAGCGCGTCCTTCAGCTCCATGGCGCCGCCGGCGTGGTCGATGTGACCATGCGTGATCCAGATCGCGCCGGCGTTGATCGCATTGTCCTTGAGCACTGCCAGCACCTTGTCGATGTCGCCGCCGGGATCGACGACGACGCCTTGCCTGTCGTCCATGTCGAAGAGGATGGTGCAGTTTTGCTGGAAGGCCGTGACCGGCACAATGCCGGCGTTGAGCTGACCCATGATCGTCCTTTCGCTGTGTCGCTTCTGATTTAGAGACACACGCGAACGTCGTCCACCGCATCCGGCTGTCGCGACAACGCAAAAATGAAACGGGCGGCCGAAGCCGCCCACGCAAAAGCCCGAAACCGCTAATGCATGTCGCGCAAAAGTGTGCAGCGGTTTTGCGATAACGACATGCATGAACAACAACCTAAAGCGCATCGCGTGAGGTCGGTCGAACGCGACGCGCTTTAGGCTTACTTCTTCGTCGCGTTCATGACCGCGCCGATGATGGCCGTCAGAATGGCGCCACCACCGGCACCGCCGAGGATGTTCTGCACATTCAGCGCGCTGCCCAATCCGCCCGTTGCTGCTGCGGCTGCAGCCGGATCGATCGTGCCACCGCCGAGCAGGCTGCCGAGGATGGCCGCACCGCCGACGCCGCCAAGGGCGCCGCCGAGGATTTTGGTAAGCTGCCCCATTGCCGCTGTCTTGAGCGCGGCGCCCACCGCCTGGCCACCAATGACACCCATAATCACCTGAACAATGATCTGAAGAAGCGTGTTCATGTCCATATTGCCAGTCCCTCCATAGCTGCCAGCCTCCCGGGCCGACAGCATCATGAGACGCCGAACTGGACGAAAGTCAAATGCCGAGGTGCTTAAATAAAAGGGGCAGTCCGAAAACCGCCCCTACTTGTTAAAAAAGTTGTGACTTTCGTTATTCTGCGGCAATCGCATGCTTGGGTTGAACGGCTGCAGAATAGTCGTTCATCAGAGTCTTGGCGATTTCGCCCACCTCGAATCGGTATGGACCGATCTCTGAAACGGGGGTCACCTCGGCCGCCGTTCCGGTGAGGAAGCACTGCTGGAAGCCTTCGAGTTCTTCCGGCATGATGGTGCGCTCGATCACCTCGAAGCCGCGATCCTTGGCAAGACCAATGACTGTACGGCGGGTGATGCCGTCGAGGAAGCAATCGGGGGTGGGTGTGTGGATCTTGCCGTCCTTGACGAAGAAGATGTTGGCGCCGGTTGCTTCCGCAACCTGGCCGCGCCAGTCGAGCATCATGGCGTCGGCATAGCCTTTGGCTTCGGCGGCATGCTTGGACATGGTGCAGATCATGTAGAGGCCGGCGGCCTTCGATTTCGACGGCGCGGTGCGCGGATCGGGGCGGCGCCATTCGGCCAGATCGAGGCGGATGCCCTTCAGCTTCTGTGCCGGATCGAAATAGCTGGGCCACTGCCAGATGGCGATGGCGCAGTTGATCCGGCTGTTTTGCGCCGAGACGCCCATCTGTTCGCTGCCGCGCCAGGCGATCGGCCGGACATAGGCATCCCGAAAACCCTGCTTCTTCAACAGCGTGCGGCAGGCGTCGTCGATCTCGGCAACCGAATAGGGAATCTTGAAGCCGAGCAGGCGTGCCGATTCGTGCAGGCGCTCGCTGTGATCGGTCAGCTTGAAAATCTCGCCGCCATAGGCGCGTTCGCCCTCGAACACCGCGCTGGCGTAGTGCAGGCCATGGGTCAGCAAGTGGATCTTGGCGTCGGCCCATTGGACGAACTCGCCGTTCATCCAGATAAAGCCGTCCATTTGGTCAAAGGGAACGGATGCCATGGTAACCTCCCGCGGGCGGCCGCCCGCACATCGTTGCGCGTTTCTTGTCAGCCGCACCGGGCGGCCGCTATCTCGAAGCGTAGGCGGATATATAAGGTCTGGCAAACACAGGAAGTTCCGGAAAAACGGCTTTCCCTTGCCTTTTCGTTCGCAATCCGCCGCAAAGCTTGTCAAAAATTACCATTGCCGGGAAATTACGTCAATAGTACTGACATAATTTCCCTTTCGCACGGAGAAATGATGACGGATCGCAGCCACCCAGCCGGAAAACCGATCAGGACGGCGATCACCGACGAGGACGGCATCGACTTTGCCATCATCGAACTGTTCTTCTTCGCCTATCGCGATTTTACCTCCGATCCGGACCAGATCCTGTCCGACTATGGTTTCGGCCGCGCCCATCACCGGGTTCTGCATTTCGTCAATCGCAGGCCGGGCCTGACGGTCGCCGAACTCCTCGACGTGCTGAAGATCACCAAGCAGAGCCTGGCGCGCGTGCTCAAGCAACTGATCGACACCGACCACATCGTCCAGTTGCAGGGTCCGCGCGACCGCCGCCAGCGCGAGCTCTATCCGACAGCCAAGGGCCGCGCCCTGGCGCTGGCGCTGGCACGGCCACAGTCACGCCGCATCCATGCTGCATTGGAAGATTCCGGAGCCACCGAACGCGCCTTGATCGAGCGCTTCCTGGAAGCGATGGTCAATCCGGAACTAAGGGCGCAGATCGACATTGTGCCCGCAAAAACGTCAGGGAAAAGCCATGGAGACCATTGAAAAGGTTGATCAACCGGCAGCACCGGACGACGATGCGCCGCATCTGCTGGTGATTGATGACGATACCCGTATCCGCAATCTTCTCAAACAATATCTGACCGAAAACGGCTTTCGTGTCACCGTTGCCGGAAATTCCAGCGAAGCGCGGCGCAAGCTCGCCGGCCTCGATTTCGATCTGCTGGTGCTCGATATCATGATGCCGGGCGAAACAGGCGTCGATCTCGCCAAGGCATTGCGGGCAACCAAGAACGTGCCGATCCTGATGCTTACCGCGCTGTCCGAGACCGACAGCCGGATCACCGGGCTCGAGGCCGGCGCCGACGACTATCTGCCGAAGCCTTTCGATCCCCGCGAATTGATCCTGCGCATCAACAACATCCTGCGCCGCGGCGGTCCGGCAACGACGCCCAAGGTCGAGCAGCTGGTCTTCGGGCCTTACACGTTCCAGATCGCCCGGCGCGAGCTCAAGCGCGGCGGCGAGGCTCTGAAGCTGACCGACCGCGAGCAGGAGATCCTGGCGATCTTCGCGGCCCGTGCCGGCGAAACGATACCGCGTCATGAACTTGTCGGCGACGAATCCGAAGTCGGCGAGCGCACCATCGACGTCCAGATCAACAGGCTGCGCCGCAAGATCGAGCGCGATCCGTCCAATCCGGTCTGGCTGCAGACCGTGCGCGGTATTGGGTATCGGCTCAGCGTGGAATAGACTGCCGCCCGCAGCCCCTTGTCGAGCGGCTGCGGATGCGCAAAAAGGGCGAATGGCGACCACGCAACTGGAACGGCCGGGAGATCGCGGCTTGAGCGCTCGCGCCAGGCGGGCACTGAAGGCCGTGCCGCTTGCCTGGAAACGGTTCTGGCGCCTCGTTTCGCTTTACATGCCGAAGCGGCTCTATGCCCGCTCGCTGATCATCGTCATCGCGCCGATGATCCTGCTGCAATCGGTCCTCGCCTTTGTCTTTATGGAACGCCACTGGCAGACCGTGACGCAGCGCCTGTCGCAGGCCACGGTCCGCGACATTGCCGCGATCGTCGACCTGGTGGAAACCTATCCGCACGACGCCGACTACGCCAACATTATCCGCATCGCGCAGGATCGCATGCAGCTGAAGATCGACTTGCTGCCGCCCGATCCGCTGCCGGCGCCCGGTCCAAAGCCGTTCTTCTCGATCCTCGACGAAATTCTCTCGTCCGAGATCACCCATCAGATCAACGGTCCGTTCTGGATCGATACGGTCGGCAATTCCAATATCATCGAGGTCCGCGTCCAGCTCGAAGGCAAGGTGCTGCGCGCCTTCGTGCGCCGCAGCCAGGCCTATGCCTCGAACACGCACATTTTCCTGATCTGGATGGTCGGCACCTCGCTGGTGCTGCTGATGATCGCCATCCCGTTCCTGCGCAACCAGATCCGGCCGATCCTGACGCTGGCCGAGGCCGCCGAAAGTTTCGGCAAGGGCCGGCCGATGCCGCTCGATTTCCGTCCGCGCGGTGCCGAGGAGGTTCGCCGCGCCGGCTTTGCCTTCATCCAGATGCGCGAACGCATCGAACGCCAGCTCGAACAGCGCACCGCCATGCTGAGCGGCGTCAGTCACGATTTGAGGACCATCCTCACGCGCTTCAAGCTGCAGCTTGCGCTGACCGGGACCAAGGCCGACACCGAGGCGCTCGGCCAGGACATCGACGACATGCAGTCGATGCTGGAAGGCTATCTCGCCTTTGCCCGCGGCGAGGCAACGGAAGACGCCGGCCGTTTCAACCTTGAAGCCTATTTCGACAAGCTCGGCGAGGAGGCGACGCTGCGCAAGCGCAAACTGTCGACCTCGCTCGCCGGCGATCCAAATGTGCATGTGCGGCCGCACGCCTTTGCCCGGCTGCTGTCCAATGTCGTCGGCAACGCCTTCCGTTATGCCAAGACGGTTGAGATCAACGCCAACCACGGCCGCGGCTCGCTGCTCGTCACCATCGACGACGACGGTCCGGGCATTCCGCCTGAAAAGCGCGAGCACGTGTTCAAGCCTTTCGTGCGGCTTGACGAAGCCCGCAACCTCGACGCCAGCGGCACCGGCCTTGGCCTTGCCATCGCACGCGACATTGCCCGCAGCCACGGCGGCGACATCATGCTCGACAAGAGCCCGCTCGGCGGCTTGCGCGCCGTCATCAAGGTTCCGGCCTGATTAGAATGACGTTGCGTCCTTGGGCGCACTAACACGTTGAAGCTACGCATCGTGCTTTCAGGTGGTTGTAGACGACCATAGGCACTGCCTTCATCGGCGCGTCATGAAACCATGCTGAAGAGCGCGCATGAAGCGCGTGATCCTGATTGATTCGGCCTTGCGGCCCCGCATCAAGGAAACCGACGACCTTTCAAGCAAAGGCCTGCTATGCGCATCCTGATGGTCACCGACGCCTGGCGCCCGCAAGTCAACGGCGTTGTCCATACGCTGGAACGGCTTTCAGAAACCCTGAAATCCTTCGACGTCGAGACGGACTTCCTGACCCCGAATATCTTTCGCACCTTGCCGCTGCCGACCTACCCGGACATCCGGCTGGCGCTGACGACGCCAGGCCGCGTGGCGCGCCTGATCGAAGCGCGCAATGCCGATCATATCCATATCGTCACCGAAGGCCCGCTCGGTATCATGGCGCGGCGCTATTGCCGCAAGGCAGGCCGGCCGTTCACGACTAGCTATCACACGCGCTTTCCGGAATATCTGAGCGCGCGGCTGCCAATACCGGAAGCCTGGGCCTATCGCTGGCTTCGCGATTTCCACAATTCCGGACAAGGCACGCTGGTCGCCACCCAGTCTCTGGCGGACGATCTGGCGGCGCGCGGCTTCACCAAGCTCAGGCCATGGACGCGCGGCGTCGATACCGACCATTTCCGGCCGGACAAGAAAAAGGATATGGGGCTCGAGCGACCGATCTTCCTCTGCGTTGGCCGCGTCGCGATCGAAAAGAACCTGGCCGCCTTCCTCGACCTGGATTTGCCCGGCAGCAAGGTGGTCGTCGGCGAGGGACCTGAGTTGGCCAGGCTCAAGGCCAGATACAACGATGCCCATTTCCTTGGCCACCGCCCGAACGACGAACTGGCCGAAATCTATGCCTCGGCCGATGTCTTCATTTTTCCCAGCCGCACCGACACGTTCGGCAATGTCATCATCGAGGCGCTGGCCAGCGGCACGCCGGTCGCAGCCTATCCGGTGACCGGACCGATCGACATTGTCGGGGACGGCGTCGGCGGAGCCGTATCGAACGATTTGCGTGAGGCCGCGCTCGCCGCGCTCGATGTCGACCGCGAAGAGGCGCGCCAACGGGCAATGCGCTATAGCTGGAAGGCCTGCGTGGAAATGTTCCTGGAAACGGTTGGCGAGGCGCTGGGCACCCAGCGAAAACTGACACCACCTTTTGTTATCCACGGGCGAAGCGGCGGCAACGCCGGCGCGCAGACCCGAGGATCCATTTCGTGACCTGCGAGCGGCCCGTTTCGGTGAAGAACTTGTCGGGTTGAGGCGGCGGCGGGCCGCACTTGCTCCACAGGTTCATCCGGAACGCTTTGCCGAGAACAGGCAGCGGAGGCGCTGATCGATCTCAATTTCTTGCGCGAGCCAGGGGGCAGCTCTTGGCGTCCGTCTGGTCGTGACTGCGCTAGCTGGGGCAGCGACCGGGTAGCGGACCGTCGGAAGCAGAGAACGCCGTTGATCAGTTGAAGGTGTGCAGCCGAAGTTTCAGGCTGCCATCTGCCTGCTTTTCGAAGACGTGGGTTGCCACCCCGGCCCACGGCTGATCCGCACCATTGGCGTCTTTACCCTTGGCCGACCATTTCGCCGTGCCAAACAGCAGGTTGCCGTCACCTCCTGCTTCGATCAGTTCGAGCTTGTGGCCTGTCACTCCCATGCCGAAGAGGCCGCCAAAGAATTTCTCGACCCCGTCCGGTGCCTTGATGACGTCATGGGTGGCGGGTAAGAAGATCGCGTCGTCGGTGTAGAACGCCGCAACCGCCTTTGCGTCTGCTTTGTTGAACGCAGCGTCCCAGGCCACGTAAGCGGCTTTCACCTGATCGTCGACGGGGTCAGCGTTGGCGGACGACCACGAAAAGAGGCAAAGGGAAAGCACAGCGAAAATCGCAGTCAGCAGTCGAACCATCGTATCCTCCCGAGAATTGGCGGCACAGCTCGACAGATGCCGCGTCAAAACAATAAGCCTGGACTGTTGGACTGTCGACTAATCCGTTTGGGGTGGTCCAAACCATCTAATCTCTCAAGGGCTCTTCGACTGAAAATCGATCATATGACCGCTCACAACGAAAGCTCAATCGATGTTGTCGCCGAGGTTCTGGTGATCACGACTTTGGGGAAACCACGCGCTTCATCCTCGTGCCGATGGTCGAGTTCAAACAATTGCTCGCACCTATAACTGTCCAGAGCGCAACCATTTTTCGTGGGAGATCGGTGGAGCTCGCATCAGAATGGCGCGCTCGATGCGTTTGAGATCAAACCCAGGAACGGCCACGGAAAGTCTGCGCGTCGGCTTCGGTGACGAAGCTAGAACAGTCGGCCGCCGTCAGGCACCCTGCGTTCGATCGCACCGAGGACGACCGCACCCTCCTCGTCGGGAAAGCCAAGCGTCAGCACTTCCGACATGAAGGGGCCGATCTGCCGCGGCGGAAAATTGACCACCGCGAACACCTGCCGGCCGAGCAGCGTCTCGGGCGCATAGTATTTGGTGATCTGCGCCGACGATTTCTTCACTCCGATGTCAGCGCCGAAATCGATCTTCAGCTTGATCGACGGCTTGCGCGCCTCCGGAAACGGCACGGCCTCGACGATCGTGCCGGCGCGAATGTCGACACGGTCGAAATCGGCGAAGCTGATCTCGGGCTTGCGCTGGCTGCTCGAACTCATGGAGGACCTGGCTCAGGCGTTTCCGTAGGTCTCGAACAGGACGCCGGCCAGCGCGTCCTTGGCCGAGGTTCCCGACCAGACGACGAACTGGAACGCCTGGAAATAGCATTCGCAGGCTTCCAGCGCCGACGACAGCAGCACCTCGACCTGCTGGCTCGAGGGCTCGACCCCGCCGGCGAGCAGCAGCGACTGGCGGAACATGATTGCGCCCTCCTGCTCCCAGAGGTCGAAATGGCCGAACAGCATCTGCTCGTTGATCAGCGAAAGCAGCCGCATCACTTCGAGCGCGCGCGCCTCCGGCACCTTGATGTCGAAAGCGCAGGCCAGATGCAGCGCCTCGAAATCCTCCATCCAGGAAAATGAGACGTGGTAGTCGGTCCAGCTTCCGGCAACCGAAATCGAAATCTCGTCGTCGCCGGCCCGTTCGAAGGACCAGTCGTTGTTGTGCGCCACCTGCTCGATAACATCCACCGGATGGATTTCGCGCGAGAATTCGAGTTCGAGAAGTTCCATGAATGCTTCCTGTCGTTCCTTCGCCTCGGCCGGCGGGGCACCCACAACGAACAATTTTGTCTAGATCTTCGGACGGCCAGGACTTCGTCAACGCACAAAGACCCCAGACCGGACCCCACCGCCCGGCGCATGACCCTGCTCCGAATCATGCAACAAATTCAGTCTATTGATCGGGAGTCGCGTGACCAGCCCAATTTTTCGCACTGCGTCATTCGCATGTGGAAACCCGCTGTCACAAAGATTCACGCAATGCCGGTAAGCGATTCACGACAAAGCGCTTTTTGCGATTGTGCTTTGTGGAAAAGTTTAACGTTATTTTTTTGGTCTGGGCTTTGCCGCAGCCGCAGGCGCGGCCTGCCCGGTCAGATCGGCGAGCTTTGCCTCAAGCGTCTCGATGCGCGCAGCGAGACGGGTGTTTTCTTCCCTGGCTTTTACCGCCATGTCGCGGGCGGCCTCGAATTCTTCGCGCTGCACCAGGTCCATCGAGTTGAGAACACGCTCGGCCTGCCCCTTGAAGGCTGTTTCCACTTCGCGGCGCACGCCTTGCGCGGCACCGGCAGCGTCGGTCATCAGCTTGGCGAATTCATCGAGAATGCGGTTCGGTCCGGTCGACATGGCAAATCCTCGCTTGCTCGATTTGACGTAGTGGCGCGCGACGCGGAATGCAAGAACGTTGAGGCTGCTGCGTCATCAAGTCGGGTGCAATTTGACCTGACCTCGCAAGCCATAGCTGGTACCGTCCAAGAAAGAGCATTTTGACGGGGCCTGCAATGGCTTTCAGTGCGAATTTGGACCAGCGTCTTGCCGCACGCGACGCCGCGCTCGCCAAGGGCATCGGCGATGCCGACGCAGGGCGGGTGAAGCCTGCGGAAGAGGTGCTTGACCGCCTGGAGGCCAAATACAAGGGATTGGCCGGGACCAAGCTGTGAGGCGGCAGTACCGGCGCGATCAGCCCGCTTCCCGAAGCCGTATTTGCCGCGCCAGCGTCGCCTTGACCGGGCCAAAACCCTGCCGCATGGTCCGCGCCCGAACGTGATCGCAACCGGGAGATCCTGTTGAGCGAGTATCTTATGCTGCCGTTGGCCGTCCTGCCCTTCCCCAACATCGACCCGGTCATCGTCCAGATCGGGCCGCTGGCGGTGCATTGGTATGGCGTCGGCTACATCGTCGGCATTCTCTTCGCCTGGTGGTATGCCAAGCGGCTCGTCACCAATGCAAGGCTCTGGCCCGACGGCACCGTGCCCATGAAGCCCGAGGATCTCGACGACTTCATCGTCTGGGCGGCTATCGGCGTGGTGCTTGGCGGGCGTGTCGG
This sequence comes from Mesorhizobium sp. WSM4817, assembly GCF_055811135.1. Lineage (NCBI taxonomy): Bacteria > Pseudomonadati > Pseudomonadota > Alphaproteobacteria > Hyphomicrobiales > Phyllobacteriaceae > Mesorhizobium > Mesorhizobium sp. WSM4817. The sequence continues at coordinate 92,631 of NZ_JBVVQQ010000021.1, read as the reverse complement.
CTACGTGCTGTTTTACGACCTGCCGCGCTACATCGCTCAACCCTTTGATATCCTTGCTGTCTGGCAGGGCGGCATGTCGTTCCATGGCGGGCTGCTCGGCGTCATTCTCGCCATGACGCTGTTTTCCTGGTCGCGCGGCATCCGCACCTGGTCGCTGTTCGACGTGGTGGCGGCCGGCGTGCCGGTCGGCCTTGGCCTCGTCCGCATGGCGAATTTCATCAACTCCGAACTCTGGGGCAGGCCGACCGACGTGCCATGGGCGGTCGAATTCCCCAATGGCGGGCCATTTGCGCGCCATCCGAGCCAGCTCTACGAGGCGCTGCTCGAAGGCCTGGTGCTGTTCCTGGTCCTGCGCTTCTTCACCCATTCCAGGCTCAAGCTGAAGACGCCGCGCTTCGTCGGCGGCGCCTTCATCGCCGGTTACGGTCTCTCGCGCATCCTCGTCGAATTCTTCCGCGAGCCCGACCAGCAGCTCGGCTACCTCCTCGGCACCAACTGGCTGACGATGGGCATGGTGCTGTCGCTGCCGATGCTGCTGGCCGGCATCTGGGCGATGGTGACTGCTACCGCATCGGCCCAAAAATCGGAATCGATTTTGGGGAAGCACGATGCGTAGAATCAAAGTGCCAGGGCGTACTTTGTGCGTCCAAATGGACGCACGTCGCCCTAGGGCGGTAACACAGCCACAGCCGGTATGACCCGGCTGAAAACCCGCATCGTCGAGCTGATCGGTGCGGCGGGGCCGATCCCCGTCAACCACTACATGGCGCTTTGCCTGTTCGATCCGCTGGACGGCTACTATACGACGCGCGAGCCGTTCGGGGCTGCCGGCGACTTCGTCACCGCGCCGGAGATCAGCCAGATGTTCGGCGAGCTGATCGCCGTCTGGCTCTACGAAGCCTGGCTGGCGACCGGCCGGCCGATGCCGGCCACCATCGCCGAGATCGGCCCCGGCCGCGGCACGCTGATGAAGGACATGCTGCGCACGCTTGCGCGGCTCGATCCGGCGCTGACCGCCGGTGCGTCGTTCGCCATGATCGAGACCAGTCCGCGACTGGCCGATGTCCAGAAGCAAACGCTTGCCGCCACTCCTGCCGCGATCGGCTGGCACGAAAGCATCGACACCTTGCCGCAAACCCCGCTTTTCATCGTTGGCAACGAATTGTTCGACGCGGTGCCGATCCGCCAGTTCGTCCGCGCCGGAACAGGCTGGCGCGAACGGATGATCGGCCTCGATGGCGCCGACGAATTGCACGTCTTCGCCGGCGCCGGCTCGGTCGATCCAACACTGTTGCCGGACGATGCCGAAAACGCGCCACAGGGCGCGATCGTCGAGGTCGCGCCGGCCCGAGCCGCGCTGATGGCGACCATCGCCGAGCGCTTGGCCGGGCTCGGCGGCGCCGGCCTGTTCCTCGACTATGGCTACCTCCAGCCAGGGATCGGCGACACGTTGCAGGCCTTGCGCAAGCACGATCACGAAGATGTGCTGGCCAATCCAGGCGAAGCCGACCTCACCGCCCATGTCGATTTCGCCGCCCTTGCCGCGATCGTGCGGGCGCATGGCCTCGATGCCCATCTCTCCACGCAAGGCGAATTCCTGGTGGAAATGGGGCTTCTCGAACGCGCCGGCCAGCTCGGCGCCAATGCCAATGAGGCGGCTCGCGAAAAGATTGCGGGCGAGGTCGAACGCCTCGCCGGCCCGCAAGCCATGGGCGACCTGTTCAAGGTGCTTGCTGTCCTGCCTGCCGGCATCGCCGCTCCGCCCTTTGCAACGACGGATTGACTTTGCACTGCCGCCTCTCCCACTCTCCCGCCTTCCGACTGTCGCCGTTGGACTGTCGCCATCTTTCGACTGTCGCTTGACGAAATCGCTCTCACGGACAACAACGCAGCCATGCTGAATCAGACCAAACCGGATCCCGTTCGGTCGCCCTTGCTGGAGAAAGCGCGGGCGCAAGGCATTCGCCACGGCTATTTCACCCGCGTCGGCGGCGTCTCAAGCGGCATCTTTCAGGGCCTCAACATCGGCACCGGCTCGAGCGACGACCAGACGCAGGTCGCCGAGAACCGCCGCCGCGTCGCCGACTGGATGGGCGTGCCATCAAGCCGTCTGTTGACCGCCCACCAGATCCATTCGCCCGATGTCGTCATCGCCAGGGAGCCCTTTCCCGGCGAGCGGCCGAAGGCCGACGCCGTCGTCACCGACCGGCCGGGGATTGCGGTGGGCGCCTCGACGGCCGATTGCGGACCGGTGCTGTTCGCCGATGCCGAGGCGCGAATCGTCGGCGCAGCCCATGCCGGCTGGAAGGGCGCCTTGTCAGGCGTGCTGGAAAACACCATTGCGGCGATGGAAAGCCTCGGCGCCCGGCGCGAGCGCATCGTTGCGGTGCTCGGTCCGTCCATCGGCCCGGAAAACTATGAAGTCGGCCCGGAATTCATCGCTCGTTTCATCGAGGCCGATGCCGACAATATCAGCTATTTCGCGCCATCAGCGAAGCCGGGACATGCAATGTTCGACCTCAACCGCTATACGGTCGATCGGCTGACCCGGGCCGGCGTCACCGCCGATGGGCTCGGCCGCTGCACCTACGCCGAGGAGGATCTGTTCTATTCCTACCGGCGCAGCACCCATCGCAAGGAGCCGGATTACGGGCGGCAGATTTCGGCAATCGTTTTGGAGACAGAATAATGGCGCTGCATTTCGAACGGTCGGAATTTGACGCGCGGCGCGATCGGCTGATGATCGAGATCGCCGAGAAGAAGCTCGATGCCGTCCTTTTGTTTGCGCAGGAGAGCATGTACTGGCTGACCGGCTACGATACGTTCGGCTTCTGCTTCTTCCAGTGCCTGGTGGTGAAGGCGGACGGCTCGATGATCCTGCTCACGCGCTCGGCCGATCTGCGCCAGGCGCGCCACACCTCGATCATCGACAACATCGTGCTGTGGACCGACCGCGACGGCGCCAATCCGGCGATCGACCTGCGCAATTTGCTCAACGACCTCGACCTGCTCGGCGCCCGCATCGGCGTCGAATACGACACCCACGGCCTGACCGCCTACAATGGCCGGCGCCTGGACGAGCAATTGCAGACCTTTGGCCAGATCGCCGACGCGTCCGGCATCATCAGCCGGCTGCGCCTGTTCAAGAGCCCGGCCGAGATCGCCAAGGTGGAAAAGGCCGCAAATCTCGCCGACGACGCTCTGGACGCGGCCCTGCCGCTGATCAAGCAGGGTGGCGACGAAGCCTTGATCCTCGCCGCCATGCAGGGCGCGATCTTTGCCGGCGGCGGCGACTATCCGGCCAACGAGTTCATCATCGGCTCTGGCGTGGACGCACTGCTTTGCCGATACAAGGCTGGCCGCCGCAAGCTGAGCAAGAACGACCAGTTGACGCTCGAATGGGCCGGCGTCTTCCACCATTACCATGCGGCGATGATGCGCACCGTGCTGACCGGCAAGGTGTCGAAACGTCACCAGGAGCTGTTCGATGCTGCGCGCGCCGCACTTCTGGCGGTCGAAAAGGCGATGACGCCCGGAAATACCTTCGGCGACGTGTTCGACGCGCATGCCCGCACGCTCGAAACCCACAATTTGACCAAGCACCGGCTCAACGCCTGCGGCTATTCGCTCGGCGCCCGCTTCACCCCATCATGGATGGACATGCCGATGTTCTATCAGGGCAATCCCGAACCGATCGCGCCGAACATGACGCTGTTCGCCCATATGATCATCATGGACTCCGAAACCGAGACGGCAATGACGCTTGGCCGCACCTATCTGACGACTGAATCGCAGCCGAAGCCGCTGTCCCGCCATGATCTCGACTTGATTGTGCAATGAATCCATAATGGTAAGAATGCAAGAGGCGTTCATCGCCAGGGAGTTTTGAGGCAAATGAGGCGATCGCATGCGACGACCGTGTCATTGCTCGCGGCGCTGGCGCTGGCCGCCTGCACCAACGCGAAGGACGTTCTCGAACCCTCGGCCATCGCCCCGCAGTCGACACAGACCGTGCCAACGGCCGGAAGCGGCACGGCTGCAACACCCACCGCACCTGCGACGACCGCGCAGCCTCCCGCAGCAACACAGCCTTCCGCCCCTGCGCAGCCTGCAACCACGACCGCGCCGCCCGCAAAGAGCGCCGCCGTCATCGCACGAAGCCGCCTGCAGGTAGCGCCGATCGTCGGCGCCTCGGTGGAAGCCGCGACACCGCTGACCGCGGCGCTTCAGACGCGAGCCAAGCAGCGCGGCATCACCTTGGCAGGCAGCGCCGGCCAGACCCCGACGCACGTGCTGAAAGGCTATTTCTCGACGATGTCGGAAGGCAAGGATACCACCGTCATCTATGTCTGGGACGTCTATGACCCGGCAGGCAACCGGCTGCATCGCATCAACGGCCAGCAGAAGGCGGCCTCGGTCAATGGTGGCGAAGGGTGGGCTGCGGTCGCGCCGGAAACCATGCAGGCGATCGCCGACCAGACGATCGACCAGTTCGCCACATGGCTTGGCGGCCAAGCGGGCTGACCGGCGGGCTGACATGTTGCCGGCTTCCCTCGCCGTCGACGTTTATTGAGATTAGCCGGCGGATTCCCGATCACGACGCTTGCAATACCGGCACGGGCCGCTAAAAGCCCCGACTAAGGGGCTCAAGAGAGTCTGCCAGAGTCTCCATCCTTCACCAGGAACGGTGCATGAAGCTTTTCGCGGGCAATTCCAACAGGGTGCTGGCCGAAGCGGTCGCCCGCTATCTCAACATCCCGCTGGGCAAAGCCAGCGTCAGGCGCTTCGCCGATCAGGAAATCTTCGTTGAGATCCAGGAGAATGTGCGTGGCGAGGATGTCTTCATCCTGCAGTCCACCTCGTTCCCGACCAACGATCACCTGATGGAACTGCTCATCATGATCGATGCCTTCATGCGCTCGTCGGCCAAGCGCATCACGGCGGTCATTCCCTATTTCGGCTATGCAAGGCAAGACCGCCGCGCCTCGGGCCGCACGCCGATCTCGGCCAAGCTGGTCGCCAACATGATCACGCGGGCCGGGGTCGATCGCGTCTTGACGCTGGATCTCCACGCCGGCCAGATCCAGGGCTTTTTCGACATCCCGACCGACAATCTCTTCTCGGTGCCGGTCATGGCCCGCGATGTAAAGGCGAAATACAAGCGGCTTGCCAATGTCATGGTCGTGTCGCCGGATGTCGGCGGCGTGGTCCGTGCCCGCGCGCTCGCCAAGCGCATCGACGCCCAGCTTGCCATCGTCGACAAGCGTCGCGAGCGCCCTGGCGAATCGGAAGTCATGAACGTCATCGGCGACGTGCGCGGCAAGGATTGCCTGCTGATCGACGACATCATCGATTCGGGCGGTACCTTGTGCAATGCGGCCGATGCGCTGCTTGCCGCCGGCGCCACCAGCGTCACCGCCTACACCACCCATGGCGTTCTGTCCGGCGGCGCCATCGCACGCATCGGCGCCTCGAAGCTGCAGGAACTGGTCATCACCGATTCCATCCAGCCGACCCAGGCGGTGCTCGACGCCAGCAACATCCGCGTCGTCTCCATCGCCGACCTGATGGGCGAGGCGATCTCGCGCACGGCGACCGAAGAGTCGGTGTCGAGCCTGTTCGACTGAAATCTGCCCGCGATACAACGCCGCGCGTCCAGAGACGCGCAAAGGACGCTGTAGCACCTTGATTTTGCGCATGATCCTTTCGGGGTCATGCGCTTCCGTTCGACACCCTGATGTTGTCCCTTGAGCCGCGCATATAGCCGCGTGGCGACGCCCCCAGCATGCGCTTGAACATGGTGATGAAGGCCGGCACGCTGTCATAGCCGAGATCGAGCGCCACCCTTGTGATCGGCTCGCCGTCCGCCAGCCTCGGCAAGGCCGCGAACAGGCAGGCCTGCTGGCGCCATGTCGACAACGACAATCCGGTCTGGCGATGAAAGGCGCGGGTGAAGGAACGCCGGCTCATGCCGACGATATCGGCCCATTCGTCGATCGTCGCGTGCGGCGAGGGTGCTGCGACGAAGCGCCGGCACAGTGCCGCAAGCCTTGCATCCGAAGGAAAAGGCAGGCCGAGCGGCCGTTCCGGCAGGTTCGGGATTTCATGCAGCAGGAGGCTCATGATCAGCCCGCCGCGCCCCTCCAACTCGGCGCCCTGCGGCAGCTTTTCCGATTCCACGATCAGGCTGTGCATCAGATCGGTGATGCCGACGACGCGCAAGCCATCCGGCAGCCCGGCAATAGCGTCCGGCATCACATAGACCGAGCGCATGCTGACGTCGCCAAGCATCTCGACGGAATGCTCGGTCCCGGCAGGAATCCACATCGCATGATCGGGCGGCACCATCCAGCGCCCATGCCGCGTCGTCACCAGCACGACGCCGACAAGCGCATGCAGCAATTGACTGCGGCTGTGCCGGTGCTGCGGCACGTGGTAGCCGTCGGGAAATTCGGTCGGCAGGGCCACCGCCGGCCCGACGGCCTGCTCCAGCCATTGCCAGCGGCGCAGCAGCCCGAGATCGGTGAACTGGCCGAGATCGGTGTCGCCCGCTTTGAAGATTTCTTTGCCATGCGGCATTGGCTATTGGCCCACTCGCGAAACTATTGGACCAAACCACGAAAGAAGTCGCCCGGCAAGTAACTTATAAGGCGGCGGGGCCATAAGGGCCGCCTGCGGGAGCGTCCGCCAAAAAGACCATGGAGCCTGCGTTGACTGATACGACAGCCACCTCCGCCGCCACGCCGGCGACGGCCAGCCACACTTCGGCGCAAGCGACGGCCTTCACCGTCATCCTTGCGGTGAGCTTCTGCCATTGTGTCAACGACATCATGCAGTCGCTGCTGTCGGCCATCTATCCGCTGCTGAAGGACAATTACCGTCTCGATTTCTGGCAGATCGGTCTTTTGACCTTCACCTTCCAGGTGACGGCGTCATTGCTGCAGCCGCTGATCGGCATGGTCACCGACAAGCGGCCGATGCCCTATTCGCTGCCCTACGGCATGGCGTCCTCGCTGATCGGCCTGATCGTGCTGGCCTATGCCGGACACTATTGGCTCCTGCTGATCGGCGCGTCGCTGATCGGCATTGGCTCGGCGATCTTCCACCCGGAATCCTCGCGCATCGCCCGCTTCGCCTCGGGCGGCAGGTTCGGCCTGGCGCAATCGCTGTTCCAGGTCGGCGGCAATCTCGGCCAGGCCATCGGGCCGCTGCTCGCCGCCTTCATCGTCGTGCCGTTCGGCCAGACCAGCATAGCGTGGTTCGCCGCCGGCTCGCTGATCGGCATCGTCGTGCTGTGGCGGGTCGGCGGCTGGTACAGCCGGCTGCGCGCCTCGCTCGCCAACCGCAAGGCGGCAGGCTTCGTCTCACCCTTCCCACGCCGCAAGGTGATGAGCGCGCTGGCGGTGCTGACCCTGCTGGTGCTGACCAAGAACGCCTACGTTGCCAGCCTCGCCAGTTACTACACCTTCTACGCCATCGATAAATTCGGCGTTTCGGTGCAGATGTCGCAGGTCATGCTGTTCCTGTTCCTCGGCGCCTCGGCGCTGGGCATCCTGCTCGGCGGCCCGTTCGGCGACCGCTACGGACAGAAGCCGATGATCTGGTTCTCGATCGTCGGCGTGCTGCCGTTTACGCTGGCCCTGCCCTACGCCAATTTCGAATGGACGATGATCCTGACCGTGCTGATCGGCCTGATCCTGTCCTCGGCCTTCTCGAACATCGTCGTCTTCGCCCAGGAACTGGTGCCCGGCCGCGTCGGCATGATCGCCGGCATCTTCTTCGGCTTCGCCTTTGGCATGGGCGGCATCGCCGCCGCCGTGCTCGGCGTCGTCGCCGATATGAAAGGCATCGACTTCGTCTTTCAGGTCTGCTCGTATTTGCCGCTGCTTGGGCTGCTGACGGTTTTTTTGCCGAACATGAAGGAGGCGAGGAAGCTCGAAGCTGGAACCACTATCGGGTGAACCTTGAGTTGGCTTGCCCCGGCGACGCGGGCTTCGGCTCTGTCAGCCGCTTTCGTAGTTCATGCCGTCGACATCAAGGTCTGAGGCCAGCCACTCGGGAAAGCCACCTTCGAACCGACGTGATGCCCAGCCTCGCGCCCTCAGGATTGCCAGCGCGTCGGCAGAGAGAACGCACTGGACACCACGACAATAGGCGACGATGACCTTCTCTCGTGGAAGCTCCGCAAGTCGTTCTTCCAGCTCACCCGCGGGAATGTTGATCGCACCCGGCAAATGCGCGGCCGCGTATTCCTCTTGCGGCCGGACGTCGAGCAGCACGATTTCGTCGTCCCGTATGCGGCGCACCAGTTCCTCGCGCGAGATGTTCTCCAGCCTGTCCGGCCGGCTCATTGTGTCATCGATAAGCTCGCGGATTTGCTCGCGCCTGTGGTTCGCAAGGCTGCGCAGGGCCCCAAGCACGTTTTCGATCGGACCATCGGCCAGACGATAAAGCACGCGTTTCCCGTCTCGCCGGGTCTGCACCAAGCCGGCCCGCTTGAGCTGTTGAAGATGCTGCGACGTGTTGGCCAAGGCGATCCCGGAAAGTTGCGTCAGCTGCTCCACGGCCAGTTCGCCGTCGGCAATGTGGCGCAGAAGAACCAGCCGGTGTGCATGCCCCAGCGTGCGGGCGAGATCGGCTATCTCGTCAAAGATCGGATGATGGACATCTGCGTTTTTCATATTGATCGATTGCATGGTACAATCAATCAAACGATCAATCAATACATTGAATGTCTTATTTCAACCGGCTAGTGTCGGACGCCCAAGACAGGAGCATGGACCAGACAGGAGCATGGAAATGAACGAGCAGTTGGAGTTCGTTGTCCGCGCAGCCGCGATCGGAACGGGGGCGACGGCGGTGATGGATCTTTGGGGATTGTTTCTGAAACGAACGTTGGCGATTCCGCCGCTTGATTATGCCTGGGTCGGCCGCTGGATCGGCCACTTTCCGCGAGGACGTTTCGCACATGCGAATATCGCGCAGGCGCCCCGAATTCGCGGCGAAACGCCTGTTGGCTGGGTCGCGCATTACGCGATCGGCATCGTCTTTGCTGCATTGCTGATGGCAGTATGGGGCCTCGACTGGGCACGAGACCCGACATTGCTTCCCGCCCTTGTTGTCGGCATGTCCACTGTCGTTGCCCCGTTTTTCATAATGCAGCCAGCCTTTGGAGCCGGAATTGCAGCCTCGAAAACGCCCAATCCGAGCACCGCGCGTCTGCGCGGCCTCATCACTCATCTGTCCTTCGGCGTCGGGCTGTATGCCGCTGCGTTGTTTTCCGCACACCTGTTCCCGATCTGATACTGGTCGATTGCGGTCGGCTTTCAGGACACAACCCCAATATTTTGCAAATGCGGGAGCAAGCACGAAATTCAAAAGCGAGACACTGCCCACCCGCCTTCGCCACCCGCCTTTGGCTTGCACCCCGCCCCACCTTCCGCTATAGAGCCGCCACCCGCGTAGACACCCTTGGAGGCAACGCGGCGGAAGGCTGTCCGGCCTCACGTGATCCCAAAAAAGATTTTGGACCAGATCATGTAAGGCCATGACAGCTTTCGACGTTTACGGCCCAGGCATCTCGCCGGCCGCGAACGCTCCAGAACAACGCGAAAGGAAATGCCATGAGCCAAGCTTCTTACGAGCTCAAGGCCGAAGCGCGCGAACAGGTCGGTAAGGGGTCCGCCCGTGCAGTTCGCCGCAACGGTAAAGTGCCTGCAGTAATCTACGGCGACAAGCAGCCTCCCCTGGCGATTGCGCTGACCTACAAGGACATCTACTACAAGATCCATGGCGGCGGGTTCCTGACCACGATCGCCACGATCGATGTCGACGGCAAGAAGATCCAGGTCCTGCCGAAGGACTACCAGCTCGACCCGGTCAAGGATTTTCCGGTCCATGTCGACTTCCTGCGCATCGGCAAGGACACCGAAGTCAATGTCGACGTGCCGGTCCACTTCATCAACGAGGACAAGTCGCCCGGCATCAAGCGCGGCGGCGTGCTCAACATCGTGCGTCACGAGGTCGAGTTCCACTGCCCGGCCAATGCGATCCCGGAATTCATCACCGTCGATCTCACCGGCACCGATATCGGCGATTCGATCCACATCTCGGCGGTCAAGCTGCCGGCCGGCGTCAAGCCGGTGATCTCCGACCGCGACTTCACCGTCGCGACCATAGCCGGCTCCGCGGCAATGAAGCCGGAGGCTGAAGAGACGGTCGAAGCGGCTGAACCCGAAGCGGCTCCTGCCGACGAAGAGAAGTAATCCTTTCCGCTCGGAGGTGACGATGCTGCTGTTTGCAGGCCTCGGCAATCCGGGCGCGAAATACGCTGACAACCGGCACAATGTCGGCTTCATGGCGGCGGACGCAATCGCCCGCCGCCATTCCTTCTCGCCCTGGTCGAAAAAGTTCCAGGGCCTGGTCGCCGAAGGCACGCTTGCCGGCGAGAAAATCGTCCTGATCAAGCCGCAGACCTTCATGAACCTGTCCGGCCAGTCGGTCGGCGAGGCCCTGCGCTTTTACAAGCTCGACGCTTCGGCGCTGACCGTCTTTTATGACGAGATCGACCTTGCCGCCGGCAAGGTGCGGGTCAAGGTCGGCGGCGGTTCCGGTGGCCACAACGGTATCCGCTCGCTCGAGCAGCATGTCGGCAAGGATTTCCGCCGTGTGCGCATTGGCGTCAGCCACCCCGGCGTCAAGGAAATGGTGCATGGCCATGTGCTTGGCGATTTCGCCAAAAGCGACCGCGAGTGGCTGGACGTGCTGCTCGACGCCATCGCCGACGATGCCGGACTGCTTGCCAAGGGCGACGACAATTCCTTCATGAATCGCGTGACGCTGGCCTTGCGCGACAAGCTCACACCGACGGGCGACGACGACCGCCCGCCACCCAAGGCGCCGAAAGCACAAAGCCACGTTCGCCAGGCGCGGCCGCAGCAACCGGCGGCCAAGCTGCCCGAAACCGGCCCGATGGCCGCCATGCTGAAGAAGCTGTTTGGCGGCAAGGATTGAGCCTGGCCACGGATCGGGGCTGCAGGGCTTGACGTTCGTCACCCCTTTCGCCCATAGCCCTCATCAAATTTCGATTTCCCGATAGGACCGGATAAAAATGGGTTTCAAATGCGGCATCGTTGGCTTGCCCAACGTCGGCAAGTCGACGCTTTTCAACGCGCTGACCAGGACGGCGGCGGCACAGGCCGCCAACTATCCGTTCTGCACCATCGAACCGAACACCGGCGAAGTCGCGGTGCCCGACCCGCGCCTGCAAAAAATCGCGGCGATCGGCAAGTCGAAGGAGATCATCCCGACCCGCATCTCGTTCGTCGACATCGCCGGCCTGGTGCGCGGTGCCTCGAAAGGCGAAGGGCTGGGCAACCAGTTCCTGGCCAATATCCGCGAGGTCGACGCCATCGTCCATGTGCTGCGCTGCTTCGAGGATGACGACATCACCCATGTCGAGGGCCGCATCGATCCCGTCGCCGACGCCGAAACCGTCGAGACCGAACTGATGCTCGCCGATCTCGACAGCCTCGAGCGCCGCATCGTGCAGTTCCGCAAGCGCGCTTCCGGCAAGGACAAGGAGGCGCTGACCGTGCTTCCGATGATGGAAGCCGCCCTTGAACTCCTGCAGGCCGGCAAGCCGGCCCGCATCCTGCTCAAAAATATCTCCGCGGAGGATCTGCGCATCCTGCAGGGGCTGAACCTGCTGACATCGCACCCCGTGCTCTATGTCTGCAATGTCGCCGAGGCCGATGCTGCCACCGGCAACGCACACACCAAAGCGGTCGAACAGATGGCTGCCGTGCAGGGCGCCCGCACCGTGGTGATTTCAGCGGCGATCGAGGCCGAGGTCGCGCAGCTTAGCGACGAAGAGGAAATGGAATTTTTGGCGACGCTGGGGCTCGACGAGCCCGGCCTGAACAAGGTCATCCGCGCCGGCTACGAGCTGCTGCAGCTCATCACCTATTTCACCGTCGGGCCGAAGGAGACGCGCGCCTGGACCGTGCACAAGGGCGCCAAGGCGCCGCAGGCAGCAGGCGTCATCCACACCGATTTCGAGCGCGGCTTCATCCGCGCCCAGACCATCGCCTACAACGACTTCGTCACGCTGGGCGGCGAAGTGGCGGCCAAGGAAGCCGGCAAGGCGCGCGACGAAGGCAAGGAGTATGTCGTCCAGGACGGCGACATCATGCTGTTCAAGTTCAACACCTGAGCTGACCAGCGCTTCCTTCTCCCTTTCTCTTTTGGGAGAAGGTGGGGCGCCTTCTCCTTCTCCCCTTGTGGGAGAAGGTGGCCGAGCGAAGCTCGGTCGGATGAGGGGTGTTCCAGCTTGGCACCGCGGCACTCCGTGCAACACCCCTCTTCCGTCTCGGCGCTGCGCGCCGATCCACCTTCTCCCACAAGCGGAGAAGGGAGAGCCGCGCGGCCCCGCCCGCGTCGCTTGACTGCCCACAATGCCCGGTCTAAGGGGCGTCTGCACCCGGCGCCCTGCGCCCGCCCGGTGCAATCCGAAACGACGCGCCCGCTCCAACCCATCCTTTTTGGCCTCAGCAAGGGAGACCCGGCGATGATCAAGGCATTCGTCGTCGACAATGATCGCCTGCGCCTTGCCGACGATCTCCTGGCAAACAGCGACCAGGTCGTCTGGGCCGATCTTGTGAGCCCGACAAAGGAAGAGGAAGCGGCGATCGAGGCGTGGCTCGGTGTTGCCATTCCGACGCGCGAGGAGATGGAGGAGATCGAGATTTCGAGCCGCCTCTATGTCGAGGACGGCGCCTATTTCATGACCGCCATTCTGCCGGCCCAGACCGAGGCCGACGATCCCCTGATGTCGCCGGTCACCTTCGTGCTGGCCGGCAACAGGCTGATCACCGTGCGCTACCACGAACCGAAGGCCTTCAAGACCTTTCCGCAGCGCGCCGAGAAGGTGGCGACCGGCTGCACCAGCGGCGACACCATCCTGATCGGCCTGCTGGAGGCGATCGTCGACCGCCTCGCCGACATTCTGGAGCGTGCCGGCCGCGATATCGAGACGATTTCGCGCGACATCTTCCAGCCAAGCTCGACCAAGGCGTCGAAGCGCAATCGCGATTTTCAGGAATTGCTGAAGGCGATCGGCCGCAAGGAGGACATCGCCTCCTCGATCCGCGACAGCCTGATCTCGCTGCAGCGGCTCGCCGGCTTCCTCACCCACGCCTCGACCCAGACCAAGATGAGCAAGGACATCCGCGCCCGCATCAAGACCTTGTCGCGCGATGTACTGTCGCTCGCCGACCACGCCACCTTCCTGTCGCAGAAGATCAACTTCCTGCTCGACGCAACGCTCGGCATGATCTCGATCGAGCAGAACGCCATCATCAAGATCTTCTCCGTCGCCGCGGTCATCTTCCTGCCGCCGACGCTGGTCGCCTCGATCTACGGCATGAATTTCAACGTCATGCCTGAACTGACCTGGAACTTCGGCTATCCTTTCGCCATCGGCTTGATGATCCTCTCGGCTATCCTGCCCTTCTGGTATTTCCGCCGCCGCGGCTGGCTTTAGAGGCTTCGGAGCTTCTATTGGGTTGGGCGTGATGGCCTGGCGCACCAGAAATGACTTGACCGCCCCGCCTGCATCCGGGAAACCACCGTGGCGATCGTACAATCTTGAACCGGATTCCAGACCATGACCGGAAAGAACGCAAAGACCTCGGCCCATGAAAAGACTGGGGCCTATGAAAAGACCTGGGCCTATGAGGATTTCGTCGAGGGCGCCTCGCTCGACCTCGGCACGAAGCTGGTGAGTGCGGCCGAGATCGTCGAATTCGCGCAAGAGTTCGATGCGCAGCCGATGCATCTCGACGAGGCGGCGGGCAGGGCCAGCATCCTTGGCGGGCTGGCGGCCTCCGGCTGGCACACCTGCGCGATGTTCATGCGCATGCTGTGCGACGCCTTCCTGCTGGACTCGACCTCGCAAGGCGCCCCCGGGGTCGACCAGGTCCGGTGGAAGAGGCCGGTGCTGGCCGGCGACATCTTGAGCGGCAGCACCACCGTCCTTGCCAAACGTCTGTCCAGGTCCAAGCCCCAGCTCGGCCTCGTCACTTTGCGCAGCGAGCTTTTCAACCAGCGTGGCGAAGGCGTCTTCGAACTCGAGAACACGGTCATGTTCCTCGCCCGTGATGCCGCACAGGGCCGCTCATGACATTGGACGAGTTCTTCTGCATCGGCGTCACCGTCACCCTCGGCTCGCATAGATTCGAGCCCGAGGCGATCAAGGCGTTCGCCAGGAAATACGATCCGCAGATATTCCATCTCGACGAAGAGGCGGCGAAGAACAGCGTGTTCGGCGGCCTGTGCGCCTCCGGCTGGCACACAGCTGCAACCTGGATGAAGCTGAACCTCGAGACCGGCGTGGAGGCCGAAGGCATCAGCTGGGCCGGCGGTGGGCCCGCCCCCGAATTCGGGCCATCGCCCGGCTTCAAGAACCTCAAATGGCTAAAACCCGTCTATGCCGGAGAAACCGTGACCTTCACCCGCACCGCGCTTGCCCACCGCCCCATCGCATCGCGGCCGGGCTGGCGAGTGCTGACACTGCGCTCGGAAGCTTTCGATTCGACCGGCGACAAGGTCATCGAGTTCGAAAGCGCCGTGCTGGTGAAGGTGGAATAGTTTCTTCCTTCTCCCCTTGTGGGAGAAGGTCGATCGGCGCGTAGCGCCGAGACGGATGAGGGGTGCTCCAGCTTGGCACTGCGGCACTCCATGCAGCACCCCTCATCCGACGTCGGCTTCGCGAGGCCACCTTCTCCCACAAGGGGAGAAGGCAGAACACTCTCTCAATGCCCTTCGAACCCGATCAGCGTCCTGACCGGCACGCCGAGCGCCTCGAGCTTGTCGCGGCCGCCGAGGTCCGGCAGGTCGATGACGAAGCAGGCGGCGAGGATGTCGGCGCCGATCTGCCGCAGCAGCTTGACCGCTGCCTCTGCCGTGCCGCCGGTGGCGATCAAATCGTCGACGAGGATCACCTTCTCACCCGGAGACACGCCATCCCTGTGCATCTCCATCTCGTCCAGCCCGTATTCGAGGCTGTAGGCGACGCGCACCGTCTCGTAAGGCAGCTTGCCCTTCTTGCGGATCGGCACGAAGCCGGCCGAGAGCTGGTGGGCGACGGCGCCGCCAAGGATGAAACCGCGCGCCTCGATGCCGGCGATCTTGTCGACCTTCTGGCCGGCATAGGGATGCACCAGCTCGTCGATGGCACGGCGGAAGGCGCGCGCATTGCTTAGCAGCGTGGTGATGTCGCGAAACAGGATGCCCGGCTTCGGATAGTCTGGAATGGTGCGGATCGCGGCAACCAGCGTGTCTTCGAGCGAAGGTTTCATGGGGCGGCTCTCCGGGCGTTCGTCCGACTTGAAGACATGAAAGGGAATTTTGGCCGATCGTAACCCGGCGCGGTCGGCGACGGCTACCGCGATGTGGCGCCTGGAAGAAAATTGTCCGGCAAAGGACTGGAGCCGGCTACCTTCGGAGGCGTCTTCGGAGGCAGTCCTCAGAACATGCAAAAAGGGCGCCCCTTCGACGCCCTTTTTGATTTGGTGGTTTTCCGTAGCTCAGTGCGCCACGCCGGCCCACACCTTGCGCTTGGTCAAATAGACCAGCGCACCGAACAGCAACAGGAAAACCAGCACGCGAAAGCCGGTCTTCTTGCGGGCTTCCAGATGCGGCTCGGCTGCCCACATCAGGAAGGCCGACACGTCGCGGGAATACTGGTCGACCGTCTGCGGCGAGCCGTCGTCATAGGTCACCTGATCGTCGGAAAGCGGGTTGGGCATCTTCAGCGAGACGCCGGCTATGAAGTACGGATTGTAGTGGGTGCCTTCCGGTATCTCCATGCCCGCCGGCGGCTGCTCGTCATAGCCAGTCAGCAGCGAGTGGATGTAGTCGGGACCACCCTGGGCGTATTGCGTGAAGATGTCGAAGACGAAACGCGGAAAACCGCGCGTGACGCCGCGCGCCTTGGCCAGCAGCGACATATCGGGCGGCGCAGCCCCGCCATTGGCGGCCGCTGCTGCCTGATCGTTGGGGAACGGCGCCGGGAAATGGTCGGACGGTATGCCGGGACGCTCGAACATGTCGCCGGCATCGTTGGGACCATCGTTGATCGTGTACTCGGCGGCCAGCGCCTTGACCTGCGCTTCCGAATAGCCAAGATCTTCCAGCGTGCGAAACGCCACCAATTTCATCGAATGGCAGGTGGCGCAAACTTCCTTGAAGACCTTCAGCCCGCGCTGCAACTGCGCCTTGTCGTAGGTGCCGAAAGGTCCGGCGAAGCTCCAGTCCATCTCCTTCGGTTGGTGTATCGGGAAATGCGTCGGCGCGGCTTCGCTGTGCGCCTCCTCCTGGGCGATCGCCCCGGTGGTCGCGGCCGCAGTGCCTGCCAGCACAAGGCCGAGCAGCGCCAGCGAGGTGAGAATCGTCTTCATACCAAATCCCCTTGAGATTCTCTGGCGCGCTGTCGTCGTCTCGAGCATGATCTTGTCCGAAAACCGGTCTCCACTTTTCGGGGTCATGCTCAGCCCTTGGTTTCCGGCGCGGCTGTCGCGCGAGCCGGATGCCCGCCACCGCCAGCCTTGTTCTTCTCGAGAACTGCCTCGGTGATCGAGTTCGGTAATCGCCGCGGCTTCTCGACCAGGCCCAGCACCGGCAGCACGACCAGGAAGAAGGCGAAGTAGAACAATGTCGCCATCTGCGCCATGAAGACATAGCTGCCCTCGGCCGGCTGCGAGCCCAGCCAACCAAGCAGGACGGCATCAATCACGAACAGCCAGAAGAACAGCTTGTACCAGGGCCGGTAGACCGCCGAGCGCACTTTCGAGGTGTCGAGCCACGGCACCAGGAACAGCATGGCGATGGAGCCGAACATCGCGAGCACGCCACCGAGCTTGGAGTTGATCGGCCCGATATTGAAGGTGATGGCGCGCAGGATCGCGTAGAACGGCAGGAAGTACCATTCCGGCACGATGTGGGCCGGCGTCTTCAGCGGGTCGGCGACGACGTAGTTGTCCGGATGGCCGAGAAAGTTCGGCAGGTAGAAGACGAAATAGGCGAAGATGAACAGGAACACCAGCATCCCGAACGCGTCCTTGATGGTCGCGTAAGGGGTGAAGGCGACGGTATCGGTCTTCGATTTGACCTCGATGCCGGTCGGGTTCGACTGGCCGACCACATGCAGCGCCCATATATGCAGCACGACGACGCCGGCGATCATGAACGGCAGCAGATAGTGCAGTGAAAAGAAGCGGTTCAGCGTCGGGTTGTCCACGGCGAAGCCGCCGAGCAGAAGCTGCTGGATCCATTCGCCGACCAGCGGGATGGCGGTGAAGAAGCCGGTGATGACGGTCGCGCCCCAGAACGACATCTGTCCCCAGGGCAGCACATAGCCCATGAAGCCTGTCGCCATCATCAGGAGATAGATGATGCAGCCGAGGATCCACAGAAGCTCGCGCGGCGCCTTGTAGGAGCCGTAATAGAGGCCGCGGAAGATGTGGATGTAGACGGCGACGAAGAAGAACGACGCGCCGTTCGAATGCAGATAGCGCAACAGCCAGCCCGAATTCACGTCGCGCATGATCTTCTCGACCGAATCGAAGGCGAGACTGCTGTCCGCCGCGTAGTGCATGGCCAGCACGATGCCGGTCAGCATCTGCGCCCCCAGCATGAGAGCCAGGATACCGCCGAAGGTCCACGCATAATTGAGGTTGCGCGGCACCGGATAGGCGACGAAGCTGTCATAGACCAGCCGCGGCAGCGGCATGCGGGCGTCGACCCAGCGTCCGATACCGGTCTTGGGCGTATAGGTCGAGTGTCCCTCGCTCATCGAAATGTCCCCTCGCCTCAGCCGATACGGATCTTGGTGTCGGAAATGAACTGGAATACCGGCACCGACATGTTCTCCGGCGCCGGTCCGCCGCGGACGCGGCCGGCGGTATCGTATGTCGAACCGTGGCACGGGCAGAACCAGCCGCCGAACTCGCCTTCCTGGCCGAGCGGAATGCAGCCGAGATGGGTGCAGACCTGGACCATCACCATCCAGGCCTCCTTGCCCGGCATGGTGCGGTTGGCGTCGGTCGCCGGCGCATCGGCCGGCAGATTGGCGTTGCGAGCGAGCGGATCCTTGAGCTCGGCCAGATTGACCGCCTCGCCGTCCTTCATCTCTTGTTCGGTGCGATTGCGCACCACCACCGGCTTGCCGCGCCATTTCACGACAAGCGACGTTCCCGGAGTCAGCGAGGAGACGTCGACCTCTACCGAGGCCAGCGCCAGCGTCGAGGCATCCGGGCGCATCTGGTCGATGAACGGCCAAGCGACGGCACCCGCGCCGACCACCGCGGCCATGCCCGTGGCGACGTAGAGAAAATCACGACGGTTGGGATCCTGGATGTCGGTTGCGCTCACGGGTGCCTGATCCTTTCGCCTCTTCCGTGCCGGTGGCCGAGGCTTGCTCCCCGCTCTTTCACGCCAACCCGACAGCGCATGGCGAACAGGCTAGCGAATTCCTCCGGCAATTGGCCTTCGGTTTATGCGTGAAGCCCGTTTTTGTCCAGACGGGTGAAGGCACAAGGGCAGATTGTCGCGGGGACGCAATTCGGCGGCGGACGGCGTAGCGACGGGCACATGTCGAACACGGCGAAAACGAGCGAAATCAACCCGCGAAGCAGCGCCGGCGTCTGTCTCGACAGGAGAGGAGGAGTGAGATGAGCGAGACCGACAAGTCGTATTGGCTGCTCAGCGAGACCTCGGGCATTGGCGAAACGCGCGACCGGCGCCTCGACCGGGGACTGCCGCTTTTCGAGGGACTCCGCTGGCTCTCTGCGGGCTGGCGGGATTTCTGGATCCGGCCCGCGTCGAGCCTGGCCTATGGGATTGTCGTCTTTCTCCTGTCCGACGCCTTCGTTTGGACGCTTGTCGGATTCGGTCGTGACTACATTCTGTTTCCGGCGCTTGCCGGGTTCATGATCGTGGCCCCCTTTTTGGCGCTAGGCCTGTATGAAAAGAGCCGGGCAATGGAGGAAGGACGCGCCATCGGCCTCGCCTCGATGCTCCTGGTGCGCCCCACCGGCGGCGCACAGTCTTCTTCACGGGCCTACTACTGTGTTTGCTCCTGCTTCTGTGGACGCGTGCGGCGCGACATGGGGGATGGCGCTTTCCAGACCCAGTTTTCGGTACCGCAAGCGCATTGCGCTGCCTGCATAGCTGCGATCGAAGGCGCGCTGCAAAGTCTCGACGGAATCATCGCGGCACGAGTGAATCTCACGTCCCGACGTGTCGGCGTGAAGTGGAGGAATGAAGGTCGTGTCCCTCCGATGCTCGACGCCCTGAAGGCTGTCGGATACGATGCCTTCCTCACGGAGACGGAAGACGGCGCATGCGATGCCGAGTTGTCGCGGCTGCTGCGGGCCACAGCCGTGGCGGGATTCGCCGCCATGAACATCATGTTGCTGTCGGTGTCCGTCTGGTCTGGCGCAGATCAGGGAACTCGAAATGCATTTTACTTGATCTCGGCGCTGCTGGCCGTCCCCACCGTCGCCTATTCCGGCGGATATTCTTCGTTTCGGCGTGGAATTTGGCGATGAAGCGCACCGCCAGCATGGACTTTCCCATCTCAGTCGGAATCCTGCTGGCTCTGGGCTTGAGCCTCTACGACACGTCTGTCGGAGGACCTCACGCCTATTTCGATGCGGTAACGTCGTTGATCTTCTTTCTGCTTGTCGGGCGCACGCTTGACCATGCGATGAGGCGGAAGGCGCGGAACGCCGTCACCGGTCTTGCCCGCTTGATGCCGAGGGGGCGGCGGTGGTCGGGGCGGACGGAAGCCGCGAGTTCCGCGACCTGACAGAAATCGAGCCGGGCGACATGATATTGGTAGCCCCCGGAGAACGCATTCCGGTGGACGGGACGGTTGTCCTGGGCGCGGGCAGCCTCGACGTTTCGGTGGTGAGCGGTGAGTCCAAGCCCGAACGCGCGCAGCCGGGCAGCGCCGTTCTTTCGGGAGCGCCAAGTCTTGATGGCGCGCTCACTGTCCGTGCCGAGCGGCGTGCACGGGATTCCTTCCTCGCCGACGTGGTCAGGCTGATGGAGGCGGCTGAGCACGGCCGCGCCCGCTATCGCCGCATCGCCGACCGCGCGGCCGCGCTCTATTCCCCTGTCATCCATCTGCTGGCGCTTGCGACTTGCGCCGCCTGGATACTGCTTACAGGCGACTGGGATCGATCGGTTACGATTGCGATTTCCGTCCTCATCATCACCTGCCCGTGCGCGCTCGGCCTTGCCGTGCCGATGGTCCAGGTCGTGGCGGCGCGCCGGCTGTTCGATCGCGGCGTCACCCTCAAGGATGGCAGCGCGCTAGAGCGCCTTGCCGAGACCGACACCGTGGTCTTCGACAAGACGGGCACGCTCACGACGGGCGCCGCCCGCGTCGAACGGCACACGGTAGCTCCGCAAGATGTTGTGGCCGCCGCAGCACTCGCCTCCTTTTCCAGGCACCCGGTGGGGCGCGCGGTGGCCGCGATGACAGTCGCAAGAGTGGCTACCGAAGGGTTCCGCGAAGTTGCCGGTACGGGATCGAAGGGCGCGTTGGCGAAGCGTTTTACAGGCTAGGAAGGAAGGATTGGGTCTCCGCAAGCGTGGCCAACGTCCCGAGTGAAGCCGCCACGTGGCTTTCGAAAGACGGAAAGCTTGCGGGTTCATTTGCGATTGCCGACGAAATCCGTCCTGGCGCGACGCGTGCCATCCGAAAGCTAACTGACCTCGGGTTGGCGACAGAGGTGCTGTCCGGCGATCGAGTGGAGGAGGCTTGCAGGGTGGCGGCTGCGTTGGGAATCTCGGAAATCCGCCACGGTGCGCTTCCCGAGGACAAGGTCGAGCGTCTGGAGGAGCTGGCGCGGTCCGGCCGCCGCATCCTTATGGTTGGAGACGGGCTGAACGATGCCCCCGCGCTCGCGCATGTCTCAATGGCGCCCTCGTCGGCGGCAGACATCGGGCGGAATGCTGCCGACCTTGTCTTCCTGGGCACGAGCCTTGAGGCCGTACCACATGCCATAAGAGTCGCCCGGAACGCATCCCGGCTGGTGCGGCAGAACCTCGCCCTTGCCATCGCCTACAACGTTCTGGTCGTGCCCCTCGCTGTGATGGGCCATGTTACGCCCCTTATGGCCGCTGTCGCCATGTCGACGTCATCGATTCTCGTGGTCGGCAACGCATTGCGCCTTCCGGGCGAGCCTCCGCCCGCAGGATCTCCGGCTCTTCGCAGGCTCGACGTGGCGGAGGCGGCATGAACTATCTCCTCTGGCTTGTTCCAATTGCCTTGGGCATGGGCGTCGCGGGTCTCGCGGCGTTCCTGTGGTCGATGCGCAGCGGCCAATATGAAGATCTCGACGGAGCCGCCGAAAGGGTGCTGCTTTCAGACGCCGCGGACGTTCCTCTTCGTCAGTAATGGGTGGAAAAGCGAGGCGGCCGCTCAGGAGGCTCGCCCCAAGGGCGGGAAGGCGCCGACCGCCGACGGCGTTTTCTCAAGGAGCAGAACGGACGGAAGGGTTTGACAATGTCTCAAGCTGGTGACAGGCCGTACGACTGGGTGGCGGCGTTGGCGTTCTACTCGGGAGCCGCCGTGCTTGTCCCAAGCCTCGCCGCCTTGGTCGTTAGCCTTTTGGCGGTCGCCTTGGCATTGCTATAGCAACGAGATGGCTGTCCTGCGTAGGGCGGCGGCTCCGCGACTGCTGGCCTCTTCAGTTGCATTCGGATGCGGACGGAGTATCCTTAAGTTTGGGCGCTGGACGTTGCTGTGCCTAGTGCTCGGGCGTCCTCGCACGAGCGAAATTGGGGAGTGGCAGGCATGTCCGAGGTAATGCATCCGGCGGCGCCGCATCATCTTCCGCCTTTCATAACGGCCCCCGGCGAGACCGATGTGTTGTTCACGGGGTCGGTCATCTTCCTTGTGCTGGCCGTGATGGGGATTGGAAGTTTGTACTTCTGGCTCCATTCCTTGCCGGAGCGCATGTCCCACGGCGGCAGTCAGATCCAGTTCCAGCTGGTGGCGGTGCTGTCGCTGCTGGCGTTGTTCACCCACATCCATGCGTTCTGGATTGCCGCGCTGTTTCTGGCGCTCGTCCCCGTGCCCGACTTCTGGACGCCCCTGGCCAGCATGGCCGACTCGCTCGCCAGGATGGCGACGGGGCGGTTTCGATCCCCCGCCGCGGAGGCGCCGTCTGAGCCGGCTCCCGAGGTGCTTGCCAACTATACGCCGGTCAAAGTGGAGGCCGTACCTCCTCCGACCCCCTTGGAGAAAGCCCGAAGCGACCCCCGCGACGAAATCGCCAAGACGCATGCGCCGGAGCCGTCCGACCGCCATCAGCGCCAGCCGGTGTCAGTGGGAGGTCATGAACGATGATCGAGGTTCTGCTTTGTTCGGTCCTGACCGTCCTGCCCGATTTTCTCGTCCGCCGCTTCGTACAGGGAAAGAGGATTGGTCACGAGATCACGCTCTATTCTGTATGGTATGAGCTGCGATACGGGATAACGGCGTGCATAGCTCTGACAGTGATTCTGCTGACGCTCATTCTCTACTATCATCCGTCGACGTCGAGTGCGATTTCGTTCTTTCGCACCATTCCCATCCTCCCCGAAGGCTCCGGCCGCGTCGAGGAAGTCTATGTGGGCATAAGGGATAAGGTCGAGGCTGGCCAGCGCATCTTCAGGCTTGACAGCTCGGAGCAGGAAGCGGCGCTCGAGACCGCGCGACGGCGCATATCGGAGATAGACGCTGGTTTCGAATTGGCAAAAACCGAGCTGGTAGGGGCCGACGCCCGCATTCAGGAAGCGCAAAGCTCGTACAAGCAGGCCTTGGACGAACTCGAAACCAAGACCGAACTTCAACGGCGAAACGCCAGCACGGTCGCGCAGCGCGAGATCGAAAAGCTCGCCAACATCGTGGAAGGGCGGCAGGCCGCCATTTCCGCGGTCATGGCAAGCAAGCAGTCCGTCGAATCGCAGATTTCGTCCGTGCTGCCGGCGCAGAAGAAAAGCGCCGAGGCGGCGCTTGCCCAGGCCCAGGTCGAACTGGACAAGACCGTCGTCTACGCCGGGGTCGCCGGCACTTTGGAGCAATTCACCCTGCGCAAGGGAGACATCGTAAATCCCATTATGCGGCCCGCCGGAGTTCTCATACCGGCGGAAGCCGGAAGGAAGGCTCTTATAGGGGGCTTCAGCCAGCTCGAAGCCCAGGTCATGAAGGTCGGCATGGTTGCCGAAGCGACTTGTATTTCGATGCCTCTGACGATCATTCCAATGGTGGTCACCGAGGTTCAGGATCTCATCGCGACCGGTCAGGTTCGGGCGTCGGATCAGTTGATCGACGCCCAACAGGTGGTCCGGCCCGGAACGATCACCGTCTTTCTGGAGCCGCTGTTCGCGGGAGGGTTCGATGGCGTGCCTCCAGGCAGCAGTTGCATCGCCAACGCCTACACCAACAATCACGACCGACTTGCCGAGGAAGATTTGGGCACAGCGCACTGGCTGTTCCTGCACGTCATAGATACGGTCGGGCTGGTGCATGCGATCATATTGAGATTCCAGGCGCTCCTTCTTCCGGTGCAAACACTCGTATTTTCGGGCGGGCATTGAGGAACCGACGCGCCGTCGAACATGCGGCCAAAGAAAATACCGTCATGTGCACCAAAGTGCGATCTAAGCTCGCCATGGCCGTTCGTGATTAAATGGAACGGGATTTGAACCGACATAACGCGGAGCAACAACGACGTCTCAAGGGATCAATGCGGCAAGTCATACGCTTGGCCTGCCGACCTTAGTTGCTCAAGTGTTTTTCCGGCGCAACTTCCCGACCAATCTCCGCCAACTGGCTCGGCCTTGCCTCGCATGGTGATTGTGCCGGCCTGATTGTCGGGGGTTATATAAACGGCAACCCCGTCTGGACCAATTTTGGTCAAGTAGTAAGCACGAACGATGCCGCTTAATTCGCAACGCACCAAGAAAGGAAAGTCATCGAACGATCCATCTTGGGCATGTGCTTCAGGGCTATACATGCAGGCAAGCGACGATTGCACAATGACAGCGAAAACTGTTCCTGTAAATAGCCAACGAGCCTTCATGCGAATATCCTTCCTAGGCCAAATATACACCATTGCCAAATATACACCATTGATTGCCGTTCCTTGACACCCGGTTCCGAATAAGCTCGATGGCGCCTTCGCCACGCGTCACCGACCCGATCAATGCGAAAGCATTATCGGCAGCCGGACGTCCGACAGGATGCCTTTCGTAGCCCCACCGAGCACGAAATCCCTCAGTCTGGTGTGACCGAACGCTCCCATGATCATCAGGTCGGCGCCGATTTCGATCGCTCGCTCCTGAAGCGACACCTCGACCGGGCAATCCTCGGATACGAATGGCATGGCCTCGGCTGACAGCCCGCGTAGGTTCAGCCCTTGAGCCAAGCGTTGGGCGGCGTCCGTCTCCCGCAGGGACTTCTCGCCCGTCACGGTGAGCACCGTAATCTTGGAAGCGCGGCGCAACACCTGATGTGCATCCGCCACAGCGCGAGCCGCAACACGGCTGCCGTCCCAGGCAATAGCAAGGCTGTGCAGCTTCGTGACAGGCTCGACCTCTGGCAGAAGGATCGTCGGCCTTCCCGACCCGAAGATAATGGCCTGCGCGGTCGTCCTGCTCGTGGGGTTGTTCGCCTCCCAGGCGCAGAGAACGAGATCATAGTAACGCGCTTGAATTGCAGCGGTGTCATTCAGCAAGGGAGCGTTCGACGCGACCGCGTCTGTGGTTGAGTCCACGCCTGCCCGTTTCGCTTCCAGCACAACCTTTGCTAGAAACGCTTCGCCGCGATCCCGGCACAGCGCTTCGGCCTCCCGCGTCATTTTGGGGACGTCGACCAGCCTCCGCGACAGCGCATTCGAGATGTTTCGGATCTCTACGTTGATGGCCAACGCATGCAGTTGCGCACCGAGGGCCGCCGCCATCGCGACCGCCCTGGGCACTACCATTTCAGGGTTGGGTTCGGGATAGGTGATAACAGGAAGCAGGGCTATCGTTTTCACTAGGGGCCACCTTCTGAATGCAGGGTACGCGACAGCCGTCTAGTCCCAAGGCACGCATCCGCGATGTGCATGGGCCTGCTCACTCGCCCGGATCGTTGACCACGGCCCAACTGTCGTCGGGATCGAATGCCGTGATCTTTTCGGCGAGCGCCGCCGTATCGGGCCCCAGGTCCTTTTCGTAGACTGTGCCGTGCTGGTTTACGACGAAGGTCATGATGCCTGTGCGGTCGTATTCGGCAGGCATCGCGATCAGCCCAAAGCCGGCGATCATGTTGCCGTTGATGACGTAGTCGTACTGGCCGCCGGCGACGTTCGCGCCTTGGCCGTTCAATATGCGGTAGCGGTATCCGAAATAGCCGTCCTCGGCGGCCGTCGCCAACTCGGCCTGGCTGATCAGCGAACCGAACGGGCTTTCCGGCACGCCGTCGCCGGGTTCCCAGTAGAGCCCGTCATATGTCCCGGGCGTACTGATCAGCTTCTGAGCATATTCGCCGACGCCATCCTCATCCCAGTCGGTTTCCTTGTAATCCTCCTGGGCGTCGACATAGGCGCGCAGGTTGGCGACGGTGGTCAGCTCGTTCTCGCCGATCCTGCGGTTGATGACTTCTTCCAGCCCGGCGATGGTATCGAACGCCCATTTGCCCTCTGTCTGCACGACAGGGAATGGAAACGGCCATACCTGGTTACCAAGAAGAAGCGAGCGGCGGTCGGGTGCCAGTTCCTTGACGGCGATGCCCTTCGCCGCCTCTTCGCGGATTTCCGGAAAGCTCGCCTCCACTTCCTTCGACTTCAGCACTTCGCTGGGCGACAGTCCGAGAAGCGAGGCGACGGCCTCCTTGTCATCTTCCTCCAGCGCTTTGCGGAACGCCTCGACGAGTTCGTCGACTGTTGCGAACGGCGTGGGCGTCTCGCCGATGAAGGCATCGAAATCCTGCGTGGTGCTGGTCTGTGCTTCCTGGGCGCCGCCGGCCGAAAGTGCGGGAACGCCGAGCGAAAGTGCGAGAGTTGCGGTAATGAGGTATCGGATCATGATCATGTTCCTGAAATAAGCCGGATGTCGCACACGATACGGCAGTTGCTACCGGCGTCCTCCGCCTCGTCCGCCTCCGCCTCGTCCGCCTCCGCCCCCTCCTCTTCCACCTCTGCTCTGCACCTGGCGATGGCCGCCACCCCGGCTATAGGCACCGCGGTTCGAATGGTTGGTCGCAACCCTGCCAGGTCGCGGATTCCCCATCGCCGACGGCTTGCGCGGACGATTGTCGGCGCGCGCAGCCGGCTTTTTCCTGGAGGACTTCTTCTGAGCGACTTTCTTGGCCGCAGGTTTGTTGGCCGCCGGTTTCGCCTTCCTGTGCTGGTCCGAGACGCGTTTTGCATCGGGCCGCTTGGTCCCCGACTTCGGCAGCTTGGCCTGCGGCCGGTCCTTCAAACCTTCGGCGACATTCTTGCGGACATCCTTCCCCTTGAGGTCATGCGCCCGCGCCTGCTTGCCCTTGCCCGACTCCCGGCGGTCCTTGGCCTTGCTGGCAATGTTGTTGAAGTCCTTGCTCTTCAGGTTCTGCTTGAGCTTGTCGCGGTCGATGTTCGCGTTCTTGAGATTGATCTTGTCGCGGTCGATGTTCTTGAGGTCGAGGTCCTTCAGCCTGTCGATGTCGATATTGTCGATGTCGATATTGTCGAAATCGATATCGATGTTGTCGCCGATATCGACGTCGAGATCCACGTCGCCGCCCCAGGTTCCCCAGTCGTCCCAGTCGACCACTGCGGCCCACATCGCACCGGTAGCAAGCGCGGCCCAGTAGGGCGCTGTCGGATAGTAATAGGAGGGGTACGGGTCGTAGGCGATCGGGTCGCCCGCTATGACGTAGTCGGGCTCGTACAGCATTTCGGGGGGATAGGTCGGGATATAGACGGTCTGCGGATCGGCAGACCTGATCACGACATTGTCGCCTTCGTTGACAACCTGCACCTGCTCCGTCGTCTTCAGGTAGTCCTTGGCGACCGCCTCGTCGCGCAACTGCTGGATGGCGACGAGCAAATCCTTCTGCTGGTTGGCGGCCGCATTGCCCAACTGTTCGGTCCACTCCAGATCGTCGTTCATCATCTTCACGATCTTGGGATAATTGAGCAGCGAGATCACGCTGCCATCCCATTTGTCGCTCGGCTCGAGGTCGGGAGACTTCGCCTTTTCGTCGAGAAAGCGGGCCGCCTGCACGATCTGTAGCGGATAGAGCGAAGCCGCGATGGTGAGCGCGACGACATCGTCGGGATAAAGCGCGATCGGCGCGGTCAGGACCTTCAGTTCGTCGAGCGTGAGAGGAGCAGGCTCCTCAGTGACGGCGGCCGGTTCGCTGTCGGCCGCCGGCCGCGGAGTCGGAGTGGGGGTCTGGCCGTAGGCAGGCGCACCGAACGGCGCGGAAAGAAGCAGAAGGGCCGCAAGGCCGACTGAAACGAGGCCGAACCTGGACCAATGGGTCATCTGGCTGCTCCTACAGTTGCGATCGCCAAGCTATTTCTTTTGCACGGTGTTGAAAGTGTCGACGTAGCTCCGCCCAACCGCGCGTACGGCGCGACCTATGTCGTCATGGATATCGTCCTGGAGATTGACGAAGGAGACACGCACGCTCCAGTTGGGAGCATCGAACCCCCCGCCATTGAGCAGCACGATCGAGTGGTTTTCCGCCAGGCGATCGACCAGGTCCAGTGGATGAACGTTCTTCTTCAGCCACGTAACCATTTCCTCGCCTTGGCATTTGCGCAGCCAGAACTCGAAATCGAGGGTTCCGCAGTACGCCGCAGAATTCGCGTTGGGCTGAACATCCAGAGGCGGTCCTCGCGCGTCCGATCTGCATCGGTCGGGCATTCCGGCCGCGCCACCGCTGTCGGAGCCTTCGCGAATATGGCTTGCACTGGAAACCGTTTGCGCGGCATCGGTATGGTTTAACCGGTCACACGGGGTGAGCCGTCGCTTCAAGCTCGGAACAGAGCCAAACTCACTGGAAAATTGATGCGCCACAGGAACACCCCTTCAATGGCCCTCAACTCTCTATTGTCAAACTACTTTCTCGCGCAGTTCTTAGACACACCATAATTAAAATAAGCTTTGAATTATCGTCCCTCAGCGCTCGCTCACGTCTGCTGTTAAATTGTAACCATGGCAGAAGTCTACGTCAAAAAATCGAGACTTCAATAACATAGCGATGCAGTTGTTCCATGATAACACCTTGAAATAAGGCACGCAAGGGTGTATTGTACGACTTGAAATTAACTGAAATTACAATCAGCGGTTTCATAGATAATTATCATACAATTTACCTTAAAGGCGGAAGCAATCGGAGAACTTCTGGCCGCGTCTCTAGTATTGAACCTGCAACAGGAGGGTATCATGGTTGAATGGGTTCGTGAGCACAGCTTCGCAGCTGTCCTGAAATCGCGACCTTCATGTCTCTAGCCATTTGCTATTATTTCTGCCCCTTTATGGATGAAGATCTCGGCTTAGGAGCGGTGACAGCGACCCCATTGCAGCAGTCATCGTTGGGCAGCTTGGGATCACGATTTCTCCGTCGCTGAAGGCGCTGCTGGCAGGACTGGTTGTCGGGCATCTGCGTATGCGCTTCCCTCTCTTCGGTGGGGCCGGGACTGTACCTCGGGCACGACCTGCTCCGTATCAACCCCATACTGCTCCTCGGGGGACTGGCTGGGGCGCAGATCATGACTGCCGGCATGGCGGCGGTGCAGGACCGCTCGGGTAGTCCGGTTGCCGTCCTTGGCTATACGCCGGCGGTTCCAATCGGCCACATCCTGCTCATAACCTGGGGGACGGTGATCGTGGGCGTGATGGCGAACTGAAATCCGACCTGAGAAAGGGACTTCGGTGGCAGTAGGATTACCCGGCAAGCCCCGATCGCGGCAAATGAGGCGCATGTTCCTTTATGCGCTCGTGCAGCAGTTTCGCGTGGTCTGGCCGATCTTCTCCGGAATCCTTCTCGCCATGGTGGCAGCGGGACTAGTCATCGGACGCATAGAGGATTGGCGCGTCGACGAAGCTCTTTACTTCACCTTCGTGACCGGTCTTACGATCGGCTACGGCGATTTCTCGCCGCAGCACCTTCTGACGCGGTTACTGGCGATAGCAATCGGTTTTGCCGGCATAGTGATGACAGGCCTCGTTGCGGCGGTCGCCGTGCAGGCGCTGAGGGCGGCTGACCGCAATCTGCTGAATGAGGCTGGAAATGGGCCCCTTGATCAAAGAGATCCGTAGCAACGTCGTTCTCTGGCTTTTGGCGTTTGTTCCGGTGGTATTCGTCGTCCGGCAATTGGAGCCGGAAGCGCACACGCTGCTCTTTGTGCTCTCTGTGCTGGCGATTGTACCGCTGGCCACCTTGCTGAGCGCGGCTACCGAGTCGGTCGCGTCCAAGACGGGCGATGCGGTCGGCGGGCTGCTGAATGCCACGTTGGGAAACCTGACGGAACTGGTCATTGCACTGGCTGCGCTGCAAGCCGGCCAGTACACGTTGGTGAAGGCTTCTATCGCCGGAGCAATCGTCGCCAATACTCTGTTCATGTTGGGCGCCTCGTTCCTGCTAGGCGGTATCAAGTATCATGTGCAGGAGTACAACAGAGTCAGCGCCAGGCTGCAAACCAGCCTGCTGTTCCTCGCTACGATCGCGATGGTGACCCCGTCCATGGTGGCGCAAGTCGATTCCGTTGCCACGTCCGCGTTCACCCAGCAGTTGAGCGTTGGATTGTCGGTGCTGCTCATCAGCGCCTACGCGATGGGCCTGATCTTCTCACTGAAGACCCATCGAGAACTTTTCAGCGGAACAGCCCATGCGGAAGAAGGCGAAGCGTGGCCGATGGGCCTGGCTCTCGGAACGTTGGCAGGGGTGACAGTGCTTGTTGCTCTGGTAAGCGAAGTGTTCGTCGAGTCGGTGCAGGAGGCTGCGGTGGCGTTCGGCATGACCCCCGCCTTCGTGGGTTTCATCGTCGTTGCGTTGGTGGGCGGTTCCGCCGAGATGGCGGCGGCGTTTGCCGGCGCGCGAAGGAATCGGCTGGACCTGAGCGTGGGCATCGCGCTTGGGGCCGCATCACAGATCGCGCTGTTCGTTGCCCCGATGATGGTGCTCCTCAGCTATGTCATCGGCCCTGCTCCGATGGACCTTCTGTTCTGGCCGGGCGCGGTCGTCATGGTGCTTATCGCGACGATAACGGCATTTCTGATGACCAATAACGGACGTTCCGCATGGTTCGTCGGAGTGCTGCTGCTGATAGTCTATCTGATCTTCGCCATGACGATCTACCTTCTGCCACCGCAAGTTTAGGAAGGTGGGTGGAGCGTGGTTCCGTCACGGCGAATACCAGAGATGAACACCAAGGATGGGCTGACCGCAGGTTTGGTCGCGCCAGGAGCGGACTTGGAAGAACATGGCGTGAGAAAGATAGCCGAGCGGCGTTGGGAGGGCAGATAATGGATTCGGACGGTTCGCGTCCCCTCGTCCATCCTCGTCAGGATCTCACCCGCGTGACGCTGGCGGTGCTGTTCATCGGCAGTCTTCTCATCGCCAGCGTCTGGGTGATGCAGCCGTTTCTGCCGGCGATCGTATGGGCCACGACGTTGGTGCTTGCCACCTGGCCGCTCATGCTCTGGTTGCAGCGCCATACCGGCAACCGCCGCGCCCTTGCCGTCCTGATCATGACGCTGACCTTGCTGCTGCTTGTGATCGTGCCCTTCTGGCTGGCGCTCAGCACGGTCATCGCGAACATCGACAAGGTTGGCGACCTGGTCCGGACTATCCTGTCGATGCGACTGCCACCGCCACCCAGCTGGCTGGAGGGAGTGCCACTGGTTGGAGCACGCGCTGCCGAAGCATGGCAGAAACTGAACTCGGCGGGCGCTCAGGAACTGGTCCAAAGACTGACCCCTTATGCCGGAACGCTGACCTACTGGTTCGCGTCAGCCACCGGAAATTTGGGTGGCATGTTCATACATTTCCTGCTGACGACCGCGATTGCCGCGATCATGTATTCGGGCGGTGAACGGGCCGCCGCCACCGCAATTCTCTTCGGTCGCCGGCTGGGCGGCGTTCGTGGAGAGACCGCGGTAAAGCTGGCCGGCCAAGCGATCCGAAGTGTGGCCTTAGGCGTAGTGGTTACCGCCGTTGCGCAAAGCGCTGTAGCGGGTATCGGGCTGGCCGTAGCCGGCGTGCCCTATGCCGCCGTGCTCATGGCATTGATCTTCATTTTGTGTCTGATCCAGCTCGGTCCGGTCCTGGTAATGGCTCCGGCAGTGATCTGGATGTATTATTCGGGCGACACGCTTTGGGCGACGGTGTTGCTGGCCTTTACCATCGTCGCCGCGACGATGGATCAATTTATTCGCCCTGTTCTCATCCGCAGAGGCGCCGACTTGCCTATGCTGCTTATCCTGGCCGGGGTCATCGGCGGCCTGGTAGCGTTTGGCATACTGGGCATTTTCATTGGCCCTACGGTGCTCGCGGTCGCCTACACGCTGCTCAATGCGTGGATGGCCGATGGCGATGATAGAGAACCTCCTGGGGAAACGCGATGAAGCCGGCAGGCGTTGCTGCTTTTAAGCTAGGCGGCAGCGCCGCGAGCCAAATCGGCTAGTAGGGTGGACTCAATGCGCACGCCCGGCAGTTCACCCTCCAAGCGCTATAGTCGTAACTACCAAGACGCTACCGATTGCCGCCATGGCCAGAGCCATCGGCCAAGGGCTTCTGCCCATATATTTGCCGAGCCGTGCGCCGATCAAAAACAGCATGGTGACGGCTACCGCGTTCGACGCGCGCATCGCCGTCGGCAGATCGTCGATGAACAGGAACGGCATGCTGGGTGGAAGCGTCGATAGGATGACCAGCAAGCAGATTGAAACTGCAGCTCTGACATCCCGAATGTTCACAATGCGCCGATTGTCGGATGCTGGAAGAGATCTGATGCGCGTGACGATACTTTCGGCGTCGGCCTCGGATGTGACCAGGCGGACGTCCTTCGGCAACTCGGAGAGGAAGACGCGCCGCGCCTCTGCCAGGGACATCACGCGGATGGCCTCAAAGAAATTTAGGCGCTTCACCCGCTCCACAGCTGTCGTCAAGGCAAACATGACGCCGTCGACAATTCCCCAAGCGAGGTTGCAGCCCAGGGCAGCCATCAGCACGGTCCCCACCTTGTCGCCTTCGCCAACCGCGACGCTCATGGTGCCTGTGAAGGAAAGCGCCATCAATAGTCCGAAAATTACCTCCGACAGACGGTCGATGGGGTCGAGCACGGGTCTAACGGGATCGGGACCGTTCATGGCAGGACAACCGGCACATGACAACACTTGAGCAATCGCACCTTACAGCAAGCGATTTCCGTTTGGAGTCTAATTCCGCTTGCCGAGTTCCCGTGCTTTGGGCAGAGGCGAACGAGTGGCTCCGCTTCAGCATGGTGGCGCGGCGGTGTAGAACCTGTCCCATAGCGCATCCTTTGATTCGGATGGCAATGATGCGCCATTAAAGTCCGGGAGGCCCATGCCGCGCGCGGCCAGGGCGAAGATGATAGCCCCGAGCGCGACCGCCCATCATCTCGCCGTAAAGTAGGCTGACTCGGGGATTTCGGTCGCGACATAGAAGCCGGGCAGAATCGCCAGGCCGAAGAGCAGCACGCGCTTGGCCCGGTGCTCGAAAGGATATCGAATCACATACCAGCCGACGATCCCGAACACCCATACGATCTCGCCGACTGAACTCGCTTCCATGCTCAATCTAGCTCACCGGCGCCCTTACGGCGGTATGGACGTCTTGAGGAGCCGCGGCCGCCTCGACATTCTCGATCTGCTAACGGGGGGCCGTTGCGGCGGCGGCATTTCCGGATTCAAACCCCCGGCGGGCCGGTATAGCCGATCGCATTCGGCCCGCCATTCATCTGTCGAAGCTTTGTGATGAAATCACGCGGCATAAGCCAGATACCTGGCGTCTTGTAGCCCATGAAGCTTGCGATGTCGGCCACGAAGGCGTTGCAATTGTAGAGCGACGCGTGCCAGAGCGGCGACTTGGCCTGCAGCTTGCGTATATATGCCACGACCCTCCTGTATTCAGGTTCGGTAAGCGGAACTGTCCAGCTCGCCGCCCGGTAGGCGATTTCCAGATCGCCGTCGGTCCATCCGGTCGAGGCCGGCACCGGCACGAGATGGCCGAGCATATAGATATTGGGATCGTTGGATTTCGGCGCGAGCCCGGCGACTTCGGCATTGATCATCTTTCCCGATTTGTCCATGCGCCCGAAAATCACGAAGGAGTGCCCGTATGTATAGGCGTAGCGGGAGCGGAACTCGATGAAGTACCGGCCCTCTGCTGAATTCACCGTGCTCGTCGGCGCCCCGGCAGCCGCTAGGGTCCGTTCATCGGACGTGAAATTCAGTTGAGGTTTATCCTGCGATTGCGATTGGCATGATGCCGCCGCGAGCGCGAGCAGGGCCACGGACAGTGAACGGCCACTTACAAGCGTCATTTCATTCCCGAACTCCGAGGAGCGCAGATCAAAAGCGGGTCCTGCCCGCCACTGGTGACCTCACGACCGAGCCGAAGAGTCGCCCGATCCGGATTGCTGACTGATGGGGAAAGGCCAGCGGCCCTTCCCCATCCCGACCTAGGCCGGTTTACTTGTACACGGGCGCCGGTGCAGGCTCTTCGACGACGACAGGCGGCGGAGCCTTCCCCTTCCCTTTGCCGATGTCCATATTTGCGCAGCCGCTTAGGCTGGCGACGGCGAGCGCCGCGACCACTGCGATTAGAATTCTGCTCATCACATATTCCCCTCGGGCGAATCGGTTCAAGCTACAACACGCAAACTAACGGGGGACTACACCGCAGCTAGTGCAGGAAAGACACACCTAGCCAGTTTAACTGTCGGTTGATGGTTGGGAGAGGCATTCTGTCGGGTTCCGTTGCAAAATTGGGCTGTGTTGCAAAGCTTTCGGTACCAGGCGCATGGCATGGCCTCTGGTGTTTCGCCGGAGAGTTCAGATGTTCAAGGGCCGCCATTTCGACTAGTCCGTCATTCTGTTTGCGTTCGCTGGTATCTGGCCTACGGCTTGAGCCTTCGCGATTTGAAGGAAATGATGGCCGAGCGCGGCATCAGTATCGATCATTCGACGATCCACCGCTGGGTCGTTCACTTCTCGCCCTTGCTGCTGAAAGGCTTCAATCGGCGCAAGTGTGCCGTCAGCGGAAGGTGGCATATCGACGAAACCTATATCAAGGTTCGCGGCCGCTGGATGTATCTCTATCGCGCCATCGACAGCGTCGGCGACACCGTCGAGTTCTGGTTCAGCGAGCATCGTGATCTGCCGGCGGCCAAACGCTTCCTGCGCAAGGCGTTGCAGCGTCACGGCCACCCCGAGCGCATCGTCATCGACGGCAGCCAGACGAATCGCGAGGCGATCCTTTCCTGTGACGCGGAAAGCCGGCTGCGGGATCGGTCGCGGCGGCAGCTCAAGCCGATCCGCATCCGAAAGAGCCAGTACCTCAACAACCGCATCGAGCAGGATCACCGGCGCATCAACTGTCGTGTGCGGCCTATGCTCGGTTTCAAACTTGGCAAGCGCTATCGCCACGCTGGGCGGGATCGAGATGATCCACATGATGCGAAAACGACAGGCGAGGTACGCCTTCAATCCAAATCCGCTATCGCCGAGCAATTCGAAATCATCGCCGTCGCGTGAGGCTGGGGTCGTTCCCAGAGTTTCTATTGCCAGACGACAATTTTGCAACGGAACCGTTCAGATCATTGCTGCACCCTCACCACGGGCGCCATTGCCGCGCGAGCGGCTTAGTCCAAGGGTCAATTCTTCCGGTCTGCGGAAAGGAAGGACGCGCCATTTCTTGACATTGCCAAGCGCTTCTCCGAAGCTGACCTTCCCCGAGGCAAGAGCATGGGCAAGTCCTGACCTCAGAGCAGGCATCCTTTCGAGAAGCGCGATGCTCGTCGTCAGGCCACCCGTTCCACGCCGATATCTCCGTTTCAGCGGCCTCTTCCAAAGAGATTCCGCCTACTCCATCGATTTGGGATATAGTTGGGAGAACAGGGCAGCCCCCGCAGCCGAAAAGGAGAAGGGGCGTGGATATCGCGAAATGGCTACGGAGCCTCGGCCTGCAGCAATACGAGCAGGCTTTTCGCGACAACGACATTGAAGCTGAAACGCTTCCCCAGCTCACGGCCGACGATCTCGTGCTCGCCGCTATCGCCGCCCTGCGCGCGAATTCGGATACAGCGGCCACCTCGACCACGCGATCCCTGGCGGCGATCTCAGGGACAGCCCCGCCGCTTCCAGAGGCTGAGCGGCGGCAGCTAACGGTGATGTTCGTTGACGTCGTCGGCTCGACGGCACTCGCAGGCCGCCTAGATCCGGAGGACATGCGCGAGATCATCGGAACCTACCATCGCTGCGTCGCCAGACTGAACCGAAATTCCTGGAGTAGGATACAGTTAAGTACCTTCCTTGCCGAGGAGTTACACCCTAGCTAGACTAGGTTGAGAACCCATAACTGACATCGGCAAGATCGCTCGATTGTTGAGCGCTGGCAAAGCGGCGTGAAAAAGCCCTCGATTGTTGCAATCCAACGCCTCGACGTGGTCGCAGGCCTGACGGCCTCAGCCGTCGTCCTGCCAAAGGCGATGGCCTACGCGACGGTTGCGGGCCTGCCGGTGAGTGTCGGACTTTACACGGCCTTCGTGCCGATGATCGTCTACGCGTTGCTTGGCACATCGCGCGTCCTGAGTGTAAGCTCTACGACCACCCTTGCGATTCTCGCTGGGACACAGCTCGGGCTCGCAGTTCCGGACGGTGATCCGGATAAGCTGATCACGGCAACTGCGACGCTCACCGCGCTGACCGGAGCCCTGCTGATCGGGGCCTCAGTGCTTCGCCTCGGGTTCGTCGCCAATTTCATTTCGTCTCCCGT
This sequence comes from Mesorhizobium sp. WSM4817, assembly GCF_055811135.1. Taxonomy (NCBI): domain Bacteria; kingdom Pseudomonadati; phylum Pseudomonadota; class Alphaproteobacteria; order Hyphomicrobiales; family Phyllobacteriaceae; genus Mesorhizobium; species Mesorhizobium sp. WSM4817. The sequence goes on along the minus strand of NZ_JBVVQQ010000021.1, from coordinate 56,576 downwards.
TCTGACCGGCTTCAAGGCCGGTATCGGTCTTGTGATCTTACTCGATCAGGTGCCGAAGCTGCTCGGCGTGCACATTGCGAAGGAAGGCTTCCTCCGCGACATTCTGAGTGTGGCGCACCATTTACCCAACACGTCGCTGCTCACTTTGACCATCGCCATCGCGGCAATACTGGCGCTGTTGGCTATGGAGCGGCTCTGGCCCCATTCGCCGGCTCCCCTCGTAGCGGTGAGCGCGGGGATTGGGCTCTCATGGTTCGTCGGTTTGGATTCTCTGGGCGTCGCGATTGTGGGGTTCATCCCACAGTCGCTCCCTTCGATCACCCTGCCGACTCTCAGCCTCGTCCAGCAACTCTTGCCGGGCGCGCTCGGCATCGCATTGATGAGCTTCACTGAATCGATCGCCGCCGGGCGAGCCTTCGCCGCCCCCGCCGAGCCGCTCATCAAGGCCGACCGCGAGCTTCTTGCAACAGGGGCCGCCAACTTGGCGGGTGCGTTGTTCGGCGCCATGCCGGCGGGCGGTGGTACTTCCCAGACTGCCGTGGTCCGCGCGGTCGGGGGACAAACGCAGAAGGCATCTCTCGTCACGGCCTGTGCCGCGGCGGCCACCATGCTGCTCCTCGCCCCGCTGCTCAGCCTGTTGCCTCAGGCTGTGCTGGCGGCAATCGTGATCGTCTACTCGATCGGACTGATCAAGCCGGCCGAGTTCGTGTCGATCCGCAAGGTACGGCGAATGGAGTTTCGATGGGCGCTGGCGGCCTTCCTTGGCGTACTTGCCTTCGGCACGCTGCAGGGCATCGTCGTGGCGATCGTTCTGTCGCTCGTTGGCTTGGCCAGTCAGTCGGCCAACCCAAATGTCTACGTGATCGGCCGCAAGCGGGGCACCGACGTAGTCCGTCCGTTGTCACCCGAGCACCCGGACGATGAGACATTCGAGGGCCTGCTTATCCTCCGGCCGGAGGGACGGCTCTTCTTCGCCAATGCCCAACGGGTCGCGGATCAGATCCAGGCCCTGGTCGTCGAGCACAAGCCGCGCGTCCTCGCGCTCGACATGAGCCGGGTTTTCGACATCGAGTATTCCGCCCTCCAGATGATAATGGAGGGTGAACGCCGCATAACCGAGCAAGGAATGACGTGTTGGATAGTGGCGCTGAACCCCAGCGTACTCGAATACATCCGGGCCTCTGGCTTCGCCGATCGACTAGGACCCGAGCGTCTATTCTCCAGCGTACGGGGAGCCATCCAGCACTATACGACGAGTTTCAATCAAAACTAGGCACCCATTGGCGCTCGGTCGTGAGCCACCTCTCGGTGGGCGTGAATATGACTGGGGATCCTGCCGTGAAGAGCGGTCGGATGGAACTTCGCTGATCATCCCATGTACTCTGTCAGGCGCGAGACAGGCAGCATTGGCTTGGCTCGAAGGAAGGCACGTACGAAGACCGGGCATTCAGCCGGCCACAGCCGGTGTCCTAGCTGAGATAGTAGGTCAAAGAATAAGACTACATTCCTCAAAGATCAGTGTTGCAAGTCATATGCTTGACCCGTCGATCGTAGTTGCTCAAGTGTTTTTCCTGCGCAACTTCCCGACCCGTCTCCGCCCACCGGATCGGCCTTGCCGCTTACAGTTATGGTGCCGGCCTGCCTGTCTGGCGAAATATAGACGGCAACCCCGTCTTGGCCAATTGTGGACAAATAGAAAGCACGATGCAGGCCGCTAACCTCGCAATGTACTAAGAAAGGAAAGTCATCAAATGATCCCTCGCTGGCATGCGCGATGGCCGCTAACTGCGACAACGCAGTGGCGGCGAAAGTTGCTCTTATGACCATACCACGCGCCTTCACGCGAGGATTCCGCCAAGACGCGACATATGCCATTTGATTGGACCCCACTTTGCTCGCCGTTATTTTTGATGCCGGTTGTGACGGTGGTGTGGACAACCACGCTATTCCCACATCTGCTCTATGAGTGGCTCTTCGAAAACCAAGTTTCGCGCATAAAGTGTCATCTGGCAAGTTTAGGCTCAGCGCATAAGTCCGTCACCCAACTAAGGACTCACTTCACCCTTACAGAGCCAGACGGGCGGATGCGGACCCGAGCGCCACCAACGTCTTACTGAGGGGCGGCGCGCCGACGTTCTTTGGATTCTGTGTTGCGTGCGTGTATCTTGTGGTCCTGCCCAGGGTCAACGACAGGAGGGTCATACGACTGACGGCAAGACCATGCGGGCTCTTCGATTTGTCGGGTATCAGAAGCCCTTTGAGTTTTGCGACGTACCAATTCCGGAGGCTGGGCCAGGCTCTGTACCCGGGTGGAGATCACCGGGAAGAATGCGCCGTTCATAAGATGGCACGGGACGCGGCCAGTGGATTAGTCACTGAACTGGTTCAAGGTTCCGCAACCCGTCGCTGACTAGCTGCAGCGTGGCGATCAGGCGCTTGTATTCCTCGATGATATCAGTCGAGAAATGCGCGAGTTGGACTGCATCGCCCCAATGGTGTGACGCTTCCCACGCAATCATGTCGCGGCAAAGCTCAATCTGTTGCTCGCGGATTGCTATTCGGTCGGCATTGGTTGGACGCAAGCGCCATGCTCCCGATCAAGAGCCGCCGGCTACGCGCTCGGCTATTGCGAACGCCTGCAGGTTCTTGACCTTGCCGTGGTCCTGATCGGCGGTTGCAATAATCGAGAAGAACGCCGCGCAGGCGATATCCTTCTTTGACGCGTTCGGATGCGCTTTCATTGCCGCCTTGGTCAATTGCTTGGGCGTCATGTCTGGCGTCACGACCCGCATCAGGGTGTCGCAATAGCCTGCATCTCAGCAAAACTCCACTTGGCGACGCCAAGCATATTAGCAGGATTGCGGGGAAACGCCATCAACCAAAGTTTGGTCTGTCAAACAATCGCCGCGTCTTCCGGAGGCCAAAGCCGGGCCAGCGATCTCCATGCAGCGGGGCCCGTCACTTCCAGAAGGGGCGGGTCTCGTCGAGGCTTCCCCACAAGGTTTTTGCGCCAGCCCAGCCAAATTCGGCGCGCGCCTGACTCGCTCCGATCACCCATCCGATGGCGCGTTGCGCGGCCGGATCGCCGGCGCCGGGCGCTTCCGCTCCCGTCAACATGGCTCTGGCGACCGCCGCGTCGTTCAGATCGCCGAAGACCGTCTGAAGTTTCTTCAATTGCTTCAGGAACGGTTCAGCACGTTTCGCCGGGTACAAGGGAGAGAAGAACTCAACCGCATAGCGCAGCTTCTTTAGTTCCTTGCGCAACTCGTGGCGCTGCTCCACTTCGAGAGTCTCCAGTCCACGTGCGTGCTTGCTAACTTTCTTCCAGCGCTTGCTGAGTGCCTTGCCAGCCAACTCGACGACCGGCGCTGCAAGCCGCTCGGTCTGGCCAAAATCTTGAGGAACGAGCCAGCCTCGCGCCTCCACGAAACGCGCCAGGTCGATCAGGAACGCCTGCACGCGCGCGTCGGGGAGAACCTTGCGAAGGTGATCGCGCAGTCCCCCCGCCTGCTTCGAGAGAGCATCGGCAAGCGGCGGCAGACCCGGTTCATCCGCGTGGGCCTCGGCCTCCCGCCGTACGATATTGTTCGCCACCATATCGATATCCCTGAGACGCCCGACCTCCTGGCCAAACCAGCGGGCTTCCATGCTGAGCCGCGTCATTTCCGGGCTCTTCAGAACGGAAGCGCAGACAGAGAACGCGCTTCGCAATCGGCGCAGGCCGATCCGCAACTGGTGCGGCCCTTCGGGATCGTCCAGCTCCCGGATCACCACGACATTCGTGGCGACCTGATCGAGGCACTCGCGAAGGACGTCGCGTGCCGCCTGCTCGGCGATCTGAGCCCGATCGAGTGCAACGTCCTCGGCATTGCGGGGCGCGAGCGGCGGGTCGATCCATCCCTGTTCCGCGAGCAGATAGCCGCGCGCCGCCTTGGAAAGGCGGGAGAACCTCAGGCCCCCCTCAGGAAACAGTAGATGTGCAATGTCGAACAATCCGCCGGGGCTGCCCTCGATGATTTCGATCTCGAGTTCACGCAACTCGGCCGAGCGCCCCCCGGCGTGGATTTCGCCGATGTCTATTGCCAGTTCCGCACGCGTGCCGTCCTCAAGGGACAACTCGCTGGCGGAACGCCTGATCACGGTCTCGCAGACGAACTCAAGCGGCGCGCCGTTCACGCGGCGAACGACCTCCTCTCGGACCGCTGCGTCCGGAATCGCTTCGAGACACAGCCGCCCGCCCGGAGCCGGGTTCTCCACCTCGCCAACCTGCGACAGACCGCCATGCTGCTCTGGCTTGGTCTTAACGGTCTGTATCCAACGCCGCCCGTCGCGCCGGAGTCTGAGCGCAATTCCTGCCTTCTTCAGCGCATGATCAGGGGTGTCGAGATAGATGCTTTTGAGCGTCCTGGTTTTCGGGCGGCCAGTAACCAGCTTCAACGCCTTCGCGCGCACGCCCAGTTGGCTCGACGTCAGTTCGTCGAGGAGAAATTTTAGCTCGATCTCGCTCATGGCCGAGTGTTGTAGTATTGTCAGGCCCGGTGCAAGACTATAGAGTAGCTTAAGCTAATAAAATAGTTATGCCAACTAAGGATTCAACCCGGTGGGCTTGCGCCTTCCCGTGCTTACGAGCCTTTCCGGTTATCAACCGGGCTGGGTGCGGAGCGATGTCCCTGCCGGGCTTGCAGTTGCCGCGGTTGGGCTTCCCAGTGCTATCGCCTATCCTGCGATAGCGGGCCTGCCGCCTGAGACCGGCATCTACGCGAGCATCGCGCCGCTGGTTGCCTACGCGATCTTTGGCCCCTCGCGTCAGCTCATAGTCGGTCCGGACGCGGCTACGATGACGGTGCTTGCGGCGGTTTTGGTCGCGGTTACCGCGAGCGTGCCAGTCGGGCTCGAAGTGGACCGAACTGCGATCGCAGCAATCCTCGCGCTTGGCGTCGGTTTGTTTTGCCTGGCGGCGTGGGTGCTTCGGCTCGGCGTTCTTGCAACCTTCCTGTCGCGTCCCATCCTGACGGGGTTCTTCATCGGCATCTCGCTTTCGATCCTGATCGGCCAAATCGGTCGCTTCACCGGACTCAAGATCGAGGCGGAAGGCCTGCTCGCACCGGTCCTCGAACTTCTGCGCAAGGCCGGATCGATACATTGGCCGTCTCTTCTGCTGGCCTTGGGGATGTTCGGTTTGTTGCAGATCGCGCGGGCCATGCGTTTTCCGGTTCCCGGGCCAGTGCTGGTCGTGGTCCTCTCCGTAGTGCTTTCGGCCGTTTTCGACTTTGAAGGACGCGGCATCGCCGTAGTCGGCGATATTCCGACAGGGTTGCCCTCGTTGTCGTTGCCAGCGATCGCTGACCTTCCGATCCAGACATTGGCCCTCGGCGCCGCGGCGATCTTCCTCGTGAGCTACGGCGCCGGCATCATTACGGCCCGCAGCTTTGGGGCAATAGGCGGCTACCCGGTCGATCCAAACCGCGAACTCATCGGATTTGGCGCTGCGAACATAGGGGCGGGCCTTTTCGGCGCCTTCCCGGTGACGGCCTCCGACTCGCGCACGGCGGTCAACCTTACCGTTGGCGGACGCTCGCAGGTGACGAGCATCGTGGCTGCCGCGACCCTGATCGCGACACTGCTGTTTCTCGGTCCGACCCTAAGGATTATCCCGATCCCTGCGCTCGGGGCGATTCTTGCGGCTACTGCAATCAGCCTGATAGATCTCGCCGCCCTTAGGCAGATTTGGCGCATCAGCCGCATGGAGTTCGTCTTCGCCCTTATCGCGATGTGGGGTCCGATCGGTCTGGGCGTCCTTAACGGGGTTGTCATCGCGATCGGCGCGACGCTGGTCTATGTTTTGCGCAAGCTGATGTTTCCCCGCGACGCTATGCTCGGCCGTGTTCCAGGCCATGACGGTTTCTACAAACTGCATCGAACGCCCGAGGCTCGTCAGGTACCCGGCCTCGCCGTATGCCTCATTCAAGGCAGCCTGCTGTTCTTCAACACCGACTACGTCGCATCGCGGCTGCGGTCCATTGCCCAGGAATTGCCGGCCGACACACGCTGGCTGCTGATTGATGCAAGTGCAATTTCCCAGATCGACAGCTCGGCAGCGGCAATGCTGGAGGAGCTATGTGACGAATTGCGCAATCGCGGGATCAGGCTTGGCGTAGCGGAGCTTCACGCCGAAGCGCGCGATATCCTTGTTCGCGCCGGCGTGATCGAGCGCATTGGCTCCGACATGGTCTTCGACATTCCCGAAGAGGCGTATCATGCGTTCGAGGCCCAAGCGTGACAGTTCAGGGACTCTCCTGCTGTCACCTAACTGTCATTTTAATGGCTGCGTGTCAGTGGAGTGGAGGAAGACATGAGTAAGAAGAATAGAGACAGGGCGGCGGCTACGATATCCGAACCGGCGGAGGAAGCAAAATCGGGAGGAAAAAAATATGCGAAGGAACTCGCCCGGTTGCAGGTCGAGCTTTCCCACCTTCAGGCCTGGGTAAAGAAGTCTGGTGCCCGCATCTTGATCATTTTCGAGGGCCGTGACGCCGCCGGGAAAGGCGGCGTGATCAAGCGCATCACCGAGCGCGTCAGCCCACGCGTGTTCCGCGTCGTCGCCCTGCCGGCTCCGACCGATCGGGAGAAGACCCAGATCTACATTCAGCGCTACGTCCAGCACCTGCCCGCCGGAGGCGAGATCGTGATATTCGACCGCTCCTGGTACAACCGTCCTGGCGTTGAACGCGTCATGGGCTTCTGTAGCGAGAAGCAGGTGCGGCGCTTTCTCGAACAGGCGCCAGGTTTTGAAGCCACCCTTGTCGAAAGCGGCATAACGTTGCTCAAATACTTCCTCGATGTGAGTGAGGAAGAACAGGAGCGGCGTTTCCGACAGCGGGCCGACGACCCCCTTCGACAGTGGAAACTGAGCCCGATGGATGTCGAATCGTACAACCGCTGGTGGGATTACACCCGCGCTTACGACGAGATGATCCGTGCAACAGACACAAGGCATGCGCCCTGGTGGATTGTGCCGTCAAACGACAAGAAGCGCGCGCGCATCAACTGCATTTCGCACATTCTGAGCTCCATCCCCTATGAGCGCGTCGAGTTCGAAAAACCTAACTTCAGCAAACGCCAGAAGCGGCCCGACAACTTCGTGGACGATGCAACTCCGCGCAACGTGGTGCCGAACGTGCTTTGACCCAGCTATACACGCAGTTCAGAACCATTTACCGGTTCCTATTTGGTTTCGGGCTCCCAATTTAAGAAGAAGCCGACGTCGCCAGGGATTCCGCCGGGGAAGTTAATAATCATGGCCTTAAGCTTGTAACCCTGCGGCTTCGCATTCTTCTGGTAGCGCTCATAGAACTGCTTGGCCTTCCCCTGGAGCGTTTCGGGCCATTGCGGATCAGCGCTGTTGATGGCTCGGCCGCTGTCAGTGCAAAGGCCCGACGGAAAACTATATACTAGTGCTTCGTACTTGCCGTTCTTGACAGCGTTCATCACCAGGCGGCGGACCATCGCGATTTCATTCTCGTTCACCTGGTCCTTGAGGAAACTTTCTGTGAACTTCGTGAGCTCCTGATTTTTTTTCGCCCGCAGCTTTTCCTGCTTGTCTGCCTCCGCCATCTGCTCCTCTAGGAGAGCCATTCGCAGTTGCTCAGCGCTCGGCGGCGCCGCATTTATGTCTAAAGCTGTGTCTTTGATGTTGGCCATTTTCTCCTCCACTCGAAACCGTTCGAGAATAGAACACAGAGGCAGATCGACGTCTTGCCAATCTCGTTCGTTGGGCTCAATTCATGCCCACCCAACCGCAAGACGTAAATCAGCAGGGTAGTCGACTGAGGCAGGCTTCCAGCCGCACGTTGAAGGAATCGGCCGCCGCGGCAAGAAGTCTTGTCTTCGCAGTCCAGCTACCATTCCATGATGCCATGTGGGCACATCAAGGTCAAATTCGCGATAGGCGGTAGAATGTGTCGCGACAGGCCGCGCTAGTAGCAATTACCGGAATCGGCTTCCCGGGGCGAGCATGGGCGATAGGACCTGTTTGAGTGATACCCATTGCCATAATACCGGTCGCCATAATACCGGTTGCGGTAATACCGGTCGCGGTAATACGGTTCGCCATAATACCGGTCGCCATAATACCGGTTGCGGTAATACCGGTCGCGGTAATACGGTTCGCCATAATAGGATCCGCCATAATAGGCTCCGCCATAATAAGGTCTGCCATAATAGGATCCGCCATAATAGGCTCCGCCATAATAAGGTCTGCCATAATAAGGTCTGCCATAATAAGGTCTGCCGTAATAAGGATCGCCGTAGAAGCCGCTTCGGTAATACCCGCCGTAGTAGCCGTTGTTGTTGGCGATCATGCTGCCGAGCAGCGCTCCAGCGACAAATGCGCCGGCGGGAAACCAAAAGTCGTTGTGCCTATGGTATCCCGGACGATAGTGGCGATAGCCGCGATAACCCCTGTACCAGCCATCTCGAATTTGGATGACATCGGACTGCGCGCTTTGTGCCCTGGGCACGAAGATCGGTGCGGCATCAACTGGAACAGTGCTTGTAAGTGCAAAAGTGGCGACCAGGGAGGTCGCTATACCTGACAGGAACCTCATGATCGCGTCCCTCGCTGGTGGCAATGTTTGCCGTATGCGAAACGTCGTCATTAACTGAAAGAATCCAAATTTGTTCCCGAGACCGGCAAATTGTCTCAAGCCGCTCCGAACCTTTGACGGTCAGACAGGCCGCCGTCCCCAGAGCTACGGGCGCCGGCAACATCGATTCGCCTGCGTCCGGATGGGGATCCCCGCCGCCGAAAAACTCCCGATGCGTTTTAAGCGAGAATACCAGACCCAGTGAGTAGATGATCAGTTCGGTGAGGTTGCCCAGCGTCGCATTGAGAAGGCCGCCCACCCGTATCGCCCGTTTTGGTCGCCATCGACTCGGTGGCGTAGCTCAGCAGCGCGGCCAGCGGCACGATCGCCAGCACGGAAAGCACAAAAAGCAGCGTGTGTGCTTCGGGCTCGAGTGCTTGGGCGACGAACACCGCAGGCGCAAAGGCCAACAACCAGAGAACGGGATTGTCACGGATTTCTTTGAGCAAGGGGGGCCATGGATACGATCAGCGAAATACTGTTTGTCTTAGAACGAGCGCTGGCTGGTCCATGGCTTCAACCCCGCCAGCAGGCTTCCGAGCCATCAGTGCTGGTTGCCAAAAATGTCAGCTATCAGGCAGCGAAATGGGCTGATGAAGGGCGGCTTCGGGTCAACTTATTCCGTAGCGCGAGCGAATCTGGACGACTGGAACGGGTCGAAATCGGTATTTATTTCGTCTTCGGTACCAAGCGTCAGATTTCAACACTAGTGTCTATTTCGCGCCGAGCCTGGCCAGCACGGCCTTGGGGATGTTGTATTCCCGGATCACTGCGTCGTGCTTGCGCAAGCCGCACAATTCGCGCTGGATGAAATAGCCATGGACCGCCTCCGCCGCGTCCCTGAGCAGGCGAGCACGACGTTCGCCATCCTCGCCATGTTCACGCAACCTCGCCAGCGTTTCATCCACCCGCCGGCCGGCGCGGCCGAGCGCCGCCGCCTTTTCGCCGAGGATTTCATGGCCGAGCAGGTCGAGCGCGCTCTCCCGCGCTCCCGACCGTCCGAAATTCGATGGCATTCTCACCGACATGATTCACTCCGTTTTTTGCTGAAATCTGGCCCTACTCCGCCGGCCGCGTCTCCTCCAGCACGCTCTCCTCGTTGAACAGGAAGCCGCCGGACTGCCGCTTCCACAGCCGCGCATAAAGCCCGTCGATAGCGACCAGTTCGTCATGCGTGCCTTGTTCGACGATGCGGCCGCCGTCGAGCACCACCAGGCGATCGAGTGCCGCGATGGTCGACAGCCGGTGCGCGATGGCGATGACCGTCTTGTTCTCCATCAGCCGCACCAGATTTTCCTGGATGGCCGCCTCGATGTCGGAATCGAGCGCCGACGTCGCCTCGTCGAGTATCAGGATCGGCGCGTCCTTGAGGAAGACGCGGGCGATCGCCACGCGCTGGCGCTGGCCGCCAGACAATTTCACGCCGCGCTCGCCGACAAAGGCCTCATAGCCCTGGCGATCGCGATTGTCGCGCAAGTCGAGGATGAAATCGTGCGCCTCGGCCTTCTTCGCGGCCGCGATCACCTCGGCGTCGGTTGCTTCCGGCATGCCGAGCTTGATGTTGTCGCGCAAGGAACGGTGGAAAAGCGCGGTATCCTGGCTGACGACACCAATGTTGGCACGCAGCGAATTCTGCGTCACCTTCGAGACGTCCTGGCCGTCGATGGTGATCTTGCCGGCCTCGAGCTCGTAGAGGCGCAGGATCAGATTGGCCAGCGTCGTCTTGCCGGCGCCGGACGGACCGACCAGTCCGACCTTCTCGCCCGGCCGCACGACAAGATCGATGCCGTTGAGCACGCCGAATCCCTTGCCGTAGTGGAACTCGACGTTGTTCACTTCGATCCGGCCGCCGGTCACGACAAGCTCCTTGGCGTCGGGCGTATCGGTCAGGCCGAGCGGCTGCGAGATCAGCGCCTTCGAGTTTTCCAGCACGCCGAGATTCCGCAGGATGCTGTTGAGCTGCATCATCAGCCGGCCGAGCAGCATGTTGAGCCGCAACACCAGGGACAGCGTGAAGGCGACGGCGCCGACGGTGATCGAGCCTTCGAGCCAGAGATAGACGGCAAAACAGGCGATCGCGGTGATCATGATCCCCGACAGCGTCGTCAGCGCCATGCGCACGCCGGTCAGCCTGCGGGTGAACGGGCGCAGCGCATCGAGATAGATGTTGAAGCCGCTCCTGATGTATCGGTCGTCGCCATCGGCGGAGAACAGCTTCAGCGTCTGCACGTTCGAGTAGGAATCGACAAAGCGGCCGGTGATCATCGAACCGGCCTCTGCGGTTTGCTCGGCATGCTTGCGGATCGCCGGCAGATAGCGCTTGGCCAGCCAGCCGAAGGCGGTGATCCAGATCACCACCAGCGCCGCCAGCCGCAAGTCGAGGCCGGCGACCAGCACCAGCGTCGTCACCGTATAGACGACCATGAACCAGACGACCTCGATGAAGCTTTGCATCAAATCGCCGGTCGCCTGCCCGGCCTGCCAGACTTTTGTTGCGATGCGGCCGGCGAAATCGTTCTGGAAGAAGTTGTAGGACTGGCGCGAGACATGGCGGTGCGCCTGCCAGCGCACCAGATTGTAGAAGCCGGGGGTGATCGTCTGCTCGTCGACCAGCGCCGCCAGGCCTACGACGATGGTGCGGACGACCAGCACCACGGCGGCCATGAAGACAAGTTCGGGACCGGCGGCAATCCACAGCGCATCCCAGCTACGCTCGCCAGGGAGCTGGTCGAGAATGTCGACCAGCCTGCCGACGAAGTAGAACAGCCCAGCCTCGACCAGCGGCGCAATGCCGCCGATGACAAGCATGGCGAAGAAGGCGACCTTCGCCTGGCCGACATAGTGCCAGAGGAAACCGCTGACGCTGACCGGTGGCCGAAGGCTCGCGGGCTCCCTGAACGGATAGACCCAGTTCTCGAACCAGCGATAGACGGCAATCATCATTCTGGTGCCATCATTCTGCGGCCCATCATTCCGCTGCTTGACCCTTGACCATGGCATCGTTGGCGGCCGCACGCTCGTCGAGCAGGAAGCCGCCCGACTGACGCTGCCAAAGCTGCGCATAGAGCCCGCCGCTGGCGACGAGTTGCTCATGCGAACCCTCCTCGATGACGCGGCCCTTGTCCATAACGACGAGCCGGTCCATCGCCGCGATCGTCGAGAGCCGGTGCGCGATGGCGATGACGGTCTTGCCTTGCATGAGCTTGTAAAGGTTCTCCTGGATCGCCGCCTCGGCCTCTGAATCGAGCGCAGACGTCGCCTCGTCGAGGATGAGGATCGGTGCGTCCTTCAGCATAACACGGGCAATCGCGATGCGTTGCCGCTGGCCGCCTGACAATTTGACGCCACGATCGCCGACATGCGCATCGAAACCGGTGCGGCCACTGGCGTCCGAAAGCCTTGATATGAAATCAAGCGCCTCGGCGCGGCGTGCTGCCTCGACCAGCATCTCGTTGCTGGCGTCCGGTCGGCCATAAAGGATGTTCTCGCGCACTGAGCGATGCAGCAGCGAGGTATCCTGCGTGACCATGGCGATCTGGGCGCGCAGCGAATCCTGCGTCACCGCCGCGATTTCCTGGCCGTCGATCAGGATCTTGCCGCTTTCAAGGTCGTAGAAGCGCAACAGAAGGTTGACCAGCGTCGACTTGCCGGCGCCCGAGCGGCCAACGATGCCGACCTTTTCGCCCGGCTTCACCGTCAGCGACAGGCGTTCGATCATGCCTTTCTGCTTGCCGTAGTGGAAGCGGATGTCTTCGAAACGGATCTCGCCCTTGGTCACGACAATGTCCTTGGCGCCAGGCCTGTCTTCGACGACGCGCGGCAGCGAGATCGAGCTGATGCCGTCCTGCACCGTGCCGATATTCTCGAACAGGGTGGACATCTCCCACATGATCCATTGCGACATGCCCCAGAGCCGAAGCACGAGGCCGATGACCAGGGCGACGGCGCCGATCGTCACCACCTGGCCGAGCCAAAGCCACAGCGAGATCGCAGTGACCGAAAACAACAGCAGTGAGTTGAGGACGTAGAGCAGGCCGTAGAGCTGCGTCACCAACCGCATCGATCGGTAGACCGTATCGAGAAAGCCGGCCATGCCTTCCCGGGCGAAGGACGCCTCGCGCCGCGCATGCGAGAACAGCTTGACCGTCTGGATGTTGGAGTAGCTGTCGACGACGCGGCCGGTCATGGTCGAGCGCGCGTTGGCCTGCTCCTCGCCGACCTTGCCCAACCGCGGGATGAAATAGCGCAGCAGCAAGACATAGCCGGCAAGCCAGACGGCAAGCGGTCCCGCCAGCCGCCAGTCGGCCGAGCCGACGATGAACAGCATGCCGAGGAAATACACCACGACATAATTGAGCACATCGATAAGCTTGATGACGCATTCGCGCACGGCGAGCGCCGTCTGCATCAGCTTGGTCGCGATGCGTCCGGCGAACTCGTCCTGGTAGAAGGCCATCGACTGCTTGAGCAGGTAGCGATGCACCTGCCAGCGGATACGCATCGGATAGTTGCCCATCAGCGTCTGCTGGTTGAGGAGCGCATGGAACCAGACCGTCGCCGGCAGCGCGAAAACCACGATGAAAGCCATGCCTGCGAGCTTCCAGCCCTCGGTCTGCAGGAATGTCTCGCGATTCTGCACCGACAGCCAGTCGACGATCCTGCCCATGAAGCCGAACATCCACACTTCGGCAAGGGCGATAGCCGTCACCAGCATCGCATCGATTGCGATGTAGGGCCAGGCGCCGCGCGTATAGTGGACGCAGAAGGCGATCAGCGTCTTCGGCGGCTCGACCGGCTCCTCGGCAGGGAACGGATCGAGCCTTGTTTCAAACCAGCGGAACATTGTCTTGGTACTCACATGCTCGTTTTCGCTCTCGCCGCGCGGGAGCGTGTAGCGTCCTGGGAGCGCATGGCGTCATGGGTCGCGTGGCAGCAAGGACCGGCGTCCCGGAATCACCCGGGCCGCCGATCCTGCTTCGCGCAATATAGGATGTCGCGGGCTTTTCGCCGACAGGCTCGTTTGACGATCCTGACAGCGCTGCGTCGACGACCCGGAGTTTCGCGCCGGATTTCGCGCCAGGGCGGATCAGCCTGATAATCCGGCGCACCAGCGACGGCCGGCTGCGGTCGGGAACCGCGCGCGAGAAGTCGACGTCCGGCAGCATGCCGCGATGCGGGCGCCGGCGGGTTTCGGCGTGAACCGCCGACGAGTAGGTTTCGCCGACCAACAGCGCCCAGGTCGCCATCCTGCGCTCGTGCAGGTTTCTTGAACCGGGAATTTTGCAGGGATCGAACATCGGTCCGTCCTCCATGTGAAAATCGGGAGAAAAATCCGGCCTGTTCGCAGCTGAATGGCCAGCGAAAGGCTGGGGTTGAACAGCGGCGTGCTCAGGCGGGGCGTTCAGCCCCTTCGACAGCTTGAAAAACATCGCAGGATTCCTTCGAAGACCGAAAAAGGGTTTCGGCTAAGAATCGGTGCGATCGAAGTCTAAAAGGTCAGGAGAATCGTCGAACCGAAACCGCCGGCAGGCTGGTAAGCCCACATGAGGGGCGCTGGATGTGCATGATCATCATGAATTACCCCTCCATCGGTTCGGGTTGACAATGCCCGGCGTATAACCGACTTCGCAGAAAATGACCACCCGCCGGTCCAGAAATTTCCAAAACGGCGAACCTGTTGTGGCCGATCTGCCACTTATTAGAAGGATGCGGAAATGAACAACCGTCTCCGCATTGCGCTCTACCAGCCGGATATCGCCGGCAACACCGGGACAATCCTGCGGTTCGCGGCTTGCCTCGGTCTCGGCGTCGACATCATCGAACCGGCCGGCTTCCCGCTCTCCGACCGGGCGCTGAAACGGGCCGGCATGGATTATCTCGAAATGGCGGCCCTGACCCGGCATGTCGAATGGCAAGCCTTCGAGCACTGGCGCAGAGGCGAAGCGCGGCGGCTGGTGCTGCTGTCGACCAGAGCCGCGACCGCCTACACCGATTTCGCCTTCGCCGGTGCCGACATTCTTCTGTTCGGCCGCGAATCCGCAGGCGTGCCTGACCCTGTCCACGAGGCGGCGGATGCGCGACTGATCATCCCGATGCAGCCGGGCGCGCGCAGCATCAACGTCGCGCTTTCCGTCGCCATGGTGGCCGGCGAGGCGATCCGACAGCTCGGATAGGATTTGCAGATCCTCAGCGGGTGCAGCGATTGTGGCGGCTTTCTCGCCGACGACCGCACCGTCACTTGTCATTCTCACCCAGGCGCACATCGCCTTCTCCTGCGGTTTGCATTTCAAGGGTTTCTTCGTTACAAGCTCAACTTAACTTGAGGTCAAGCGGAAAATTCGAATGGCTGCGGTGATGGAACTGACGGTCGGCCAGGTGGCCACGCGTAGCGGGGTGGCAGTGTCGGCGCTGCATTTCTACGAGGCGCGCGGACTGATCCGCAGCCACCGCACATCAGGCAACCAGCGGCGCTACGGCCGCGACGTGCTGCGGCGGGTGGCGATCATCAAGGTGGCACAGGAGGTCGGCATCTCGCTGGCCGAGATTGGCGAGGCATTGGCATCGCTGCCTGAAGGCCGCACGCCGACGCGCGAGGACTGGAATGTGCTTTCAACCGCCTGGCGCGACCAGCTCGATCGCAAGATTGCCCAGTTGAAGAAGCTGCGCGACGGGCTGACCGACTGCATCGGCTGCGGCTGCATGTCGATCGACAAGTGCCCGCTGCGTAACAAGGAAGACCGGCTGAGCGCCCAAGGCCCGGGAGCAAGGCGGTTGTTGGTCGCTCGCTAATCCGCCGCCGGCAATCGCCTGATGGTGAATTCGATGACGTCGCCCGGCCGCTCGAACCAGCTTTCGATCTCGGTCCAGTAGGCCTGCTTGGGAAAGCGCTCGAACCACTCTTTCGCCTTGAGCCGCGCATCGGAGCGCGGCAGGACGAAGGTCTCGCGCAAAAACCCGTCGCGCGGCATGCGCTCGCGCTCGGCACGCGAACGGTCGAGCCTCTTCTTCAGGCCATCCAGCGGCGGTCTTGCCGGAGTGCGCACGAAAGAACTCCATTCACACTTGACCCTTGCACCTAAGAGATTAGGGATCGCGGCCGGAAAAGACGAGTCATTTGTCGGGGTACGCCCGACAACAGGAGACAGCATTTGCAACGACCCGAAATACCGGCGGGGCTGCCGGCCGACATCGAACAGAAGAAGATGAAGGCGCGGCTGTGGTTCGAGACGCTGCGCGAGCGCATCTGCGCCGCCTTCGAGCAGATCGAGCAGGACCTGCAGGGGCCGCAGGCCTCATGGTCGCCCGGCCGCTTCGAAAAGACGCCGTGGCAGCGCGACGCCGGCAAGGGCGGCGGCGGCACCATGTCGATGATGCGCGGCCGCGTCTTCGAGAAGGTCGGCGTCCACACCTCGACGGTCTATGGCGAGTTCTCGCCGGAGTTCAGGAAGCAGATGCCGGGCGCCGAGGAAGACCCGCGCTTCTGGGCGAGCGGCATTTCGCTGATCGCCCATCCGTGGAACCCCAACGTGCCGGCGGTGCACATGAACACGCGCATGGTCGTCACCTCGCGCCAATGGTTCGGCGGCGGCGCCGACCTGACGCCGGTGCTCGACCGTCGCCGCAGCCAGGAGGACCCGGACACGGTCGCCTTCCACCGCGCCATGCAATTTGCCTGCGAGAAGCACGCTGGCGTCGCCGACCACGCGAAATTCAAGGCCTGGTGCGACGAGTATTTCTATCTGCCGCACCGCAACGAACCGCGCGGCACCGGCGGCATCTTCTTCGACTGGCTGCATTCGGACGAGGACAAAGGCGGTTGGAACGCCGATTTCAACTTCGTCCAGGATGTCGGGCGCACTTTTCTCGTCGTCTACGGGCATTTGGTGCGGGCCAATTTCAACGACAACTGGACCGAGGGCGACCGCGAAGAACAGCTCATTCGCCGCGGCCGCTATGTCGAATTCAATTTGCTTCACGATCGCGGCACCATCTTCGGGCTGAGGACCGGCGGCAACGTTGCCGCGATCCTGTCCAGCCTGCCGCCAGAGGTGAAATGGCCGTAAACTCTCGGTGAGTTGGACGTGAGTCGTAATCAGGTCCAAATCGCAGGATTCTGGCGGCGAATGTGGCGCGCAGAATATCTTTTTCGTCTAATATCTACTTGAAAAAACAAGACTATTTTTCGTTACGGGCCGGGAAACGCCGGCGGTTCTCGCCTCCCTGGAACCGCGACCCGACGCGACCGGACGGCCCATGATTGAGTGGGGCACCTTCCAAAAATGGTGCCTTCATTTCCAGGAGAGCATGCCATGCGCAAGCTTATTATGTCGGTTGCGGCTGCTGCCGTTCTTGCCTCTGGTGGCGCTGCCTTCGCAGCGGTCAAGCACACTACGGGCACGGTCAAGATCTATGATGGAACGGCCATGAGCCTTGTTCTGGATAACGGATCTACCTTTACGCTGCCCAAGGCCTTCAAGAATCCTGGCCTGAAGGTCGGCGAAAAGGTCCGCGTTTCGTGGGACATGAGCGGCAAGCACAAAATCGCCGAGGCAGTCAGGATCGTGAAGTGATGGCCTGGCCGCTGGAGCAAGACGGGGTCTTGCCTCCGGGGTAGCGTCAAGAGGGCGGAGCAGCGATGCTCCGCCTTTTTCGGTCTCTGCAGCAACCAAAACCATCCGATCGTGTTATGCTGGTTCGGCCAGCGCATGACCCGAATACCGAGCCGGTTTCCGACAGGGATCATGCGTCGATCAAAGGTGCTGGAGCTTCCGTGTCAGAGCAGATGCGGCGCTTCGAGGAGGAAAAGGGAGAAATCCGATGAAGGAATTCCACTGCGGCTCGCTGGTTCCGGGTTGTGACTGGCATACGCGCGCCGACGAGGAAGCCGAGATCATGCGTCGTGCCGTCGAGCATATGCGTGAGACGCATGGCGAGACGATCATTCGCGAGACGATGATCGAAGCGATCCGTTCGCGCATCGAAAAGGCTCGCGACGCGGCCTGATTTGCCTAATTTTCGAGTGCTTCTGCGGCGCGGTTGAGAAGTGCGCCGCGATCCAGCGCAAAGCCGGACTCGATCCACTCGTTTTCGAGGTTCTTCAGGGTTGCGCCGAGTTTCGGCCCGGGCGACGCGCCAAGCCTCGTCAGATCGGCGCCCTTGAGCGGAAAGTCGGGCTTTTTCCATTTTCCGGCAAAGGCCAGCAGCCGCGAAAAGCCGCCAGCTTCGAGCAGCGCGTCGTTGTCCTCGACGGCGCGGGCTCGAGCGGAAGCGAGCGACAGCCGCAAGCGATCGACAAGGCCCTGACGATCGCCGCGATAGAGCCGTTTTGCGAGTTCCGCTTCGGTCGTCTTCGGCCCGACGGGCGCTGTCAGCGCCCACTGCCTGAGACGACCGGCGTCGCTGACGGAGAACCTCAACCGCTCGGCGAGCGTCTTCATCCGCGCTGCGTCCGGCGGCACGATCGCTTCCAGCCTGAGCAGCGGGTCCGGCATCCAGTCGAGATCCTTCTCCGCCCTGGTCAGCGCATGGATCGCATCGATGCCCCATTTCTCGCTCTCCGGCAGAACGCTGGTGAGCACGCCCGCCTGGCGCATCCACAGCAGGGCGCGCGATGGATCGGGGGCCGACAGCAGCTTCTTCAGTTCGGACCAGACGCGCTCGACCGAGAGTTGGCCAAGCCCCTCCTTGAGCCGGGCGCAAGCCTTCAGCCCTTCGGCATCCGGCCGGCCGTCGCCATACCAGGCGAAGAAGCGGAAAAAGCGTAGGATGCGCAGATAATCCTCGCGGATGCGCGCCTCCGGATCGCCGATGAAGCGCAGCCGGCGCGCCTCGATATCGGCAATGCCGCCGACCAGGTCGACGATCGTGCCGTCGGCCTCGGCATAGAGCGCGTTGATGGTGAAATCGCGTCGTTCCGCATCGGCCTTCCAGTCGCGCCCGAACAACACTTTTGCCCGCCGTCCGTCGGTCTCGATGTCGGCGCGCAGCGTGGTCACCTCGAATGGCTTGCCGCCGGCGACAATCGTGATGGTGCCGTGCTCGATGCCGGTCGGCACCGCCTTGAAACCCGCCGCCTTGGCGCGGCGGATGGTCTCGTCAGGCACGGTTGTGGTGGCGATATCGACGTCGGCAACCGGCTGGCCGATGAGCGCATTGCGCACCGCACCGCCGGCGACGCGCGCCTCCTCGCCGCCATCCGCCAAAGCCGCCAGCAGGCGCTGCAAATGCCGTTCCCCGAGCCAGTCGGCTTTGCCCGCGAGCGACACCCGGCCGCTCACGTATAGAGCCTTTCATAGAGCGTGCGGATGATGCCCGCGGTGACGCCCCAGATGCGTTGTCCGTCATAGGGCATTTCGTAGAAGACCCATTCGAGATCGTTCCACATGCGGCTGTCGCGGCCGTGGTTGGCCGGGTCCATCAGAAAGCGCAGCGGCACTTCGAAGGCGGCGTCGACCTCCTCGGAATTCAGCGTCAGTGAAAAGTCCGGCCGCACTATTCCCAGCACCGGGGCGATCCGGTAGCCGCTGCCGGAGACGTAATCGGGCATGCGGCCAATGATCTCGACCCGATCCTGGCCAAGCCCGATCTCCTCGAATGTCTCGCGCAATGCCGCCGCCTCCGGGCTCGGATCGGTAGGATCGATCGTGCCTCCGGGAAAGGCCACCTGCCCCGAATGGCTGCGCAGCTTTTCCGCCCGCTTGGTCAGCAGAACCGTTGCATCGCGTCCATGATCGACCACCGCGATCAGCACGGCGGCATCGCGCAGCGCCTTTGCGAGCTTCAAACGCGGATGTCCCGGGTTGAAGCGATGGTCGCCATAATCGTCGGCGGCATGCGCCAGCGGCTGCGCCGCGACGCGGGCGCGAAAATCTGCGGCCGAAAACGGCGCCGGCGTCACTTGGTCCATAGTGTCACCTGGTTCATCGCGTCACCTGGTCCATCATGCCCCGGTTCATTTGGCCCCGGTCCATTTGGCGTCGCCCGCTCACGCGCTCAGCCGCTGCAGTTTTTCCGCCGGCATGATCGGATAGACCGCACCCTTCGAGCGGACGGCAAACATCCTTCGGCCGCCGACCTCGATCTCCTCGCCATGCTCGACCAATTCATACATGACCGGCCGCGCCAGCAGCGCCTCCAGCCGTCCGCGCACCAGCACATAGGGTTTCAGGCCGCCGGTTGCCTCCTCGTCGAGAAAGCGCAGCGGATGCTCCGGCCCGGCCTCGACCACATCGCCGACATTGGTACGAAAGGTGATGACCTGGCCATCGCCGGTGCCGCAAACATCCATCTCGACGGCTATGAAGGGCGCGTCGACCACGCGGATGCCGACCCTTTCCACCGGCGTCACCAGGTAGGTCCTGCCGTCTTCGTCCTTGCGCAGCACGGAGGAAAACAGCTGCACCAGCGGCATGCGGCCGATCGGCGTGCCCTGGTAGAACCAGGTGCCGTCCTGCCGGATCTCCATGTCGAGATCGCCGCAAAAGGCCGGATTCCAACGATCCACCGGCGCCGGCCCGTTGCCCGCGCGGGCGGCACGCGAGATCAGCGCCTCCAGTCCGCGCGCCTCGGTCGCTGCCGTCAAACTTCCTTCACGATCGTCGGCGCGTTCTGTCATGGTCACGAAATAGTCACTGTTGTTCCGCTTGTCAGCCTAAGTCAGTGATTTAAGTTCAAAGACGGGCGCCACGCGAGGCCGAATCGCGGCACTCTGTGGCGTCGAAGCTGCAAGCCGGTATTTCCAACGAGAAGGATCGATGCTGCATGAGCGTGATGATCAAGGAAAGCCCGATCAGCGAAGAGGACATGATCGCCCTGGCCGAGACGGCGCTGGCCGACATTTCCAGGGTTCGCGAGGGCGTCGGCCGCGTCATCTTCGGCCAGGAAAGCGTCGTCGAACGCACGCTGGTGGCGCTGCTCGCAGGCGGCCATGCGCTGCTGGTCGGCGTGCCCGGCCTCGCCAAGACCAAGCTGGTCGAGACGCTGGGCATCGTGCTCGGCCTCGATTCCCGCCGCATCCAGTTCACGCCCGACCTGATGCCGTCCGATATTCTCGGCTCCGAGGTGATGGAGCAGGACGAATTCGGCAAGCGCTCGTTCCGCTTCATCTCCGGGCCGATCTTCGCGCAACTGCTGATGGCCGACGAGATCAACCGCGCCTCGCCGCGCACCCAGTCGGCGCTGCTACAGGCGATGCAGGAATACCACGTCACCATTGCCGGTGTCCGCCATGACCTGCCGGCGCCCTTCCACGTGCTGGCGACGCAGAACCCGCTGGAGCAGGAGGGCACCTATCCGCTGCCCGAGGCGCAGCTTGACCGTTTCCTGATGCAGGTCGACATCCTCTATCCGGAAATCGAGGCGGAGCGCCGCATCCTCCTGGAGACCACCGGCATTGAGGACGCCAAGGCGCAGAACGTGTTGCAGCCGGCGCGGCTGAAGGAGATCCAGACCCTCATTCGCCGCATGCCGGTGCCGGAAAGCGTCGTCGAGGCGATCCTCCAGTTGGTGCGCTCGGCGCGCCCCGGCCAGGGCAATGCCGAGACCGACAAGCACGTCGCCTGGGGCCCGGGCCCGCGCGCCAGCCAGTCGCTGACACTGTGCGCCCGCGCCCGCGCCCTTTATGACGGACGGCTGGCGCCGTCGATCGACGATATCAGAGCGCTGGCCGAGCCGGTGCTGCAGCACCGCATGGCGCTGACCTTTGCCGCCCGTGCCGAGGGCACGACCGTGCGTGACGTGGTGGCGAAACTGGCAAAAGGCATCTGATGGCGCGTATAGGCGAGGCCCAGGCTCCGGCAGCGACGCGTGACGCGCTCGCCCGCGGCCGGTTGCGGGCATCGCTGGTGCCGGACCTGCTGGTCGAGGCGCGTCGCATCGTCAACACGGTGATCGCCGGCTGGCACGGCCGCCGCAAGCGCGGCATCGGCGAGAATTTCTGGCAGTTCCGGCCCTATGTCGAGGGCGACTCCTCGCGCATCGACTGGCGCCGCTCGGCCCGCGACGACCACATCTATGTGCGAGACCGCGAATGGGAGGCCGCCCATACGGTGTGGCTGTGGGCAGATCCCTCGCCTTCCATGCTCTACAAATCGACCGGCGCCACCGTCTCGAAGGAGTCCCGCGCGCTGGTGCTGGCGCTGGCCATGGCCGAGCTTCTGTCGCGCAGCGGCGAGCGTATCGCCTGGCCCGGGCTGACCGATCCGTTCACCGCCCGCAACGGCGCCGAGCGGATCGCAGCACAACTCAGCCATGCCGGCGAATTGCCGGCAAAGCCCGACCTGTCCGCCATCCGCCGCTTCTGCGACATCGTCATCGTCAGCGACTTCCTCGATCCGGTCGAGGACACAATCGCCTGGCTTGAGGTGCTCGCCCGCCACGGCGTGCGTGCCCATCTGATCGAGGTCGCCGACCCGGCCGAGGAGAGATTCCCCTATGCCGGCCGCACCGAATTCACCGATCCCGAGACCGGCGACAAGCTGACCGCGGGCCGCGCCGAAACGCTGGGCGACGACTACCGACTGCTTTACATCGCCCGCCGCCAGGAACTGACCGACTGGTGCAAGCGCCTCGGCTGGAGCTTTACCGTCAACCACACCGACCGCCTCGCCTCCGATGCGCTGGTGCGTGTCCACATGGCGATGACCGTCGATGGCAGCTCAGCCGGGAGGATCCGCGCATGAGCTGGCTGCCACTCTCCTTCGGGGCGCCGATGGTGCTGTGGGGCCTTCTGGCCCTGCCGGTGATCTGGTGGCTTTTGCGGTTCACCCCGCCCAAGCCGCAGACCGAGGTCTTCCCGCCGCTGAAGATCCTGGCCCGCGTGCTGAAGCGCGAGGAGACGCCGCAACAGAGCCCGTGGTGGCTGACGCTGCTCAGGCTGCTGATGGCGGCCCTTATCGTTGCGGCGCTGGCCGAACCTGTGTTCAACCCGCGTGAAAGACTGCCGGCCGAGGGCACCGCGCTTGCGCTGGTCATCGACAATGACTGGGCAAGTGCCGCCGACTGGGGCCAGCGCGTCGCCACTGCCGAACGGCTGATCGCCGATGCCAGCTCCAACGACGTGCCTGTCATCATCGCCTTCACCGCCGAAAAACCGAATGCCGAGATCGGCCCGTTCGACGCCGCCACCGCGCTCGACCGGCTGCGCGCGGCAAAGCCGCGGCCGATCCCGACCGACCGCCCGGCCGTCTATGCCCGCGTCGCGACAACCCTGGAGAGCTTGCCGGGCGCCAGCGTCGCCGTGCTCGCCGACGGTCTGGCGGCGGAAGGCGACGAGGCGGCCTTCAACACGCTTCTGTCGAAGAACGCCGCCCGTGTCGTCTGGGCCGCCTCCGACCGGCCCGGCCTGATCGGCCTGACTGGCGCCGACAACCAGGTGGACGGCTTCGAGCTGACCGCCATCCGCGCGCCGGGCGATCCGGCGCCGGCTCAGGTGACCGCCGGCGCCTTCGACGACAAGGGCCGCCGCATCGCCGACGCCACGCTGACCTTCTCGCCGGGCGAATCCACCGCCACCGGCACGATGGCGGTGCCTTTCGAGCTGCGCAACGACTTCGCCTCGATCACGCTCGACGGTCAGCGGCAGGCCGGCGCCGTTCGCGTGCTCGACGAGAGTTCCAAGCGCCGCCGCGTCGGACTGCTGTCGCAGGCCGAAGCCGACCAGGCGCAGCCGCTTCTGTCGCCGCTGTACTACATCCGCCGCGCGCTGCAGCCCTTCGCCGATCTGGCCGAGCCGTCGAGCGCCGACCTTGCCGACGCCATCCCGCAGCTCCTCGACCAGAAGCCGGCGATGATCGTCATGGCCGATGTCGGCACCATTCCGCAGCAGGTGCGGCAAAGGCTGGTCGACTGGGTCGACAATGGCGGCACGCTGGTGCGATTCGCCGGCTCGCGGCTGGTCGCCGCCGGCAATGACGACGACCTGCTGCCGGTCAGGCTGCGCACCGGCGAGCGCTCGCTCGGCGGCGCGCTGTCGTGGACGACGCCGCAGCCGGTCACCGATTTTCCGAAGACCGGCCCCTTCGCCGATCTCGCTCCACCGGCCGAGGTCACCGTCACCAGGCAGGTGCTGGCCGAGCCGACGCCCGATATCGTCGAGCGCAGCTGGGCCACGCTTGCCGACGGCACGCCACTGGTGACCGGGATGAAGAAGGGCAAAGGCACGCTTGTCCTGTTCCATGTCACGCCGGAGGCGACCTGGTCGAACCTGCCGATCTCCGGCAGTTTCGTCGAGATGCTGCGCCGCATCGTGCAACTGTCGCGCAACCAGGGTGCGGCGGTCGCCAATGCCGAAGCCGCCGCCGCCTCGCTGGCGCCCTACCGCATGATATCAGCCGATGGCACGCTGGTGCCGCCGACGCCGGATGCACGGCCGCTGGTGCCGGGTGCCGGCCCGCTGCCGGTGACGTTCGAGAATCCGCCCGGCCTGTATGGCTCCGACACCGGCGTCATCGCTCACAATCTGCTCAATGCCGAAAGCCGCTTGGCGCCGCTGGTCCGTCCTCAGATCACCGTGCCGGTCACCACCGTCCAGTACGCTTTCGACGAATCGCACAATTTGAAGGGCCCGCTGGTGGCGGCAGCTCTCCTGCTGATGGTCCTTGATACGCTGGCGGTGTTCTGGATGGGCGGCCTGTTATCGCGCCGGCCGCGCCGCGCCGGCACGGCCGCCGCAACCACCGCCGCCCTGCTGATTACGCTCGGCGCCCTGGTCGGCCACACCGACATCGCCCGCGCCGACGATGCCAAACCCGGTGATGAGCGGGCGATCGAGGACATTTCGAAAACCCGGATCGGCTATGTGCAGACCGGCGACCGGAGCGTCGATTCGATCAGCCAGGCCGGGCTGGAGGGCCTGACCCGCTTTCTGATCGAGAAGACCGCGCTTGAGCCGGGGGCGCCGGCCAGCGTCGATATCTCGAAGGACCAGCTTGCCTTCTATCCGCTGATCTACTGGCCGATCGATCCTGCCGCGCCGATGCCGAGCCAGGCCGCGATCGCCCGCGTCGACGCCTATATGCAGCAGGGCGGCACGGTGCTGTTCGACACGCGCGACCAGTTCGCCACCGGCATCGGCGCGGAGCAGGCCAGCCCGGCGACGGAGCGGCTGCGCGACATCCTCGGCAACCTCAACGTGCCGGCGCTGGAGCCGGTGCCGTCGGACCATGTGCTGACCAAATCCTTTTACATCCTGCCTGAGTTTCCCGGACGCTTCGCCGGTGGCCCGCTCTGGGTCGCGGCGTCGCTCGAAGCCAGCAACACCGAGAACCGCCCGGTACGCACCGGCGACGGCGTCTCGCCGATCATGATCACCGCCAATGATCTCGCCGGCGCCTGGGCGGTCGACGAGAATGGCGACCCGCTTTTGCCGACCGTGCCGTCGGATCCGATGCAGCGCATTTATGCGCTGCGCGGCGGCGTCAACATCATGATGTACATGCTGACCGGCAACTACAAATCCGATCAGGTGCATGTGCCGGTGCTGCTCGAACGGCTGGGGCAGTAAGCCATGAACTTGTCGCTCGCCTTCGAACCGCTCATCTCCTGGCCGCTGCTCGGCCTGGTGCTGGCGCCGCTGTTGCTGCTGGCATTGGTCGGCCTGTGGTTCCGCCAGCGCGGCGCGGTCTTCCGTTTTGCCGCCCTGCTGGCGCTGACTGCTGCCCTGCTCAACCCGGTGTTGCTCGACGAAGAGCGCGAGGCGCTGAAAAGCGTCGTCGCCGTCGTCGTCGACCGCAGCCAGAGCCAGGACATTGGCGAGCGCACCAGGCAGACCGACGAGGCGCTGGTCGGGCTTCAGCAGCGCCTCGGCCGCTTCAAGCAGTTCGACGTCCGCGTCGTCGAGGCCGGCAAGTCGGAAGCCGCCGAGGAGCGCACCGAAACGCGGCTTTTCGGGGCACTTGAGAGCGCTTTCCGCGACGTGCCGCCTTCGCGCATCGGCGGCGCCATCATGATCACCGACGGCGAGGTGCATGACGCCCCAGGCGGAACGCCCGACTTCAACGCCCCGCTGCACGCGCTAATCACCGGCAACGACCAGGAAAAGGATCGCCGCATCCGCTTCGAGAATGCGCCGCGCTTCGGTCTGGTCGGCAAGCCGCTCGAAATGACCTATCGCGTCATCGGTACCAACAACGAGGCCGGCTCGGTCGATGTGCGCGTCTCGGTCAATGGCGAGCAGGTCTCGGTCGAGCGCGCCACCATCGGCCGGGCCATGCCGCTGCAGGTGACCATTCCCGGCGCCGGCCGCAACATCGTCGAACTCGCCATCGATCCCGAGCCCGACGAACTCACCGACACCAACAACCGCGCCATCGCGCTGATCGACGGCATCCGCGAGAATTTGCGCGTGCTGCTGGTCTCCGGCGAACCGCATGCCGGCGAACGCACCTGGCGCAACCTTCTGAAATCCGACGCCTCGGTCGATCTTGTCCACTTCACCATTCTGCGGCCGCCGGAAAAGCAGGACGGCACGCCGATCAACGAATTGTCGCTGATCGCCTTCCCGACGCGCGAACTGTTCGTCGAGAAGATCAAGGATTTCGACCTGATCATCTTCGACCGCTACCAGCACCGCGACGTGCTGCCGGTCCTCTATTACGACTACATCGCCGAATATGTTGAAAAGGGCGGCGCGCTGCTGATCGCGGCAGGACCCGAATATGCCGGCGAAAGTTCCATCGCCCGCACGCCTTTGATGTCGGCGCTGCCGGCGATGCCGACCGGCGAAGTCGTCGAAAAGGCCTTTTATCCGCGCCTCACCGAGCTCGGCCAGCGCCATCCGGTGACGCGCGGGCTTGACGGCTCCGCCACCGAGCCGCCGCACTGGAGCCGCTGGTTCCGCACCATCGGCGTCGAGAACCCCGGGGGCGAGGCGGTAATGAAGGGCGCCGACAACCGTCCGCTGCTGCTGCTCGACCGCAAGGGTGAAGGCCGCGTCGGCATGTTTTTGTCCGACCAGGGCTGGTTGTGGGCGCGCGGCTTCGAGGGCGGCGGCCCGCATGTCCAGCTCTATCGCCGCATCGCCCACTGGCTGATGAAGGAGCCCGAACTCGAGGAGGAGCGGCTGACTGCCGACGGCCGCGGCATGATGCTGGAAATCCGCCGCCAGACGATGAGCGACGATCCCGGCCCGGCGCAGATCATCACCCCGTCCGGCAAGGCGATGACCGTCAAGCTCGAGAGAGCCGAACCCGGCGTCTTCCTCGGCAGCATCGAGACCAGCGAGATCGGCCTCTATCAGGTCGGCAATGGCGACCTGAAAGCGCTTGCCCATGTCGGCCCGGTCAACGCACCGGAATTCACCGACGTCGTCTCCACCGAGAACCGGCTGAGAGCCCCGGCCGAGGCCACCGGCGGCAGCGTGCGCCGGCTGGCGCAATCGTCGACCCTTGGCAATCTCGCCGGCGGCGTGACGCTGCCGTCGGTCGTCCCGGTCCGCTCCACGGGCGCGGCGGCCGGCAACGACTGGATCGGCCTGCGCACCACCGACGACAGTGTGCTGAAGGCCGTCTCGCGCGTGCCGCTGTTCGGCGGGTTCCTCGGCCTCGGCCTGCTGCTGCTGGCATTGGGCTCGATGTGGTACCGCGAGGGGTGGTAGCGACGCCGATTTTCCTTCTCCCCTTGTGGGAGAAGGTGGCCGAGCCCACGGGTCTTGCCTCCGGCAAGCCCGAGGACAGGCTCCGCTCGGTCGGATGAGGGGTGTTCCAGCTTGGCAGCGACGGCACTCCGTCCAGCACCCCTCAACCGTCTTGGCGCTGCGCGCCAATCCACCTTCTCCCACAGGGGGAAGGGAAGCGGGCGCGCTACTCCTCCGGTTCCGTCGTGAACATCAGCGGGTAGCCCTTGGCCTTGCCGGCATCGGTCGCCCGAGTCGCCTTGGTCTCGGCGACGTCCCTTGTGAAGACGGCGACGACGCAGACGGCTCAGTCGCCCGGGCCAGCAAACAAAATGAGATTTCCGTCTGGATCCATAACAATGAAGTTTCTGGCACCCCAGGGTTCTTTCCTGAGGACTTAGTGAAAGGGCACCCCTGCGGCCTGAAAATTCAGAAAAGAGCTGTTTAATCTCGTCTGCAGTATCGACTGTGATCCCGGCGGAGAGCAGGTGTTCACGTTGCCGTATATCGCCAACGAACACAGGTTCGCAAACCAGCCTCAGCGCGAGTTGCGCATTGTCACGTGTCACCTGTCCGTAAAATGCCGGGTCGCCGTAAACAAAGTCGACTCCGAAGCCGAGCTTGGTGGTGAAGAATTCGAACGACGCTTTGATGTCGGTGACGAACAACTGCGCTGAGGTTGAACTCAGAACGGGTGCAGGTACGGTCTGTTTTTTCTGATCTGTCATGGCTGGGGCTCCTGTCTTGAGCGCCTGCCATCCCTCGAACCCCGATTGACGCGCGATCAGTTCCTGCGCGTCGCTGAGCTTGAAATTTGCTTCCAGTACCTGATTGTCATCGAGATGCTGGAAGCGTGGCAACGCAGCCCTGATCTCGGCTGCGACCGGATAGTACCGTTCGCGGTGCCACCGCAAATATTGTTTGGCCTGCTTTTTGAGGTTTTCGAGATTCGGCATGGGCGCAACTGTGGTTACAGTATAGGCGGGCATTGCCCTTTCGACGTTACATCGATGCGCCCTACGCAGCGCTGCGAACGTGCCTCGGCGATGAGCAGTTGTCAATCACCGCACTCCGTACAGTACCCTCAACCGTCTTGGCGCTGCACGCCAATCCACCTTCTCCCGCAGCAAGGGGAGGAGGGGAAACCGGCACTACTCCTCCGGTTCCGTCGTGAACATCAGCGGGTAGCCCTTGGCCTTGCCGGCATCGGTCGCCCGTGTCGCCTTGGTCTCGGCGACGTCCCTGGTGAAGACGGCGACGACGCAGACGCCGCGCTGGTGCGCGGTGATCATCACCCGCCGAGCCTGGTCCTCGCTCAGCTTGAACTCGCCCTTGAGCACCGTCACCACGAACTCGCGCGGCGTGAAATCGTCATTAAGGAGGATGACCTTGTAGAGCTTCGGCCGTTCGATCTTCGGCTTCGTCTTGGTGCGGGGTTTGGTGACGATCTCAGGCATCGGAACCGGCAACTGCGCGCAAGAATTTCGCTTTTATCCTGACATGAACGAAAGCAATCGTCCATTTTGAACCGCCCGCAAACCGCCTTCCTGGCGGGGCGCCGCCGTTCACAAGTCCATGCCTTATGTGGGACCGCCGCTAAGCCGCGCAGAGACCGCGAAGAAACGATACGGGCCGTTTCGTTTAGAAATAGCTACCGCCGCAACACCGCCGACAACACATCCCTGATGCCGATGGCGCCGACGAAGCGCGACTGGTCGTCGAACAGCGCCACCGGTGCGGTCTGCGAGCGGTGCATGGCCAGCATCACCGTCTTCAGCGAGGTGCCGGGATTGGCCCAGAATACCTGCGTCGTCTCCTCCGGCTGCGCCTCGACATCGGCGCACGACACCCAGAACGCCGGCTTGCCATCGCGCTCGGCCGCCGCCACCAGCCCGTGCTCATCGATCTTGAAACGCGTCGTCTTGCGGCGGTCGAGCCACACCCAGCCGTCCTCGCCGTGGTCGAGATCACGGCGGTCGCGCATCACGTTCCAGGCAGTCAGCACCGAGAGCGGATTCACATTGGCGATGAAGTCGCGGACATAGTCGTTGGCGGGGCGCAGCACGATGTCTTCCGGCGCGCCGGTCTGCACGATGCGCCCGCCTTCCATGATGGTGATGTGGCTGCCGATCTTCAGCGCCTCCTCGAGATCGTGGCTGACGAAGACGATGGTCTTCTTCAGCTCGGCCTGAAGCTGCAGCAATTCGTCCTGCAGCTTGGTCCGGATCAGCGGGTCGAGCGCCGAGAACGGCTCGTCCATCAGCAGGATCGGCGCTTCGGTGGCAAACGCGCGCGCCAGCCCGACGCGCTGCTGCATGCCGCCGGAAAGCTCGTGGGCGTATTTCGACGCCCACTGGTCGAGGCCGACGAGCTTCAACTGGCGGTCGACGCGCGCCTTGCGCTCGGCTTCGGGCACGCCGGAAAGCTCGAGCCCAAAGCCGACATTTTCCGCGACGGTGCGCCAGGGCAGAAGGCCGAACTGCTGAAACACCATGGCGACCCGCGTCTGTCGGATGTGGCGCAGCGTGGCGGCGTCGCAGGTTGCGACATCGACCATGCGGTCGCCGTCCTTGACCATGACGTTGCCGCGCGCCGGCACGTTGAGCAGGTTGACGGCGCGCAGCAGCGTCGATTTGCCGGAGCCGGAGAGGCCCATCAGGACGGAAATCTCGCCCTCGTTGACGGTCAAATTGGCACCGGCGCAGCCGAGCACGGCGCCGGTCTTCTCCAAAATTTCCTGACGCGTTGCGCCCCTGTCGACGAGCGCCAGCGCTTCCTTGCGCGCCGCGCCGAAGACGATGTCGACATTCTTGAAATCGACCGCAGCGCTCATTTGGCGGCTCCCGTGCCGATGCGGCTGATGCGGTCGAGGATGATGGCGAGCACGACGATGGCGAGGCCGGCTTCGAGGCCGAGCGGGATGTTGACCGAGTTCAGCGCGCGCACCACCGGCTTGCCCAGGCCGTTGGCGCCGATGAGCGCAGCGATCACCACCATGGAGAGGCATAGCATGATGCACTGCGTCAGGCCCGCCATGATGGTCGGCAGCGCCGCCGGCAGCTCGACTTTCCACAGCAGCTGGCGTTTCGTCGCGCCGAAGGCTTCGCCGGCCTCGATCATCGGTTTCGGCACCGAGGTGATGCCGAGATGCGTCAGGCGGATCGGCGCGGGAGCGGCGAAGATGACGGTGACGATGAGGCCGGGTGCGATGCCGAGGCCGAAGAGAATGAGCACCGGGATCAGGTAGACGAAGGTCGGCATGGTCTGCATCAGGTCGAGGACCGGCTGGAGATAGCGGTAGCCGCGCTCGTTATGCGCCGCCCAGATGCCGATCGGCACGCCGATGGCCATCGAGGCCGCAGCGGCGCCCACGACCAACACCAGCGTCTCGACGGTTTCCTGCCAGAGATCCTGGTTGACGATGAAGAGCAGGCCGAGCGCGACGGCAAGCGCCAGCTTCCATGATTTCTGCAGGTACCAGGCAAGCCCGGCTATGGCGGCGACCAGGAGGACCGGGGGGACGAGCAGCAAAAGATCGACGAGCCCGTCGAGAACGACGGTGAGCCCGTCGGCGATACTGTCGAAAAACCACTCGAAATTGGTGGTCAGAAAGTCGAAGAAGGTCTTGCCCCACCGCCCGATCGGGATCTTGAAGCTCGAAATCAGTTGCGAAACCGGATCCATGGCAAATGTCCCCTCATTCTTCTTCACCTCTCCCCTGACGGGGTGGGCCGAACCGCGCAGCCGAGCCGGGTGGGATGGTCACGGTTATGCTCCGTTCCGAACCATCCCAACCGCGGCGCGTGGCGCGCCGAACCTCCCACACGGGGGAGGTATAAGTTTGCTACGAACCCAGTGCGGTTTTCACCGCGGCCGCGGCGTCGCCGCCGTCGAAGGTCGTCACGCCGGCGAGCCATGGCGTCATCGCGTCCGGATTGGCCTTGAGCCATTCGGTGGCCGCGGCTTTCGGGTCGGCGCCGTCATTGAGGATCGCACCCATGATCTCGTTTTCCATCTTGAGCGAGAACACCATGTTCTTGAGCAGCGCGCCGACGTTCGGGCATTCGGTGGTGTAGCCGGCCCGGACATTGGTGGCGACGGTCGCGCCGCCGAAATTCGGGCCGAACACCTCGTCGCCACCCGACAGATAGGCCATCTTGATGTTGGCGTTCATCGGATGCGGCTCCCAGCCGAGGAAGACCACGTCTTCGCCCGATGCGGCCGCCTTCTGCACCGCCGACAGCATGCCGGCTTCGGAGCTTTCGACAAGCTCGAAATCCTTCAGGCCGAACTTGTCGGCAGCGATCATGTCGAGGATCAGGCGGTTGCCGTCATTGCCGGCTTCGATGCCGTAAATCTTGCCGTCGAGCTTGTCCTTGAATTTGGCGATATCGGCGAAATCCTTCAGACCGGCATCATAGGTGTGCTGTGGAACGGCGAGCGTATATTTCGCGCCTTCCAGGTTGGTCACGACCGTCTCGACCGACTTGTCTTCGAGATAGGGTTTTATGTCGGCTTCCATGGTCGGCATCCAATTGCCAAGGAAGACGTCGACGTCCTTGTTCTTCAGCGAGGTGTAGGTGACCGGAACCGACAGCACCTGCACGTCGGGCTCGTAGCCGAGCGCTTCGAGGATGACGCTGGCGGTAGCGGTGGTGGCGGTGATGTCGGTCCAGCCGACATCGGCAAAACGCACCGGCTTGCAGCTTTCCGGCTCGGCGGCGAGTGCACCGCTCGCCGAAAGAAATGCCGCCAGACCGAAGCCGGCGGCGAGTAGTTTCATACGCGACATCTGTATTCTCCCATTGTGATCTGTCGGCGAAGCGAAATTGCGGATTTGTCTCCGCCTTGTTTCGTCAGCCAAACACCATTCTGGTGCGGTTTCAAGCGATAAGACAATCGCGATCAACGGCGCGGGCTGGCCGACCAGCGACAGATTCGCCGCTTTTCCGGTGGCCAGGCGCTTTTCCGGTGGAACGTCGGGACGCCCCCTCCCCGCGTTGGGACAACTCGGCTTAAAGAGGCGGCATGGCCAAGCTGTACTTCCACTATGCGACGATGAATGCCGGCAAGACGACGATGCTGCTGCAGGCCTCCTACAATTACCGCGAGCGCGGCATGATGACGATGCTGTTCGTCGCCGGCCACTACCGCAAGGGCGACACCGGGCTGATCTCGTCGCGCATCGGCCTGGAGGCGGAGGCTGAGATGTTCCGCGACGGCGACGACCTGTTCGCCAGGGTCGCCGAGCATCACGACCACACGACCGTGCATTGCGTCTTCGTCGACGAGGCGCAGTTCCTCGAAGAGGAGCAGGCGTGGCAGCTTGCCCGCATCGCCGACCGGCTGGACATCCCGGTGATGTGCTACGGCCTGCGCACGGATTTCCAGGGCAAGCTGTTTTCCGGCTCGCGCGCGCTCCTGGCGATAGCAGACGATCTGCGCGAGGTGCGCACCATCTGCCGCTGCGGCCGCAAGGCGACGATGGTCGTGCGCCTCGGCGCGGACGGCAAGGTGGCGAGACAGGGCGAACAGGTGGCGATCGGCAAGGATGTTTATGTCTCGCTCTG
Source organism: Mesorhizobium sp. WSM4817 (assembly GCF_055811135.1). Lineage (NCBI taxonomy): Bacteria > Pseudomonadati > Pseudomonadota > Alphaproteobacteria > Hyphomicrobiales > Phyllobacteriaceae > Mesorhizobium > Mesorhizobium sp. WSM4817. The sequence continues at coordinate 23,751 of NZ_JBVVQQ010000021.1, read as the reverse complement.
CCGCCGCCATTGGGAAGAGGAAATGGGCCGCGCCGCGCCCGACGATTTCATCGGCTTCACCAAGGCCTGAGCAGCGCCGTCGGCGACGCTGCCGATCTCCCCCCTTGCGGGCCCTTGCGGGGGAGATCGGGTGCGGCTTCGGCTTTTCGCCAATCACCAGCGGTGGAAGGCAGGCCGATGGGTCGGGTTTTGTTTGAGGTATCGCGGCATCTTCCGCCTTTCCTTCCCCCCTTGCCATACATATATTCGCGGCGTTCGCGACACGAACAATTGCCGAAGCGGGAGGCTCCTATGGCGACATTGCAGAATTTCGATGCCGAAATTGCCAAGACCAATCAGGTCGTGCAGGACATGCGCACCAAGATCGAGCAGTCCGGCGCCGTGCTCGACACGCTCGCCAGGACCGACAGGAAGATCGGCGACGCCAATTTCGACCTCGAGAATGCCCGCATCGAGGATGTGCTGAAGCAGCAGAAGGTGATGGAAGGCAACATCGCCGACCTGATCATCGGGCTGGAGGACGCCACCAACGTCTTCGGCGCCGAATTCGAGAGCATGAAGAACTACACCGGCTGGGAAAGCTTCGTCGGCATATTTTCCGACCAGAGCAAGCAGCGCATGCGCACCGACCGCGTCCGCAACATGTCGCTGGCCGGCAATCTGCAGGAGCTTCTGGCGAAATCCGACACCATCGTCGGCATCCTCAAGGCGCAGAAGCAGATCCTCGACCAGCGTTACAAGACCTCCGAGGCCAGCCTGTCGCAGGTGATCGAGCGCCGCAAGGCAACCATGTCGAATCTCGAGACCGTGCAAAAGCGCATCGAGGAGCTCAATCCGATGCTGCTCGACATCGAGAACAAGATCGCCGCCTCGACCAGCCAGAAGGAGCGCACCGAGCTTGAGGGCGAGCGTTCGAAACTGGCAACCGAGTACAACGAGAAGCAGGCCAAGGAGCAGGAACTGCTGGCCGAAAGCCAGACGCTGGAGCGCTACACCTCGATGTTCCAGACCTTCGTCGATTCGCTCAACAACCAGATCGCGGCGCAGTCGACGCTGATCAACAAGCTGACCATCGATACCGAGCAGCGCATCGTGCTCTACAAGGCCCTGGAAGATTCGCTGAAGACCGCCGCCCAGCAGGACGTCGCTCACAAGATCAACACGCTGGGCAGCCAGGTCGACAACACCGCCGAGGAAACCATGGCCGGCATCGGCGCGGCCTCGCAGAAGCACATTGGCGATCTCCTCGAAATGCACGAGAAGAACATGGTGGCGACCGCCGACATCCAGCGCCGCAAGAAGCTGGCCGACGATGCCTTTGCCCGCCGCTTCGACGACGTGCTGAAAAAGCACAATGCGGCAAACTACGTGCAGTCGTAATTGCTGCATATCTCCCAAGGGCTGGCTGCATGACCCCCGAAAACGAAGCCGCAACGCGGTATTTCTCGGCGATCACCGCGGCACTCAGCGGCCTCGAAGTGTTCATGCGCGACGATCGCTCGCCGCTCTACCGGCACGGCATCGTCGCCAAGATCGTCGCCGAATACATTGCGCGGCTCGACAACTCGTTTTCCTGCTGGCGCAACCGGCTGGGCTTCATGGAGACATTCCGCATCTCGCGCGCCGAAAGCGGCTTTCCGGTCTTCCAGAACGTGCTCGAACTGGAAAACGACCGCCGCCAGGCCGATACGCGTCTCGCCAACATACCGCTGGCCGACGAGTTGCGCGAGGAAATGGCCGACTTCATCCTGCGCCACAAGGAATTCCCCGAGGCGCTGCAGAAGTCGATGGCCGAGCGGCTCTATCTGGAAGGCGTCAGGAGCGAGACGACCTTCGGGCCGTTCACCTTGGCGCAGACGGCAAAAGTCTCGGTCAATCCGAAGACCAGGCGGCCTTACTACCTCGCCCATTGGGCAGCCTTCGACGGCAGCGCCAACCTGCCGCTGGTCTACATGGTGACGGTCGAGGATTCCTCCGAAGAGATGATCGGGCAGCTTGTCGACCGCAATGGCAAGCTCAACGAAAAGGTCGACATTCCGCTTCCGGTTGAAGGACTGCTCAATCCCGAGCTTGCCCACCGCTTCGACGACTTCACGGAGAAGAACTCCGCCTATACGCTGTCGCCGGCCACGATCGCGGTCAACCTCGACAAGGATTTCGAGCAACTCCACCCCAAGCAGCTGCGCCGCGTCGTGCTCGGGCCTTTCTATTCGGCCGGGATCACCGACAACAATTCGACGGTGACCGACATTCTGGACAAGGTGCGCAAGCCGGAAAACGCCTGGCTGCTGACCTGGACCATCCAGGAGGTTTATTCGAAATCCGAAAAGCCAGGTCGCAAGGGGTTGTTTTCGAGCGAGAAGGCGACGCAGGAATTCTTCATCGACACCGACGATCTGGAGGCGGCGCGACAAGGCGTGTCGAGCTACGAGAAGCACGCGCTGATCCCGCATGAGGCCTATCAGGCGCTCTACGCCGCCGGCGAGGCGCAGAAGATCTTTTCCGGCTACAAGGTCCACATCCTGTCCAAAGGACAGGTCATCAGTGACGTCTGACAGTCAAACCGCGGAGCATCCTTCATGGACACCGGCCTGACCACGATTTCGGAAGCGGCAATCGAAAAGCACCGCGCCGCCGCGCAGAGCTTCATCACCCGCATCGTCGTGCTGGAGGACCCGTCGCGGGAATCCGGTACCGCACTGGCCGGCACCAACCGCCGCTTCGTCTCGACCGTCTCGGTCGGCTCGGTGCGCCGCACGCGCGAGGTGGAGCTTTCCAAGACCGTCGCCGCCGTCCATCCCGACGACCAGCTGCTGAGCATTGCACAGCACATGCTGCTTTATCGCACCCGGCGCGGGCTGGCGATCGCGCTGGCCATCGCCGATGTCTTCGCCGAAGGCTCAGATCTCGAGAGCCTGAAGGCGAAAAACGCCCGCGCGCCGCTCGAAGGCGACGAGGCCGCCGCCTTCAAGAAGCTGCTGTCGGCCTCGGCCTATATTTCGGCCTTCAGCCTCGCCTCCTATCTGTTCCAGCTGATCGACAGCGACGGCGAGGCGCCGAACGACACGCCCGAGCCGGACTTTTTGTTCGACACGCCGCAGGACGCGGTGAAATCGATCGTGGCCGGCCTCGACAGGGCGATAGCAGGCGCGAAGGACGACGCCGATCTGATGACCCGGGCGCGCGCATTCGCCCGTGTCGTCATCGACGGGCTTTTGGCGCGAAAGGGCCGCTTCGACGGCATTGGTCCGTTTGAGAATGCGCATATCCGCATCGACGTCGACGACTTCACCCTCGACGGCTTCGACGTCGCGCCGGGCAAGCGGTCGAAGCCGCTGGTGATGACCTTCAAGAAGCCGGAAGAGGTCGTCGGCAACCACATCGCCAAATACCAGTCGGTCAAGCTCGCCAAGATGCTGATGGCATACGATTTCGAGCGCGAGCTGAACCCGTTTGTCGAGCTCGGCGGCTTCCTGTTCACCTTCATCGGCGACGGCGCGCCCGGCACCGGCAAGACGACGCTGATCCAGATGATCGCCGGTCTCGTCAACGGCTACTGCCAGGTCGCCGGCTATCCCTTCGCCTACGAGAATTTCGGCGTCGACCAGATCTCCTCCTACCAGGGCAAGTCGGGCCAGAACTGCCGCCAGTTCATCAACAATGTGCTGAACTCGCGCGTCATCGGCTTCGGCACCATCGACGATATCGACCAGGTGGCGGCCCGCCGCTCCGACGATCGCGCCTCGGCCGGCCAGCAGGAAATCACCGGCGTCCTGATGGACGCATTCGGGGGTGCGGCCACGGTGGTGCGCGGCAACTGCTCCTTCGGCATGTTCTCCAACTATCCCGAAAACGTCGACGACGCGCTGCGCCAACGCGCCGGCGCCCGCTGGCTGGTCGATGGGCCCCAAACGCGCGACGACTATATCGACATCTTCGTGCTGCTCGCCGGCAAGAACCACAAGATCCCGCTCGGCGACCACAAGCTCTATGCCGCCCAAGAAATCCAGCGCGCGGTGATGGAGGCCTATGAAGAGCACGAGAAGCCCAGGGAAGACGGGCTGATGAAGGTCTATGAGCGCTACATGAAGGAGAACGGCGCGCCGAAGTCGATGGCCGACATCGGCACCTATCTGCACATGATCAAGGAGGCCGAGCCGCGCTTCACCGGCCGCGCCATCAAGAATGTCACCGATGCGATCAAGATGCGCGCCATGGACATCGAGTTGCCGGACGAATGGTTCGAGAAGCCTGAAGTCTTCATGCACAAGAGCTACGACGACAAGAAGGCGATGATCGAGGAACTGCGCGGCCCGTTCTCGATGGACATGGTCATGCAGGAGGTCAACCGCTACGCCGACTCGGAGTTCCGCTATTCCGACAAGTCAGACGACGCCGCAGTGACCAAGATGATCCGCGACACCCGCCTGCGCGACCGCGCGGTCCGCGAGATCGAGGAGCTGAAGAAGAAGGGCCTGTGGAATGCGTGAGACGCGCCGACGCTCCCTTCTCCCCTTGTGGGAGAAGGTGTCGCCGAAGGCGACGGATGAGGGGTGCTCCAGCTTGGCGCCGATGGCGCTCCGTCCAGCACCCCTCATCCGTCTCGGCGCTGCGCGCCGATCCACCTTCTCCCACAAGGGGAGAAGGGATGCCCGCGCCCCTCATCCGCCCTTCGGGCACCTTCTCCCCGTGAACGGGGAGAAGAGATAGATGAGCCCCGCCAGGAAGTCCGACCTTTTGCGCGAGAACGAGCTGATCTATGGCCGGCTGCTGACCATCGACGAGCCGCATCTGATCCAGCGCTACAACAAGGCTTTGGTCGCCTTTGGCCTGAAGCCGACGAAGCTGAAGAGCTTCGAGATCGACCGCACCGGCTTCTCGCCGCAGGTGGCCGAGGAATGCGGCGACTACAGCTATCTCGATCCCAACGAGATCAACCGCCGCTTCATCATCCTGACGCCGTCGCAGGTCGACCTGCCGGTGGTCCACACCGCCTTTTCCAACACCTCGCAGCTGATGTTCGAGTTCATGTCGACGAACCAGCGCGCCATCGACGCGCTGACCATCAAGGATGTCATCTATGGCGAGATCGAGGATTCGGTCCCCAAGGTCGACGACATCGAGGACCTGCTGTCGATCAACCAGGTCGAGTTCAAGGTTCTGTCGGCGGAGGACGTGCTCGGCAAAGCCGCCGAACTCGGCAAGCTCGTCGACCGGTTGAAGCAGGAGCCGGACGCCTGGCGCGACAGCGCCATGCTCACCCGCATGGTCGAGCTTGCCAAGATCTGCGGCGACATCCGCGAGAACGCGCTGGTGCCGGATCAGGTGATCTTTCGCCACAGCGCCTATTGGACCAGCCATTTCGGCGGGCTCTATGTGTTCATCGACCCCGACATGACGACGGTGATCAGCGACCCGGCAGCACCCGGCTTCCGCCGCTCGCGGCCGTGGCAGGTGAGCTACCTCTCGATCAACGATGCCGACAGGGTGTTCAAGTTCCTTGCCGCGACCGGCCGCATCGAACTGCCTCGGGCCTCGTGGATCGAAACATCAGGCTATCTCGAGCACCGCGCCGAAATGGTGGTGCGGGCGCTGATCCGCGACGCCGAGCCCGACCGCAACCTGACCGACGTCGACAAGGTCTGGCTGCAGACCTGGATCCACAGCCATGCCGACCTGATCACCAGGGACGGAAATTTTCCCTTTCTCAACGCCGCCAAGCGCGAGATCGCTCACCTCGGCTATCTCAAGATCGAGGACGTTTTCCCGCAGCAGCGTTTCCTGGTGATCCGGGCCAAGCCCGGCCACCCCGACGCCTGGCTGACCAACCAGCTGATTTCGGATTTCGTGCCGCAGGACTTCGTCTCGCGCTACGTCTTCAACAAACCGGGTTTTTACAGGGACTATGACGGCTTCAGCGACGCCTGGCGATCGCATGTTGTGGACGTTCTGAAAACCACATATCTGAAAGACAAGGTGGCGTTTCGCACACGCCTCTACGGCCTTACCGATTGAATGCCTAACCTTATCGAATACTTGGCTGACTGACGAGGGGTGACATCGCCATGCTTGATCCGATCGTGAACTTCTTCACACGGATGTTCCAGTGGATCGGCCGCGGCATCGGCTTCGCCGTCGGCGTGATCCTGTGGCCGTTCCTGTGGGCTGGGCGCTGGTATACGCAGCGCGGCTGGATCCTGAAGGCGGTGCTCGGCCTCGCTCTGCTCATGCTGATCGGCCTCTACGGCTATTTCATCTGGAACACGCAGGTCTGGAGCAATTTCAATCCCGCCTATGCGGAAGCATATAGGTTCACGCAGCCGGCCGGAACCACGCCGGCACAGCCCGCTCCTTCCGCCACCGGGGAAACTGCTGGCGTCGAGGGAGAGGTCAAGACCTGCACCCACTCGGCCATTGTCCAGGTTACGGCCGATCTCATCGATTTCAACGTCAACGAGAATGCCTGGATCTCGTCGATGATACTCTACAAGCTCGGGCTCTTCGGCATGGACTGGGACCGCACGCCGTTTCTCGACAACAAGGCCTCCTTCCAGCGCGGGGTCAATCAGGCCATCCGGCGCACCACGGTCGAGCTTGTCGACACGCTGGGCCGCGTCCGCGGCACCAGCCAGATCGACCAGAACCTGCAGGATGCGCGCGGCGCGATCACCTTCGACGAGGAAACCTGGTACTTCGGCCTCAGGCCCTTTGGTCCGAAAACTCCGACGCCGAGTTTTTATCGCACGGCGGCGAGCAGCCTTCGCGCCTTCAACGACCGGCTCATGAAATGCGAGGTTGTCTTCAACGCGCGCGCCGACAATCTGTTGCAGTTCGTCGATCGGATCGCGAGTGACATAGGCTCGACGTCGGATCTGATCCGTGACCGTTCGCAGAACTTCAACAGCGGCTGGTTCGACACGCGCGCTGACGACCGCTTCTGGTTCGCCTACGGCCAGCTCTACGGCTATTATGGCATCCTGACGGCGGCGCATCACGATTTTCAGCAGATCCTCGACAATCGCGGCCTCACGCCGCTGTGGAACAGCGTGGAAGGCCAGCTCAAGGCAGCGCTCGCCATCCAGCCTCTGATAATCTCCAACGGCCGCGAGGATGGCTGGATCATGCCCACCCACCTCACCACGATGGGTTTCTATGTGCTTAGGGTTCGATCGAACCTCGTCGAGGTCAGGTCTGTCCTGGATCGGTGAAGCAAGCGATTGGTGAAAGACGCCTTGGCTTGAATCACCGCTGGCCCCGTCGGGATCGGCGACGTGCTGACGCAGCAGTTCGGCTGCGCATTGCGAGGAGCGGAACCTGATCGTCGCGCCGTCGTTCAACCGTGGGCGGCAGCCAGCGAGGACACGCGATGGATATCCGGGAATTTGCTCGAAATTTCTATGCCACGATCGATGCGCAAGACTGGGATAAACTGGCCGGTCTGGTCTCTCCGGATCTCACCGTTCATCTCGCCAGCGCCAATCCGATCGGCTTTGATGACTGGCGAAAATCCCTGACCGAATTCTTTGTTGGTTTCCCGGACGGACATCACGTCATCGACGACTTTGTCGGCGATGCCGACAAAGTGGTCACGCGCGGTCGCTTTCAGGGCACGCACACCGGCATCTTCCACGGCGTCGAACCGAGCGGAAATTGCGTCTCGGTTGGTGTGATTAACATTGATCGCGTCGAGAACGGCATCGTGGTCGAACATTTCGGCCAGCTTGACGGCTTGGGGCTGATGCACCAGATCGGTGCATTCTAATGCATGTCGCGCAAAAGCATGCCCTTGGGCCTGAACCGAGGGTGCGCAGCGGATTTGCGATAACGACATGCATCAAGCAAGAACTTAAAGCGCGTTGACGCGCTTTGGCGCCACCGCTCGACACGCCGACCGGCGCTCGAACCCTGTCGCATTCCGTGCATTCCGCGGCTGTTTTGAGACGGCAGGACGGCGCGTGCTCTGGCTTCTATACGGCGCGACAACCCGCGAAGATCCGGGTCAGGTCGACCAGGAGCCGTCTTTCTCTATAGGAAACATAGTTGCATGCAAGTTGACGCCACGGCAGCGACAGGGGTAGAACGTGCCCTCGCCTGCAGCGCCAGGCTGTTCCGAACAGGCTTGCGACCACACTGATCAAACCCGTCACCGTCCAATCCAGAGGAAAGCCGCCATGGCCGAAGTGAAGTCCGACATCGAGATCGCGCGCGCCGCCGACAAGAAGCAGATCCAGGCGGTCGGCCAGAAGATCGGCATTCCAAGCGAGCATCTTTTGCCTTACGGCCACGACAAGGCGAAGATCTCGGCCGAGTTCATCAAGTCGGTGAAGGCAAACAAGGACGGCAAGCTGATCCTCGTCACCGCCATCAACCCGACGCCGGCCGGCGAAGGCAAGACGACGACGACGGTGGGCCTCGGCGACGGTCTCAACCGCATCGGCAAGAAGGCCATCGTCTGTATCCGCGAGGCCTCGCTCGGGCCGAATTTCGGCGTCAAGGGCGGCGCTGCCGGCGGCGGCTATGCGCAGGTCGTGCCGATGGAGGACATGAACCTCCACTTCACCGGCGATTTCCATGCCATCACCACGGCGCATAATTTGCTTTCGGCGCTGATCGACAACCACATCTACTGGGGCAACGAACTCGGTATCGACATCCGCCGCGTCGTCTGGCGCCGCGTCATGGACATGAACGACCGCGCACTGCGCGAGATCATTTGCTCGCTCGGCGGCGTCGCCAACGGTTTTCCGCGCGAGGGCGGCTTTGACATCACCGTCGCCTCGGAGGTCATGGCGATCCTGTGCCTCGCCACCGACCTGAAGGATTTGGAAAAGCGCCTCGGCGACATCATCGTCGCCTATCGCCGCGACAAGTCGGCCGTCTATGCCCGCGACCTCAAGGCCGACGGCGCCATGGCCGTGCTGCTCAAGGACGCCATGCAGCCCAACCTCGTGCAGACGCTGGAGAACAACCCGGCCTTCGTCCATGGCGGCCCCTTCGCCAACATCGCGCATGGCTGCAACTCGGTCGTCGCCACCACGACGGCGCTAAAACTTGCCGACTATGTCGTCACCGAAGCCGGTTTCGGCGCCGATCTCGGTGCCGAAAAGTTCTTCGACATCAAGTGCCGCAAGGCCGGCCTGAAGCCGGCGGCCACGGTCATCGTCGCCACCGTGCGCGCCATGAAGATGAATGGCGGCGTCAAGAAGGAAGACCTCGGCAAGGAGAACGTCGAGGCGGTGAAGAAGGGCTGCGCCAATCTCGGCCGTCACATCGAGAATGTCAGGCAGTTCGGCGTGCCTGCGGTGGTCGCCATCAACCATTTCTATTCCGACACCGACGCTGAAATCAGGGCGATGAAGGACTACGTCGCCTCGATGGGCGAAGAGGCGATCCTGTGCAAGCACTGGGCCCACGGCTCGGCCGGCATCGAGGAACTCGCCAACAAGGTGGTGACACTCGCCGAATCCGGCTCCTCGCAGTTTGCGCCGCTCTATCCCGACGCCATGCCGCTGTTCGAGAAGATCAACACCATCGTCCAGCGCATCTATCGCGGTTCCGAAGCGATCGCCGACAAATCGGTGCGCGACCAGCTCCACGCCTGGGAGCACGCCGGCTACGGCAACCTGCCGGTCTGCATGGCCAAGACGCAGTACTCGTTCTCGACCGACCCGAACCTGCGCGGCGCGCCGACCGGCCACACCGTGCCGGTGCGCGAGGTCAGGCTGTCTGCCGGTGCCGGCTTCATCGTCGTCATCTGCGGCGAGGTCATGACCATGCCCGGCCTGCCCAAGGCGCCGTCCTCGGAGAAGATATTCCTCAACGAGATGGGCCAGATCGAAGGCCTGTTCTGAGGGCTCGCTGCCCCTCACCCTTGCCTCAGCTTCGGCGACTGGCTGATTGACCAGCGCGTCGACCCAATTCTCAATGTCGGCGCTGCCCCTCATCTGCCTGCCGGCATCTTCTCCCCGTGAACGGGGAGAAGGGGCTAGGCCGCAACCTCGGCACCCATTCTGCAACGCTGTAGATTGGCGAAATCGGCGATGAAGGCATCTTTCTCCCCGTCACTATACGGGGAGAAATGCCCGGCAGGGCAATGAGGGGCGGCGCTGATTTCAACAATTGTCCTTACTTAAGGAACGCGGGAGACGCCTGAACATCTAAGTTCGCCTAAGCGGCGCTCCGCGCCAGCGCGCGCTGGTTGGAGGCATAGGGCGTATCGCGCTCGGGCAGCACGCCGGTCTTCAGGCAGTCGATCGATTGGGCGGTCTTGAGAACGGCGGCGAAGCGCGACTGCAGGACAACAGTCACCACGCGATGGATGTCCTCGGCCGAGGCGTAGCCGGCGCTGTTGGCATAGGGTAGCGACCCCGTTGCATCCGACAGGAACTCGACCGCAAAGCCCATATGGACGGCATGGATGACCGTCGACAGATCGCAATTATGCGTCATGTAGCCGATGACCGTAATCGTATCGATAGCGTTGGCGCGCAGCCATTCCTCGAGGTCGGTGCCGGTGAAGGCGCTTGGCAAGGTCTTTTCGATGTAGTGGTCACGGTTTCGCCTCGCGATCTCGGGATGCAATTCGGCGCCATGGCTGCCCTTGGCGAAGACTGGTGAGGTTTCCGGCGCCAACTGCTTGACGACCACCACCTTGACGCCTGCCTCGGCGGCCGCGTCCATGGCGCGCGCCACATTGGCGACGGTGTCGCGGAAGGGTGGGTGCTTGATGGCGAGATTGCCGCCGTCATAGTCGTTCTGAACGTCGACGACGATGAGGGCACGGCGCGGCGCTTTGCCTTTGGCTGAGTCCGACATGGGGCTTTCCTTTCCCGTTGACATTGATGGGTCGAGGATAGACTCGGCATCAGGCCGCAAAAGTGTCCCGATTGACATAGTTCGAAATAATTGGGACATTCCGGAAATTCTCATGGTGCTTATCATGGCCGATCCGATCGTTGCCGCCATCGCCTTCGATGGCATCAGCCCTTTCCACCTCTCCGTGCCCTGCCTTGTATTCGCAGAGGATCGCACGACGCTCGGCCTGCCGCGCTTCGAGTTCCGGGTCTGCGCGATTGAGGACGGGCCGATCCGCACCGATGCGGGGCTGACCATCAGCGCCCCGCACGGGCTTTCCGCGCTTGATGGCGCCGACATCGTCATCGTGCCCAGCTGGAAGAACCTCGAAGTCCCACCGCCAGCGGCACTGATCGAGGCGCTGCGTCGCGCGCACCGGGGCGGTGCGCTGATTGTCGGATTGTGCCTGGGAACGTTCGCTGTTGCGGCGACCGGACTGCTTTCGGGGCGGCGAGCCGCGACGCACTGGGCTTTTTCCGACCAGCTGCAGGCCCTCTATCCCGACATTCTCGTCGAGCCGGAGGTGCTCTACATCGACAATGGCGATGTCGTGACCTCGGCCGGCGTCGCCGCCGGGCTCGACTGCTGTCTCCACATCATACGGGCTCGCTATGGCGCGGAGGCGGCACTCCGGCTTGCCCGGCAGATCGTGCTTTCTCCTCATCGTCAGGGCGGGCAGGCGCAGTTCATAGAACGCCCCATCGCCAGGACCGGCAATGCCGACCGCTTCGCACAGGCTCTCGACACCGTGCGCAAGACGTTGCACGAGACGCACAGCCTCGACAGTGTCGCCGACATCGCCGGCCTAACCCGCCGGACATTCACCCGCCGCTTCCAGAAAACAATCGGCACCAGCTTCGGCGACTGGCTGACCGACCAGCGCGTCGCGCTGGCGCAGCGGCTGCTGGAAGCAACGGAAAAATCGATGGACACGGTTGCCTTCGAGGCCGGGTTCGGCAGCGCCACCTCGCTGCGCCAGCATTTTTCGGCGCGGCTCAGGACCACGCCCGCGCAGTACCGGCGCGAATTCTCGAAGAACGTTCAGGAGCGCGTGGCGCAGGCGCCGAGGTGAGGCAATCGCTTCAGGTCTGGCGCTGCCCCTCATTGCCCTGCCGGGCATTTCTCCCCGTATAGTGACGGGGAGAAAGACGCCGTCTCCGACGATTTCGCCAACTGTCAGCGTTGCAAAAGGGGTGCCGAGGTTGCGGCCAGCCCCTTCTCCCCGTCACCATACGGGGAGAAGATGCCGGCAGGCAGATGAGGGGCCGCGCCGACGCCGATTGCCATCCAACAAGCTGTCTTTTCTCTGCTCTCTATCCTGCGCTCGCTTCGGGCCACGGTGATCCGTCCTGCTACGCCTCTGGTCAAATGCCGAACCTATGCTAGCCTGCCCCGGCTGGGCTGTCCCAGGCCGTGTGATCGAGGGGCCAATCATGCTGTACATTCTTGCACTTCTCATCGGCGTCGTTGCCGGTCTTCGCGCCATGACCGCGCCCGCCGCCGTCGCCTGGGGCGCCTGGCTCGGCTGGCTGCCGGTCGCCGGAACCTGGGCCAGCTTCATGGGCCACTGGATCACCGTCGGCATCTTCACCATCCTGGCCATTGCCGAACTGGTCACCGACCAGTTGCCGTCCACGCCGAGCCGCAAGGTGCCGCAGCAGTTTGGCGCGCGCATCGCTGTCGGCGCCTTCACCGGCGCGGTGATCGGCGCGACCGGCGGCGCCACCGTCGGCGGCCTGATCGCCGGCGCCATCGGCGCGGTGATCGGCACGCTGGGCGGCGCCGAACTGCGCAAACGCCTGGCGCTGGCTTTCGGCAAGGACCAGCCCGCCGCCTTCATCGAGGACGCGGTGGCGATCGTCGGCGGTCTGCTGATCGTGGCGGCGGTGGCATGACGGCAAAGTCATTCGACGCCATCATCATCGGCGCCGGCCAGGCCGGCCCGCCGCTCGCCGGCCGGCTGACGGCGGCCGGCATGAGCGTGGCGCTGATCGAGCGAAAGCTGGTCGGCGGCACCTGCGTCAACACCGGCTGCATGCCGACCAAGGCCATGGTCGCCAGCGCCTATGCCGCGCATCTCGCCCGCCGCGCCGCCGACTACGGCGTGACGCTCTCCGGTCCGGTCGGCGTCGACTACACGGCGATCAAGGCCCGCAAGGACAAGGTGTCGGACGACGCCCGCGGCAACCTCGAAAGCTGGATTGCCGGCATGGACAAATGCACGCTTTATCGCGGCCATGCGCGCTTCGAGACGTCCGATACCGTGCGCGTCGGCGACGACCTGCTGAGCGCCGGCAAAATATTCATCAACACCGGCGGCCGTGCCTCGGTGCCTGATCTGCCAGGCGTCGACGAGATTCCGTTCCTGACCAACTCGTCGATGATGGATCTCGACGTGCTGCCGCGCCACCTCGTCGTCGTCGGCGGCAGCTACGTCTCGCTCGAATTCGCGCAGATGTTCCGCCGTTTCGGTTCACAGGTCACGGTGATCGAAAAGAGCCCGCGGCTGATCGGCCGCGAGGACGAGGATGTCTCGGCCGCCATTCTGTCCATCCTCGAAAACGAAGGCATCACGGTTCATCTCGGCGCCGGCGACATCGGCTTCGCCAGGCAGGGCAGCGACATTGCCGTGACTTTCACGGCCGGCAAGGCGCCGGCTGTCGGCTCGCATGTGCTGCTGGCAGTAGGCCGGACCCCCAACACCGACGATCTCGGCCTCGACAAGGCCGGCATCGAGCTCGACAAACGCGGCTTCATTGTCGTCGACGACCAGCTTCGCACCAGCGTGCCCGGCATCTGGGCGATGGGCGACTGCAACGGCAAGGGCGCCTTCACCCACACCTCCTACAATGACTACGAGATCGTCGCCGCCAATCTGCTCGACAGCGACCCGCGCAGGGTGAGCGACCGCATCGAGGCCTATGCGCTCTATACCGACCCGCCGCTCGGCCGCTGCGGCATGACCGAGGCAGCGGTAAGAAAGTCCGGCCGCCGCGCGCTGGTCGGCCAGCGCCCGATGACACGCGTCGGCCGTGCCGTCGAGAAAGGCGAGACGCAAGGTTTCATGAAGATCCTGGCCGATGCCGACACCAACGAAATCCTCGGCTGCTCGGTGCTCGGCCCCGGCGGCGACGAGGCGATACACTGCGTGCTCGATCTGATGTACGCCAAGGCGCCGATCAGCACGCTCGCGCGCGCCATGCACATCCACCCCAACGTCTCGGAACTTCTGCCCACCATTGCCCAGGAGTTGAAGCCGCTGGCATAGGCCGGGCAGCCGCGCCCGGCCGAGGAGAGCCTTGCGCCCATAACGTGAAAAGCTGGACCAATCGACAGCGTGTCGACGAAAGGGCATGAGTTTTCCTGGAGGATCATCATGCAGAAATCGATCGAGCGCATTGCCGGCGACAGCGAAGGCGTTTGCTACGAATTCCCGGTCTTCCGCTTCGAGGGAGCGGATAAGGCGGCATCCTCGGCCTATCTGCAGGCCGCACTCCATGCCGGCGAACTGCCGGGGGTCGTCGCCATCGACGCGCTGATGCCGATGCTTGAAAAGGCCGAAGCCGAAGGCCGCATCAAGGGCAATATCACCGTCGTGCCGCAAGCCAATCCGATCGGCCGCGCCCAGTATCATTTCGGCGAGCACCAGGGCCGTTTTCACCTGGGCACGCGCACCAACTTCAACCGCGGCTTTCCGCTGCTGGCCGCGCCTGACGTAAAATTGTTGCCCGACACCACGCTTGGCACTGCCGATCAGCGGCTGAAGACGCGGCTGCTGCAGCTGTCGATCGGCCACGACATCGTGCTCGACCTGCACTGCGACGACGAGGGCCTCGCCTACCTCTATGTCCATACCAGCCTGTGGCCGGCCATGGCGGATTGTGCGGCGGCCATGGGCGTCGATGCGGTGGTCCTGTGGGATGAAGATACCGACGGCACCTTCGAAGGCGCCTCGATCACGCCGTATCTGAAGGTCCCTGCAGAGGTGGCGCGGTTCGACCGGCGCGTCGCCACCACGGTCGAGTATCGCGGCATACTCGATGTCGACGGCGCTCTGGCCGGCGCCGATGCCGAAGGGCTCTATCGGCTGCTGGTGGGGCGCGGCGTGGTCCTGGACCAGGCCTTGTCCACGTCCGGCAGCTTCGCCGGTTTCGTCGCGCCGCTCGAAAACATCGACATGATGCCGGCGCCGCGGGCGGGCGCGGTCCTCTACAAAGTGAAGCCCGGCGACCGTGTGGCAAAAGGCGCGCTGCTCGCCACCATCGTCCATGCGCCGGGTGAAGCCGGCGGCCGCACCCAGCTGTTCGCGCCGCAGGCGGGCATCATCCTGACACGGCGTTCCCGGCGCATCATCCGCGCCGGCGAAGATCTGCTGAAGCTGGTCGGCGACAGGAAAAGCGCCGATGCACGGTCGGGAACGCTGGAGGATTGAGCGGCTCATGCCCTTCTCCACGCCCTCCCCCTTCCCCTTCTCCAGGCCCCTCATTGAATCCAGTTGCGCGGCCGTTCAATCGCCGCTATTGGAATCGCCATGAACATGCGCTCGATCAAGACCGTTTGGTGGTGGGCTCGCTGACAGCGGCCTGTTCGAACGCGTGCGCGTGAAAAATGGAAGGTGGCCGCAGCGGAAATGTCCGGGCGGCCATTTGTTTTTTTAAAGCCATGCCCCGGGTCCGTTGCCCCCAAGACGCTGAAATATCCAAGACGCTGAAATAGCCAAGACGCTGATGGAGACGGCAATGATGACGAAAATTCTGGAGAACGGGGCGGAGCGCTTCGTCACGGCGGGTGGCGTGACGATTACCCGCGAGCGCCATGACCGGCCTTACGAAGGCGCGATCGACGCCTATGTCGACGGGCTGAATGCGCGCCGCGGCGCCGTGTTTTCGTCGAATTACGAATATCCCGGCCGCTATACGCGCTGGGACACCGCCATCATCGACCCGCCGCTGGTGATCTCGGCGCGTGGCCGCGCCATGCGCATCGAGGCGTTGAACAGCCGTGGCGAGATGCTTCTGCCGGTGGTCGGCAAGGCGCTCGGCGGCCTTGACGAGGTGACGATCGCCGAGACGTCGAAAAGACTGATCCGCCTCGACGTGGCCAGGCCCGGCCGTGTTTTCACTGAAGAAGAACGCAGCCGCGTTCCCTCCGTCTTCACCGTGCTGCGCGCCATCACCGCTCTGTTCAAGACAGAGGAAGACGCCAATCTCGGTCTTTATGGCGCCTTCGGGTACGATCTCGCCTTCCAGTTCGATCCGGTCGACTACAAGCTCGAGCGCCAGCAAAGCCAGCGCGACCTCGTGCTGTTCCTGCCCGACGAGATTCTGGTCGTCGACCACTATTCGACCAAGGCCTGGACCGACCGCTACGACTATTCCAGCGATGGGTTTTCGACACAGGGATTGCCGCGCGACGAAATCGTCGAGCCGTTCAGGACCGCCGACCGCATCCCGCCGCGCGGCGACCATGAGCCCGGCGAATATGCCAATCTGGTGCGCAAGGCGATGCAGAGTTTCAAGCGCGGCGACCTGTTCGAGGTGGTGCCCGGCCAGATGTTCTACGAGCGCTGCGAGACACCGCCCTCCGATATCTCCCGCAAGCTGAAGGCCATCAACCCCTCGCCCTATTCCTTCTTCATCAATCTCGGCGAAGGCGAATATTTGGTCGGCGCCTCGCCCGAGATGTTCGTGCGCGTCAACGGCCGCCGTGTCGAGACCTGCCCGATCTCCGGCACGATCAAGCGCGGCGGCGACGCCATTTCCGATAGCGAGCAGATCCTGAAGCTGCTCAATTCGAAGAAGGACGAATCCGAGCTGACCATGTGCTCGGACGTCGACCGCAACGACAAGTCGAGGGTCTGCGACCCGGGCTCGGTGCGCGTCATCGGCCGCCGCCAGATCGAGATGTATTCGCGGCTGATCCACACCGTCGACCATATCGAGGGGCGGCTGCGCGAAGGCATGGACGCCTTCGACGCGTTCTTGTCGCATGCCTGGGCGGTCACCGTCACCGGCGCGCCGAAATTATGGGCGATGCGCTTCATCGAGCAGAACGAGAAGAGCCCGCGCGCCTGGTATGGCGGGGCGATCGGCATGGTCAATTTCAACGGTGACATGAACACCGGCATGACGCTTCGCACCATCCGCATCAAGGACGGCATCGCCGAGGTGCGCGCCGGCGCCACGCTGCTCTTCGACAGCATTCCCGAGGAAGAAGAAGCCGAAACCGAACTGAAGGCATCCGCCATGATCTCCGCCATCCGCGACGCCAAATTAGGCAATGCCGCCGATACCGAACGCGCCACCGCGCGCGTCGGCGACGGCGTCAACATCCTGCTGGTCGACCACGAGGACTCCTTCGTCCACACGCTGGCCAATTATTTCCGCCAGACCGGCGCCAATGTCTCGACCGTGCGCACGCCTGTGCCGGACGAGGTCTTCGACCGGCTGAAACCCAACCTGGTCGTGCTGTCGCCCGGTCCCGGCACGCCGAAGGATTTTGACTGCGCCGCCACCATCAAGCGGGCCCGCGCGCGCGACCTGCCGATCTTCGGCGTCTGCCTCGGCCTGCAGGCGCTGGCCGAGGCCTATGGCGGAGAGCTGCGGCAGTTGCACGTGCCGATGCATGGCAAACCGTCGCGCATCCGCGTGTCGAAGCCGGGTATTATCTTTTCCGGCCTGCCCAAGGAGGTGACGGTCGGCCGCTATCACTCGATCTTCGCCGATCCGGTGCGGCTGCCCGACGGCTTCGTCGTCACGGCCGAGACGGAAGAAGGCGTCATCATGGCCTTCGAGCACAGCAAGGAGCCGATCGCCGCAGTGCAGTTCCACCCGGAATCGATCATGACGCTCGGCCACAATGCCGGCATGCGCATCATCGAGAACATCGTTGCGCATCTGCCGCGCAAGGCCAAGGAAAAGGCGGCTTAGGGCGAGGAGTTTCCGTGTTGAGGTTTGCGCCCTACGTCGCCCCCCTCTGTCCTGCCGGACATCTCCCCCACTTGGGGGGAGATTGTCTCTCATTTCGGCTTTCGCCAATCTCAAGCATTGCAGATCTAGCCCGAATATCTCGCACGACGTCATCCATGACAGCCGATCTCCCCCCTTGTGGGGGAGATGTCCGGCAGGACAGAGGGGGGCGCCGAAGAACGCGGCTTCCTCAATGACAACAGCCGAAATCAAGGCGACCGCCAAGCGCAAGGTCGCCAGCCTCGCCTTCTGGTCGATCATCCTCGCCTTCGTCGTGCTCGGCCTGAAGCTGGCGGCCTGGTACGTCACCGGCTCCGTGGCGCTGTATTCGGACGCGCTGGAATCGATCGTCAACGTCATTGCCTCTGCCGCCGCCTACTGGGCGATCCAGGTCAGCCACAAGCCGGCCGACCAGGATCATCCGTTCGGTCATCACAAGGCCGAGTATTTCTCGGCTGTCCTGGAAGGCGTGCTGATCGTGCTGGCAGCCCTGCTGATCCTCAACGAAGTATGGTGGTCCTTGCGGCACCCCGTGCCGCTCGAACAGCCCTGGACCGGCCTTGCCATCAACGGCGTCGCGACGGTGATCAACGCCTTCTGGGCCTTGACGCTGATCCGTGCCGGCCGTGCCGAGAAGTCACCGGCACTGGTCGCCGACGGCAGGCACATCATGACCGACGTGGCGACCTCGGTCGGCGTGTTCATTGGCCTGGTCGGCGCCGTGCTGACCGGCTGGCAAGTGCTCGATCCTGCTCTTGCCGTCATCGTCGCGCTCAACATCCTGTGGCAGGGCTGGCACGTCATCGGCTCGTCGATGAACGGTCTGATGGACCGCGCCGTCGACACGCAGGAGCACATGCGCATCCGCGACATCATCTCGGCCAATTGCAAAGGCGCGCTGGAAGTCCACGATCTGAAGACGCGGATTGCCGGCCGCGCCACCTTCATCGAGTTCCACCTGGTCGTCGACGCCGACATGTCGGTGGGCGCCAGCCACGTCATCTGCGACCGCATCGAGGATGCGCTGAAGGCGGAAAACCGCTCGGTGCGCGTCACCATCCATGTCGAGCCCGATGACGAGGCAAAACTGCCCAGGGGCACGACGGCCGTGCCGTTCGCGTGAGGCGGCAGCGAACGTCGATGGTCCCTTCAGTGGCAAAATCGCCCCTTGCAGATGGCCGCAACACCCCTCCCTCGTCATCCCAGGGCGGAGCAGGAGCGAAGCGACGTCGCGGAGACCCTGGGATCCATGCCGTTACCTCTGTGGCACACGAAGGCGGACCAGAATCGAGTGCTTCTTCGTCACGACGGGTCCGGAACGGAGGACGACACATTCCGAACTGCTGCATTCTTCGGCGGATGTTACGGCATGGATCCCAGGGTCTGCGCTCCGCTTCGCGTTCACTCCGCCCTGGGATGACGAAGGCATGTTGGTCTCTGGCTAATCGTTGGCGCTGGCGATTGGCAGGCGCACCGCCTGCGAACGACCGACCAGAACGCGTTTGCCTTGCGCATTTCCATCCAGCTCCCGTCATATCCGCCAATTTCCGAACCAAGGATTCGGATCCGATCAAGGCGCGCAGGCAGCCTGCGGCATCGGCTCCAGCCGATAGACCTTGTCGTCGGATGCGGTCTCGCCGACGGTCGCCTTCGAGCAGAGGTCGACGATCGGCAGGCTGCTGTTGGGATTGGCCAGCATCATCGTGCCGTTGGCGCCGCGACGCAGAAAAATTTCCCTGGCCGCGATGTCGCAGGAAAAGTCGCTCGTCCTTCCGCTCGCCACACAGCGCCACTGGTCCGCTTCGCCGTCACAACTGTAGCTCTGCGTGACCTCTACGGCATTCTGGCGCGTGGTGACGGAAATGGCTATGTCGGCGCCATCAGGCCAGTTTGCAGTATCGCCATTCTTGGCGAAGGCGGCCAGCTCGATCGGGCCGCGGAAAACCCGGATGGTGTGGGTAAGTTGATCTGGATGCGAGCCGAGATGCGCGGCATCGTAGTCGCGCCCGTAGCAGAACGGCTGGTCCGGTTTCAGCCGCTCGCGCAGCGGTGCTCCCAGCGCCGGATCGACCGGATCGATGCGCGCGAATTCGGCCTTGCAGGTCTGCGCCGGCATGCGGTCGAGCCGGAAGCCGTCGTCTTCCGTGCCGAGTGCCTGCCTGGCGAACTCCTTTTCGCCAAGTTCATCCTCGGCGCCGGCATCGAGATAAAGGTTGCGATGCACGCCGGAGACGATCAGCCGGCCTTTTTCGTCGACGTTCACCAGGGCCATGGTGCGGTCGCATTCCATGCCGCAATGGATGTCGCCCGATTGCGGATCATCCTTGCCGCACCAGCCGCCGACCCATTCGGGCTTGTTGGCGCCGCGCACCGTCGTCGCCAGAAAACCGTTGTAGCCGGATGGACCACTGCTCGGCTCCTCGGTCGGAGGGCTCACCGGATCGCTGCCATGGTAGAAGAAAATCCGTCCCACCTTCTGGTTCGGGTGCACCTTGAGATGCGCGGCATCGTAGATGCGCCCGAAACAGGCATCCTTGCCGTCCGGGCTGAGTTCGGTGAGCTCGGGCGTATCGTCGGCAAGGGCCGTGCTGGCGACAGCGGCCAGCAAGGCGACAGCAAGTCCGGCGCCCACAATGGTCTTCCCCACAATGGTCTTCCCCCGAATGGTCTTCAATATCATGTGCCCCTCCTCGCCCGACCACTCTTCGCCCGACCACCACGTAACGTCAATTTATGCTAGGATCGGGGCCGAAGCCACGCAATTTGCGAGGACATGCTGGAGAACGACATGATGCGACGCCGCGATATTTTCCGCGCCGGCCTTGCCGGAGCCGCCGGTCTTCTCGGGCTGCGCCAGGTCAAGGCGGCGACCGTGGCAGAGGAAAGGCAGAAGGTCGCCTATCACCTCAGCGACCTCGACAAGGTCGGCTTCGCGCTTAGCAATATCAAGAACCACTATGAGGGCACCGGCGGCAAGGTCGACATCGTGCTGGTCGTGCACGGACCGGCACTCGCCGCCTTCAAGGCGAAGAGCGCGTCGGCTGCCATTTCCAGCCGTTTTTCCGGTCTGGTTCGCGACGGGCTGGCCCCGCATGCTTGCGCCAATACCATGCAGGGCATGGACGTTGCGCTCACCGATCTGCTCGACGGCTTCCATGCCGCCGCGACCGGCGGCGTCGTCAAGCTCGCCGAATTGCAGCGCCAGGGCTACGCCTATTTGCGGCCCTGAACCTCTACGGACTTGAACATGAGCACGGCGAGGCCCTACGAAGAGCAGGAGGACCCCGGAGGAATGCCAGCCACCACAACCGCCCCTGTCACCTCCACCCCTGTCACTTCCGCCCTTGTCACCCCCACTTTGGCGACCTCGCCGGCAAGGCGGTGCTGGTCACCGCGACCGGCATCGGGGCGGCACTTGCACTGGCCTACGCCGCGCAGAAATGCCGCGTCGCGCTGCATTACAATTCAAGTCGGCGAAAACCTGGCCAAAACCACCCGCAACGGCGGTGGCGAGGTATTCCCGGTCCAGGGCGATTTCTCGATCGTTGCCGATGTCGAGCGCGTCGTCACGCACAACATTTCGGCCGGCTCGATGGCCTGGTCAACAATGCCGCCTCGGCCGCGTGCCTTAGCCGAACTGACCGAGGCGCATTACGACCCGGACATCAACGCCCGCTCCGTGCTGACCGCATCACGCAAGGCGATGCCATGGCTGAAACGCCAGGGCGGCTTCATCGTCAACACCTCGTCGATCGCGGCGCGCAATGGCGCCGGCGGCGGCGCCGGTCTTTATGGCTCGGCTCGTCTCCAAAGTGACCCGCGGCATGGCCAAGGATCTGATCGGCTCGCCTCAACGCGGTGGCGCCGGGCAGCATCGCGACCCCCTTCCATGAGCGCTATTCGACCGAGGAGCAGGCCATGGTTGCCACCATTCCGCAGGGCCGCGCCGGCACGGCCGAGGACTGCGTCGGCCTATCTCTTCCTCTCGTCCGCCCTGTTGAGCGGTTGCATCGCCGGCCACGAGGTGAACGGCGGCCAGTTGATGCCGTGAGCGGCGACCTGCATACTTGTCGCAACAGGCAACGGAGAAACCGGCAATGTACGGTCTGATCGGCAAGCTGCGGGCGACGCGCGGCCAGCGCGACGCCATGATGGATGTCCTGCTTGCCAGCACCGGCGCCTTGCCGGGCTGCCTGAGCTACATCATCGCCACCGATCCGGCCGATGCCGACGCGATCTGGGTGACCGAGGTATGGACCGACCAGGCAAGCCACAAGGCTTCGCTGCAACTGCCGGAAGTCCAGGCAGCGATCGCCAAGGCGCGGCCGATCATCGCCGGGTTCGAGTTCCAGGTGGAAACGCACCCTGTTGGTGGGTTTGGGTTGCCGGCGAAGGCGAGCTGAGGGGGATAGGCCGGCGGGACAGCGCCCCCCTCTGTCCTGCCGGACATCTCCCCCACTTGGGGGGAGATCGGCCGTCATCCCGGGTTTCGCCAATCTCTGATGGTGCAAGAGTGGGCGAGACGCTGAAGCCGCCAATCTCCCCCCTCGTGGGGGAGATGTCCGGCAGGACAGAGGGGGGCGCGAAGGATCGCGATGCAAGGCGTTGTACCATCCGCCACCATACTCCCCGGCAAAAACGGTTCGTATTTTTCCGCAACCCATCTAAGAGCCGTCTATGGATTCTTCCCCCAACCCGCCGGCCCTCGAGCATCTGGCGCGGATACCCAAAGTCTGGCAGTGGCTGGCCCTGCTGATCTTCTCGATGCTGTTTGCCGGCGCGCTGGAATTCTGCGCCTTGCCGGCAGCGCTGCTGATCGGGCCGATGCTGGCGGCGATCCTGGCCGGCACCAACGGCGCGACGGTGCGTGTGCCGCGCCCTTTGTTCGGCGCCGCCCAGGCGATCGTCGGCTGCCTTGTCGCCGCTTCGATCTCCGCCGACATCTTTCCGCTCTTCTACAAGGAATGGCCGCTGTTCCTCGGCGTCGTGGTGGCCACCGTTGCGGCGTCCAGCCTGCTCGGCTGGCTGATCAGCCGCTGGCGTATCCTGCCCGGCACCACCGCGGTCTGGGGCTCATCGCCGGGCGCGGCCACCGCCATGGTGCTGATGGCCGGCGCCTTCGGCGCCGACCAGCGCCTCGTCGCCTTCATGCAATATCTGCGCGTCATCCTGGTCTCGATGACTGCCGCACTTGTCGCAAGGGTCTCCACATCAGGCATCGAGACCCCGGCCATCATCTGGTTCCCGCCGATCGATCCAACTGCCTTTGCCGCAACACTTGGCGTGGCGGTCGTTGGCAGCCTCATCGGCAAGCTGTTCAGGCTGCCGTCACCGTTTTTCCTCGGCACCTTCATTTTCGGCACTGCGGTGCATCTCGGCCTTGACGTGACGATGCAGTTGCCGCCCTGGCTGCTCGCCCTCTTCTATACGATGATCGGCTGGACCATCGGCCTGAATTTCACCAGGGCTATCCTGCGGCACGCGACGCGTGCGCTGCCGCAGATCGTCGGCTCGATCATCATCCTCATCGCCTTCTGCGGCGGCCTCGGCTTCATGCTCAGCCATGTGCTCGACATCGATCCGCTGACCGCCTATCTGGCGACCAGCCCCGGCGGCATGGACAGCGTCGCCATCATCGCCGCCGCCGCACAGCATGTCGACATCTCCTTCGTCATGGCGCTGCAATCGGCCCGCTTCCTCGTCGTGCTGCTGGTCGGACCGAGCGTGGCGCGGCTGGTGGCGCGAAGTCTGAGGGAATAAAGCTGCGGCTGCAGAAAGCCCTGCCGCGCTGTCACATAAATGGACCGCAATCTGCTCGCGGCGCTGAAGGACCAGCCCCGTCGCTCAGGATTGCGCTATAAACAGAACCGATCCGAGGAGATATTTATCCCATTCCGATGGCCGGTCGCTCAAGATGAAAGTCTCTCGA